>CALRKH020000170.1:0-5396 GCA_943367855.1 Asaia bogorensis | reverse complement strand
AGTGTAATCCTCCGCACGCACAGTGCCCGATATCACAAAAAAGCTAGCGCTTATTGCTAAGACTTTTATCATATTTCGCTTCATTCCTATCCGCTTTTTAGGGTTGGTTTACTATTCAAAAGTAAGCTATTATGCTGTCAATACGCTACATACAGCACTTTTGATTACTGTTAAATAACGATACATTAGAAAGAATATTACATTTTGCAATCTCGAAAAAAGACTTTTTTTTTGCGGATAGGTTGAAAATTTAAAAAGATTGCGGTATCATTGTAACTGCTTTTAACTGCTTTTAACAAATACCTGCGAAAAAGCTTAACTCTTTAGCGTTAATTATGAAAAGAAAAATCGTCGGCATCGGCTTACTTTGTATAGGGGCTACCGTGTTATTTCCTTCTTGCGCTTCCAAATCTGCTCGCAAAGGAAGGGGGGATGGAATCTCTCGAGTAACTGGCTGGGAATTGAACAATCCCATGAATGGTGGATACCAGGTTACTGAGTTTGAAGGTCAGCCTACTCCAATAGGTATGGTGTTCGTGCAGGGTGGTCGCTTTACTATGGGCGCAGTCGATGATGAACTGCCAATGCTCGAAAATAACACTATGAGACGTACCGTAACGGTATCTTCATTCTACATGGACGAGACTGAACTGGAAAATGTGAGTTATCGCGAGTACACATATTGGATGAACCGTACTTATGTCAACGACTATCCTGAACTTGTTATAGGATCTCGTCCAGACTCTACAGCATGGCGCAATGCACTCTCTTACAACGAACCTTATGTAAAGATGTATTTTACATCTAATGCATATAATCATTATCCAGTTGTAGGTGTTAGTTGGTATCAGGCGTCTGACTTCTGCGAGTGGAGAACAGACAGATACAATGAGCGTTTATTGCTACTTAAGGCAAATGCAAAGCATAATAAAGATCAAACTGGTGAAAACGTTTTCACTACCAAGTCATATATGGCTGGCCAATTTGAAGCTGCAAAAACTGCTAGTTTTGAGCCAAATGGTGCTGATGAAAGGCCAGTTGATTACGGTGATGGTATCTTCCAACCCGACTTCCGTCTGCCTACAGAGGCTGAGTGGGAGTATGCAGCACTTGGTTTGATAGGTAACAACCCTAGCCCAGAAAACAAGCGTCGCCGTGGAGAGGAGGTTATCACAGACCGCAACACAATGCCATGGGGCCCTAAAAATACTACCCGCTATGGTTTGCACAATCAATTTCAAGGCGAATTCCAAGGCAACTTCATGCGTGGCAAAGGCGACTATATGGGTGTAGCAGGTGGTCTTAATGACAATGCTGATGGACCTACAGTTGTTTCTTCATATCTCCGCAATGCCTTTGGTTTGTATAACATGGCAGGCAACGTAAGTGAGTGGGTTATGGATACTTATCGTCCGTCTTCTCATGCCGATGTGAACGACCATCGTCCTTTCCGTGGCAATATGTACAAAAAGGATTTGTTGCAAGAAGATTTGACCATTGAAGAAAAAGATAGTTTGGGTAAGATTCCAACTGCAGTTCTTTCTGAAAATGACCTTCGTGCAAACAATCGCTACGAAACACGCAAAGCAGACTTGAATAGTTACAAAGATGGCGATAGCCTTTCTAACGCTTATTACGACTATGGCAGAAGTAGTTTGATTAATGACTCTACCAAAGTGTACAAGGGTGGTTCTTGGGCAGATCGCGCATATTGGTTGTCTCCAGGCACACGCCGCTATGCACAAGGCAATACTTCATCTAGTACCATTGGCTTCCGTTGTGTAATGGATCGCATGGGTAGCCCAACTGGTGATGTTCAGCCAGGTGGTAACCAATTTGGTCGTCAGAAGTATCACAAACGCTAATTGATATCCAATCAAATACTAAGAACCCCTTTCAATTCGAAAGGGGTTCTTTATTTTTATACCCACTTTCGCAAAACATACGGTCATGAATATCGCTGAGCTATATAAGATTTATCTGAAACACCCCACTGTTTTTACAGACACTCGTCTGGTGAAACAAGATGGAATATTCTTTGCGCTCAAAGGTGGCAATTTCGATGGTAATCTATTTGCAGCAGCTGCACTGCAGCAAGGTGCAGCCTATGCCGTTGTAGACGACCCCAATGTGGTAGCATCAGCTAACTATATACTAGTAGATGATGTTTTAACTGCGCTACAGCAGTTAGCAGCCTACCATCGCAGCCAGTTCAGCATTCCATTTATAGCTATTACAGGCTCTAATGGCAAAACCACTACTAAAGAACTGCTAACAGTTGTGCTAGCCTCCAAATACAAAACAGTAGCCACCATTGGCAATCTCAACAATCACATAGGTATACCACTTACCATACTAAGTGTGCCCTTTAATACCGAAATGGCAATCATTGAAATGGGTGCCAATCACCAACGAGAAATAGCCGGATATTGTACTTATGCTCAGCCCACCCATGGCATCATTACCAATTGTGGCAAGGCGCACATAGAAGGCTTTGGAGGCGAAGAAGGTGTCAGAAAAGGAAAAGGTGAGTTGTATGACTTTTTGAGAAACAATAATGGCATCGTATTCCGAAATACGGATTTAGACTATCTGGGAAACATGTCTTTAGGTGTCACCAATCAGGTGCTCTACGGTTCATCTATTGGTCAATATACTGGTCAGTTGTTGATGGACGGCGTGTTTCTTTCAGTAGATTTTACAAGCAATGGCAAAACATACAGAGTAAATACCAAGCTGGTTGGTAGCTACAATTATGCCAATGTGATGACTGCAATTGCTGTTGGCTTATACTTTGGTGTCGAGCCTTTAGCTATAGTTGTTGCTATAGAGTCCTACAATCCCGACAATAGTAGATCTCAATGGGTCAAAAGGGGCAGCAACAGTATCATATTAGATGCCTACAATGCCAATCCTTCTAGTATGAAGGCCGCCATCACAAACTTCGCTGCCACCACACTCCCCAATAAAATATTGTGGTTGGGAGCCATGAAAGAGATGGGCCCCGCCGAGCAGGCCGAGCATACAGAGCTTGTAAAGATGATTGCAAACTACACCTGGGCCGATGTTATCTTGGTAGGCAATGAGTTTCTTGGTTTACAGGGTAGCTACAAATGGTTTGCCGATAGTGCAGCAGCAGCTGCCTACATACAGCATAATACACCAGTCAATAGTACTATACTTATAAAAGGCTCTAGAGGTAGCAAAATGGAGGTAATGGCTTCAGTGCTCTAATCTGTAGCTACTGTTTCATCTTGGGCACTTTCCAGTCCAAGTACTCTGTCTATTTTTTTACTCATTTTACCTAGTTCATCATGTAGCAGCGGGTTGTTGAATAAGTCTATGGCACTATCAGCAGCATAGGTTAGCAGGCACATAGCCATAAAGTCTATGTCGTCCTTGGCTGCATAGTGTCTGCGTAGTTCCATCACCTTTTGGTCGGCAGTTTTCACAGCTTTGCGCACAGCTTCTTCCTCTTCAGGTTTTATTCTTATTCTGTAGCTACGCCCTGCCAGCCACACAGTAATACTTAGTGTTTCTGCCCCGGTGTTTTGTTCGTTATTTTCGGCTCCAGTTTGCATCAATACCTTATTATTCAGTTATGCCTGCTCTATTACTTGCTAGTGATTCTGCTGGGTTATTGCTATTTGGTAGCTCCATCAGCTTTTTCTGAAACAATAATAAAGTAATGATTCCTATAGATATAGCAGCATCTGCTAGATTAAAAACAGGTTCGAAAAACACAAATGGTCTGCCGCCTATAAACGGTACCCAACCTGGCATATTCACCTCCAACACTGGAAAATAGAACATATCCACCACCTTCCCCTGTAAAAACTTGCCATATCCATGCCCAAAACTGGTGAAATGTGCCACTGCATCCTTATTCGGGTTCTTTAGCAAAGACGACAAACTATCATAATTGCCAGAAAAGCAAGAGTAAGGGCTGTCAGAAAATATCATGCCATAAAACATACTATCTATCAGGTTGCCCATAGCGCCAGCCAATATCAGCGAGCCACATATCAGCAAGCCTTTGCTATATCCCTTGTCCACCAATTTCTTCAGCAAGTAAAAACCAAATACAACAGCCACTAATCTAAATGAACTGAGAAGTATTTTCCCAATCGGTGATTCGCTCAGTTTCATTCCATAAGCCATACCTTCATTTTCTATAAAGTGTAGCCTGAACCAATTACCTATCACCCGTACATCATCTCCATTAGCAAAGTTCACTTTGATAAATATCTTCAATGCCTGATCGGCTATTATAACAAGAAAAACAATCAATAACGCGGTACGGTATTTCAATTCTGTAGCTTTTTATTTCAGATTATGGGCAAATATACTATACTATATCCGCTTAGGCTATCTATCACATCCAGTGTGCCAACAATTAACAAACATCAGCTGCCAAGAGCAGCTATAAGTACATTCTGCTGTTATGTTGGCACTAATGGCATACAGTTTCTGTATCTTTCCATAAAAAATCGAATATTCTTCACTCAATCTCATTTATCAATTCGCTGTCATTGTTTATATTTACAAGCTCAAACAAAAGCATAATGAGAAAGTTGGTTCCGTTTGTATTAGCTGTAGTGGGTTCATTACTTTTTGCCTCTTGTTCCGACAGAGATTATACATGTGTATGCCAATACGATGATATCAACGGTGCCAGACGCACCGTAACTACAACTGTTAACGGCACACTTAGTGAGTCTAGAGATGCCTGCAACAGATACGGGCAATCACTAGGCAATTATGTCAAGTCTGCTACAAGTTGTTATGTCAAGTAGTTTGCTCCAGTTAGCGAGCGGTTAGTGAAATAAATACATTTTGCTAATAGATGTTTACTTCTTTACTTTCCCTATTTGTTCTTTGGATATTGCGGTTGTTTCTTCATTCCCGCATTATGTTTACTTTTGTTATCCGCAGTAAATAGGCATGCCGTGAAGTTAAAATCATTAGAAATAAAAGGGTTTAAGTCCTTTGCAGACAAAACCCATGTTATACTAGACAATCCCATAACTGGGATTGTGGGGCCTAATGGTTGTGGCAAGTCCAACATTGTCGATGCTATTCGATGGGTTATTGGCGAGCATAAGATTAAGTCGCTCCGCTCCGATAACCTCGAAGATCTCATTTTCAATGGCTCTCGCACACGCAGCGCATCTGGTATGGCTGAGGTTTCTCTTACATTCGAGAATACCCGAAACCTCCTCCCAACAGAGTTTACTACAGTCACCATTACCCGAAAATTTTATAAAAACGGCGAAAGCGAATACAGACTCAATGATGTCGCATGTCGCCTCAAGGATATACACAACCTCTTCCTCGATACAGGTGTTAGCAACGACTCTTATGCCATCATAGAGCTCGGCATGGTCGATGATATC
>CALRKH020000169.1:0-5396 GCA_943367855.1 Asaia bogorensis | reverse complement strand
GGTATTGTTGTGGTTATAACTGTGTGCCCTCGGTGCAAAGGTGCTTGTATCTACACCATTGGGTAGCAAGCGCAGCTTGGCCGCTGGGTGCAATTGTTGTAAATAGTTTACATCTTCTACCGAACAGGCAAGTGCCATGTTGTATTTATTGATAATGGCTTCATAAGCCAAAACCCTCTTCTGTTCTTCTTTTTCAAATATTGTAAGCGCAGGATTTCTTTTTATTTCGCTTCTGCGCTGCCAATATAGAGAGAAGGCATCTGGCAGGTCCAGTATGCGTGGTGTTTGGGTGTTATCTTTTAGGTAGGGCGACATACGTAGATGCTGCACGTGTATAGCATCGTATGTGTGTTTGCTTAGCATATTGTTGATGCATGTCTGCATGGCTGCCGACTGAAAATAGCTAACCTGAAACGGTGTTGATGACAATGCATTATTTACGCAATTGAGCATTGATCTCCATTTAGGCAGGTATATCAACTCTATTTCTTGGAAGATTTCAGACAGTTCATCTTTATAGGTTAAATCTTCAGCCGACTGAGCAAATGTTACCAAGTGCAGCTCATGGCGGTGCATTAGCCTCTTTGCCAGATTATAAATCTTGAGCTTATCGCCTCTGAAAGGCGGATAGGGTACTCTGTTGGCAAGGAATAGAATTTTCAAGTCTGCAATTGTTTGGCTATGCTGCTAATGAGTGCGCTAAAATACTAACTATAGCCTTATGTTATTCTTTTGGTAGTTGAGCTGTGCTTACCCATAGCTTTTGCACGCCTGCTACAATAGTTGCTACATCTAGTTGGTTCATACATTTAAAGTGTCCTTTGGGGCATTTATCATATCCTATTTTGCTGCATGGCCTACAGCCCAAATCATTGTTTTGAATGATGATGGATTGTGGTGCCACTCTGTTGGTTAGGTCATTAAAACCATAGTAGGGAAACATGCCCATTTCGGGGGTAGTATTACCCCATAGCGATATGATTGGTTTTTTGTAGGCTGCTGCTATATGCATTAGCCCAGTATCATTGCTCACTATCACCTTGGCTATCTTCACCAGTTCAGCCGACTCAGAGAGGTTAAATTTTCCGCAGGAGTTATAAATTTTAATAGGGTCTTGTGCCGCTATTTGTTCACCTTCAGCTCGGTCTTCGGGGCCACCAAGCAGCATTACCGGATACGGCACATCTTTGCAAAACTGTTGCCATTGAGCTACAGGCAGTTTTTTTGTTGCCATACTCCCGCCTATCACGCAGCCCACATAGCCGCCCCAGTGGCTCATAGGCAGGTCGTTATTTGCTAGTTCTTGTTCTTTAGGTAAGTAATAGTCTAGTCCCTGTCCGTCATTATGTATGCCAAGCGGTTTCACTGCTTTTAGGTAGCGCTCCACTATGCTATAATCTGGCATAGCATCTAGCTTCAGATTAGTGAGCAACCATTTCTTTATATTCAGTTTAGGAAAAGAGTGTGCGGGTACTCCCAATGCTTGTTTTAGCCTCAGTGTACGCACATTATTGTGCAGGTCTATAATCAAGTCATAGTTTTCCAACTTTAGCGCACCTACTAGTTCATCAAGGTTATCGCCTAGCAAGTGTATTTTGCTGATGTAGGGGTTGTATTTTATAACCTCTACAAAAGATTTCTTGGTCGCATAGTGTATCTCTATTTCGGGTCTTTGCTGCTTCAGGCAGCGCAGCACTGGCGTAGTGAGCACAATGTCGCCTATAGAAGAAAAACGAACCACCAACACTTTGCGTACTGGTGGTTTTTGTTTCTTTTTTAAGGTAAGTAATTTAGTTAGCTGCATAAGAGAGTTCGCACCAGGCACGTGCATCGTTTACACCCAGTGCTTCTTTAGCATTACTACTAATGCCTATTATAGTATTTGCGTATAGTTTTGTGTCTGGTATAGGGCCTATCACTTTGGCATATATGGTTTTGCCACTACCTGGGTTATATACTTTTACAATGGCACCTCTCTGTAGCTCATTATGAAATGCATAGAAAATGGTGCTTTTGCCAGGTTTGTCAAAGAATGCAGCCGTTCCCTTTTCGGTCAATAGGTTGAGCCCATTGTTAGTTTGTTTGTTAAACACGGTATCCATGCCGCCGGGCACAGCCTCTGTCATTGCAGTAGTTGTGTCTTTTTCTACTTTTTTTATCTCAGCAGGGTAGGCCTGTAGTGTTGTAGGGTCGGCAGTGTCTTTTTCCATATACTTCACCCAGCCTACAAACAATACTTCACCTGGCGTAAGGTTGTAGCCGTGCATGTTATTCCATTTTTGCAGCTGTTGTTTGGGTATAGTGCTGTAGTTGCCTATAGTTGCCATATCATCTCGCTGGCCTACTTTGTAATATAGCTCATGTACATGCTGGCTTTTTAGTGGCGATGGTTTGGAGGTGTAGTAATTGTTTGACTTACTAAGCGGTATGTATATGGGATCTCCTTCAGACAACTTATTCATGGTGTTTTCCGAATTAAGTTCTTCCAACTGAGATTCACTCATGTAAAAACGTTTGGCCAACATTGCTGCATGCTCTCTAGGTTTAGCGGTATATCTTAAAACCCATTTGCCATCTTTTTTAGCAGCAAAAAGGCTGTCTTGCTCTTGTGCAGTGGCGCCTAGCGCACCAAACAGGGCAATTGTAAATAGGAATTCTTTTGTCATACGGACAATTTTCAGCCGAAAGATACAACATAAAATTACCTGCTTGTTAGTTAAAATTGAGGCCAACTTAGTGCAGTTTTATTTTCATAGGTATGATGTAGGGTGATGAAACCTATAGCAATGACTGATTTTTTACCTCAAAATCTCGCACTATTTGTATATTAGCACCATAATAATAGCCCAAAACAACAACAATTCACACAAAGCCAAAGGTGCGCATTATGTTTACAAAACAGAAATTGAGCAAATTTATAGTAGCAGGAGCGCTGTCAGTCTTAGCCATAGCTGGTTGCAAAAGAGCAATTAACGATGATAATTATCTGGCAAACGATGATGACAGAATAGGTTATGCTACAGATGCTAACAGAATAGAATTTGCTAACAATGATGTAATATCTCTGGCAGATCAGGCAGGTATTCTTTACAATGCCGAATATATCAGAAGTTCCACCTCTCGCTGCGCTACTGTGGCAGTAGATACGGTCAATCAGCCACATACGCTAATCATTCGTTTCGGCGACAATGATTGTCTGTGTGCAGATGGTCGTAAAAGAAGAGGTGCCATCATAGTATCTTATGCGGGTAGGTATTTGCAAAATGGCGATGTGAAAACCATTACTTTCAACAACTACCATTTGGATGGTAACAGGTTGATGGGTGCAATAAAAATGACTAGAGTGGATACCGCTGTTACAGGCGACCCATTTTATGTAGTGCAGGTAAATGATACTATGGATGTGAATCCAGATCCACTACAAAGTAAATATTTGGTTTGGACAGGCAATCTGCTGCGCAAGTGGGTGGGAGGCGATAAAACAAGCGACAGAAACGACGATTATTTTTCTGTAGCAGGCAATGCCACACTTACACGCCCTAATGGTCATAAGTTTGATTTCAATATTTCTACTCCATTGCAATTCGGTACATCTTGCGATTTTGCACAATCTGGCGTTGTTAATGTAACTGGCTACACAGGCAATAGGATCTTGAACTACGGCAATGGAACTTGCGACAATCAAGCACAGTTAAATATTGGTGTAAACATTTACCAACTTACGTTGGAGAAATAAGCTACTTAGTAAGTACAAATTGAAAATGGGGTTCAGTATTTACTGAAACCCCATTTTTTATGATTATTTGTTGGTTTGTCTTCTAGAAAGGCACATCGTCATCTGGTGTTGGTGGCAGTCTGTTTCTGCTAGGAGGTGGGGCCGATGGTCCCAAATCATCATCCCAGTTAATGTCATTTGCCTTTGATTGCATAGTCTGAAAAGCACCCCCTTCTATAAATAGTTTGGTGTCCTTATTGAAGTCGCTGGGGTCGCGGCGTATACCTGCCGACGGATTGTCTTTGGCTCTGTTGAAGCCATCTCCACCGTTATTACCGCCAGGTTTCCAGCCACCACCATTATTGCCACCCCCATTACTACTGCCACCGCCGCCAGAGTTACCTTCAGGCGACCATCCACCACCGCCGCCCATATCACTAGGTCCAAAACCAGCATCTATTGGGAAGTCGACAAATTTTTGATATTCTTTGATGAAGCGCACACGCACCTGACCAGTACTACCATTACGGTGTTTGGCTATGTGTATATACGTTTCACCTTCCACTGTTTCGCCCATCTCGTTCGATGTGATGCCGTGATACTCTGGTCTGTACAAGAACATAACCATATCAGCATCCTGTTCTATGGCTCCCGACTCACGGAGGTCACTCAGCTGAGGCACTTTCGATTCCTTACGTGTCTCTACCGAACGATTAAGCTGAGAAAGTGCAATGATAGGCACCTCCAGCTCTTTTGCCAGTGCCTTTAGGTCACGAGATATTTTACTGATTTCCTGCTCCCTGTTGCCGCCTGTATTCACACCGGCCTGCATCAGTTGCAAGTAGTCAATAAGTATCATTTCGATGCCGTGTTTTTGCTTCAGCCTTCTGGCTTTAGCACGAAGCTCAAATATGTTTAGCGCTGCCTGGTCATCTATAAATATCTGCGCTTGAGATAGTTTGTGCATACGCTGAGATAGCTGCACAAACTCATGTTCAGCCATTTTACCTCTGGTTATGGCTTCCATACCTACCTCTGTCACGCAGCTAAGCATCCTTTTTACTATCTGTCCAGCTCCCATTTCTAGAGAGAATACTGCCACCGGAAACGGTTTGTGAGCATTCATGGCGGCATTCATGGCCAGATTTAGGGTGAATGCGGTTTTACCCATAGCCGGACGAGCAGCTAGTATGATAAGGTCGGTTTTCTGCCAGCCGCCAGTCATTGCATCTAGCTCTTTAAAACATGATGGTACACCAGTTATATCATCCGTTTTTTTACGGTTCTCTTCTATTTCGTTAATGGTCCGCACCAATACTTCCTGTAGGCTTTTGAAGTTCTTGCGCAGGTGTTTATCTGTTATCTCATACAGCCCCGACTCTGCTTTGTCTAGCAGGTCAAACACGTCTGTGCTATCTTCATATGCCTCAGCTACTACTTGTCCGCTTATACGTATCAGCTCTCTTTGAATGAATTTTTCCATCACCAATCTGGCATGGGCCTCCACGTGTGCGCTCGATAGTACGCTTGTGGTAAGTGTGGTGAGGTAGTAAGGGCCACCTACTATATCTAGTTCATTGGTTTTCCTCAGCTCTTCTGTTATTGTCAATAAGTCTACAGGAGTGCCTTTGTCAAACAAGCGACGCATGGCCGCATATATCTTTTGGTGCGCATCTACATA
>CALRKH020000168.1:0-5485 GCA_943367855.1 Asaia bogorensis | reverse complement strand
AATATTACTAGTTATACCACCAAATATCCTGCGGCTTTTTACACCTCCAACAAAGCTGGAAAAGACACTGTTTCCAAAGGAGAGTTTAGTGCTGTGCGTCTTTCTATACCTCTATTGGCAGAGTTCTATTTTTCTAAGAACCTGAGAATTATTGCTGGGCCTCAGTTCAACTATCTGGCTTCGCTTACTGATAAAAATGGAGTTTACACCTCAATCTATGGCGATGATAAGCTTTTCAATAAAACAGATTTTGCTGCCGTAGCTGGTGTAGAACTAAAGTTAATGAAAAGGCTAGATTTTGGTGCCCGCATGGTGCTAGGGCTCACCGACCTCAACAATAGCAACTATTACCTGGTGCCAAAAGCTTGGCGCTCCAGCGGTGCTCAGTTGTCACTGTCATATCGTGTGTTGTAAAATTTTAATTGATTCTCAATTGCTTTTTGGTAGCAATATGCATTTATCTTTGTTCACAAATTCAAATACTATGAAATTAAAGCACATTTTTGTTGCTTTCACGGCGCTTCTAGCAGCCAATACTGCCAATGCTCAGCTTGGCGCACAAAAAATTACTAAAAAGTTGGTGCCTACTGTTACTGCTGGTCTCAAACTCGGTGCTAATTTACAGCAGCTTTCTGGCGATACTCCTCCTTTCACAGGTAGTTACACTCCTACAGAGTGGAATCAGTCATACAAGTTTGGTGTGTTAGGTGGTGCTTTCGTTAGTGTATCTAAGGCTAAAAAAGGTATTCGCGTAGAAGGCTTGGTCAAAACTGCTAAATTCGCCTACATGGGTGGCACCGATGCTTATGTCAAAACTGTAGGTCTCGATATCCCAGTTTTATTCGAGTTTAAACCCATCAATAGAGTTTGGTTGCAGGTTGGTCCTCAGTTTACAGCGCTCATTTCTGCTAAGGATGCTAAGGATATCGATTATAAAAACCAGTTCAGAAACACAGATGTTTCATTGGTGGCTGGTGTAGAGGTTACACTCCCACACAAACTATTGGTAGGTGGCAGATATATATATGGTCTGGTCAATCTCAACAACACTCCGCTAGATGTATCTTGGAAGAGTACTTCTATACAGATATATGCAGGGTATAGATTTATCAACTAATTTTTCCGAATTGCTTAAAGCCTGCCAATTTTAGGCAGGCTTTTTTTATTATTGTCTTTCATTATTAAGATTGCTGGTTTTGAAAATAGATATTCATACACACATCATGCCCGAGCATATACCCAACTGGTTTCAGAAATATGGGTATGGCGATTTCATTAGGTTAGAGCACCACAAGCCCTGTTGTGCCAGAATGATAAAAGGTGATAAAGTGTTCAGAGAGATAGAGCACAATTGCTGGGACCCCAACGTGAGAACTAAAGAAATGGATATGACAGAGGTTACCACTCAGGTGCTCTCTACTATTCCTGTATTGTTCAATTATTTTGCCAAGCCCGAGCATGCACTCGAAACATCTCGCTTTTTTAACGACCATATAGCACAGTGTGTGCAGCATCATCCTACCCGGTTTATAGGTATTGGCACCGTGCCTATGCAAGATGTTGATACTGCAATACACGAAATGGAGCGTTGTGTGAAAGAATTGAAAATGCCTGGATTAGAAATTGGCTCCAACATCAATAACAAAAACCTGAGTAGCCCTGAGTTTTTCCCATTTTGGGAGGCTGCTCAAGAGTTGGGTTGTGCCATATTTGTACACCCCTGGGAGATGATGGGCGAAAATGATATGACCAAATATTGGCTCCCTTGGTTAGTTGGCATGCCTGCCGAAACCAGTAGGGCCATATGCTCCATGATTTTTGGTGGTGTTTTTGAGCGTTTCCCAAATCTTAGAGTAGCTTTTGCACATGGTGGTGGTAGTTTCCCCGCTACTATAGGTCGCATAGAGCATGGCTTCAATGTCAGACCCGACCTCTGTGCAATTGACAATCCGCACAATCCTCGCAATTACATTGGCAAGTTTTGGATAGATGCACTGGTGCACGATGCCAAAGCGCTCGATTTTGTTATAGATGTAATGGGTGAAGATAAAGTATGTATGGGTAGCGATTATCCTTTTCCTTTAGGCGAGCATCACCCCGGTTTGCTTATTGAGCAGTCTGCATACACCCCACTGTTAAAAGAAAAACTACTCTCTCGTAATGCGCTTACTTGGCTCAATCGCTAGTTTTTATTTGTTTAGCTAACAGATTTCATTCAAAATTTGCAGATTCACCCCAAACTTTACTTTATTTTTGACGTTGGATAACATATTTGCAACTTAGGCACAGTATTTGCTGCATTTATTTCAGACACTAATTGTTGCTTTATTACAAAAATTATGTGACCATTTTGTCGAATTTTTTTTTAAATGCCGTAACTTTACAGACAACCAATTATTATTTTTAAACAAAAACAACTTACAAATGAGAAGGCTACTTTTACTTTTAGCATCAAGCTCTATCGCAATGTCAGCAAACGCACAAGAGCGCGTTATGACTGGTGTAACTTATGGTGACCACAAATTGCCTGCACACCTAGACAAAAATCTTAAAAAACCAGCACTCAAAAAGTATGCTGCTAAAACTACAGCTGCACCTGACCGTGTATACAGCTTTGGTAATTTGATGGATACCATTTTGAACGATGACTTCACTTTGGAAACTGATGTCACAGCTCCACTTATGTGGCAAAATGACAAAATTTTAGCTAACTTCTCTACTGGTCTCGATACTATTCAATTGGTATCTATGGCAGTAGTTTTCGATCCTTCTACTGATAGATTCAACAACCCTACTTATTATTTGGGTGAAATGAAGATTTCTAATACTGATGCATATACTGCGAAAGGTGTAAAAGTATTCGGTTACTATAGTTACAACCATACTAATACTACTGTAGTTGATACGCTAATCTTATCTTTATTAACTGGTAAAGGTGGATCTCCTTCTACTGATGATATCTTTATTAGTGGCACAATATCTGGTGGCCACTATGGTTCACTTGATGTGTTGACTATGCGCTACGACAGTACTTCTTTAAACTATGCTCGTACTGGTTCTATTCCATTCGGCACACCTAGCGATAAGGTTGTTAAGATACCACTTACTGCTGCTGACTCTGGCGACTATTCTCGCTCTATCGATCTTGCTGCTGCTCTAGGTGGTGGCGGTCTTAACGTAGCTGCTGGCAATTTCATAGGTATGTCTATTTCTTTCAAAAGCGGTTATTCTTCAATACCTGACTATTCTACATTGTTGAATTCTGATGGTACGTACAATTATAACGTGTTCCGTCCATTAGTAGTATTTGCTTCTGATGCATCTGGCAACCCACAATGGGCTCCATATACTTCTGCCGACAGCAACACTGGTTATTTCAAAACACTTCCTCATGACGCTAACGGTTGGAGAATCACTTATGTGCCACAATGGGCATGGTCAGGTTCTGGTGGCGGTGCTTCTGCTTTCCAAATTCCTTATGTTGAGTGGAATTTGAACTGTCCTACATGTTTGAACGTTGGACCAGTTTCAGTAAACGAAGTAAAACCAGTTAGCGAAGTAAATGTTTATCCTAACCCAGCTAATAACGAAGTGAAAATCAACTTCAAAGGCTCTGCAGTAGCTAACACTACTATCACACTTACCAATATGCTTGGTCAGGTTGTTGCAGAAGCTAACATGGGTAATGTTGCTAGCGGTACAGCTAACTTCAATACTGCTAACCTTGCTACTGGTGTTTACACTTACACTATCTCTGCAAACGGTCAGCGTACTACAGGTCGCATATCTGTAGCTCACTAATACAGTTTCAATCAAAGAATACCTTTAAGGGCACTCATTTGAGTGCCCTTAATTTATTAATATACCACAACCCATACTTCTATAGTCCTTATGTTTTAATGACTAATAATCAGTCTCTTTTTTAGCCCATACTATTTTTTCTATCCTTTTACTCAGATACTAATCCACTTAACCAACAGTGTTCATTTTTTCTTTTTCACAACAATATTCTATTATTGCACACTTATCCGGCATCAAACCGAATAACCATAAGTATCATAATGGCAAAAAACCTCTTAATAGTGGAGTCTCCGGCCAAAGCCAAGACTATTGAAAAGATTCTCGGTAGCGACTTTGAAGTAAAGTCATGCTACGGGCATATCCGCGACTTAGAAAAGGAAGACATGGGTATTGATATCAAAAACGGTTATCAACCCAAATACACCGTTTCTGAGGATAAACAGAAGGTAGTTAAAGAGCTTAAATCAATAGCAAAGAAATCTGAAGAGGTTTGGTTAGCAACCGATGAGGACCGCGAAGGAGAAGCTATATCATGGCACTTGTGCGAGGTGCTTGGCCTCGACCCTTACGTTACCAAGCGCATCGTCTTTCACGAGATTACTAAGCCTGCTATTCAAAAAGCTGTCAAGTCGCCAAGAACAGTGAATATGGATTTAGTAAATGCACAGCAAGCACGTAGAATATTAGACCGTATAGTTGGCTTCGAGCTTTCTCCTGTGCTCTGGCGCAAAATGAGTATGCGCAACAATCTATCTGCTGGTAGAGTGCAGTCTGTTTCGGTTAGATTAATTGTTGAGCGTGAGCGGGAGATAAATAAATTCAACGCCACAAGTAGTTTCAAAATTGAGGCATACTTTGCAGCTCAAGATATTAATGGAAAGAAAGTAACTTTTAAAGCTGAAGGACCTGAAAAGCTAAAAGATAAAACTGGCGCACAAGCATATCTCGAGAAATGTATACCTGCTGCTTACGATGTGGCTGACATACAAGTGAAACCAGCTAAGAAATCACCCTCAGCTCCATTCACTACTTCTACCTTACAGCAAGAGGCCAGCCGTAAGCTTGGTTACTCTGTTTCTAAAACCATGTTGATAGCCCAAAAGCTGTACGAAAATGGTCATATTACCTATATGCGTACAGACTCTGTCAACTTGTCTGAAACCGCATTAGAAGGGGCTAAAAATGCAATAATCAATCAGTACGGTCAGCAATATCACCAATTGCGCACCTACAAAAACAAAAACGAAAACGCACAGGAGGCGCACGAAGCTATTCGCCCTACCGATATGAACGCTACTTCTGTAGGCGATGCTGATACCAACCGTCTATATGAGTTGATATGGAAGCGTACAATGGCTAGCCAAATGGCCGATGCGCAACTAGAGCGTACCATTGCTAAAATCAATGTATCCACTCAGCCCGACCAACTAACAGCCACTGGCGAGGTGCTGCGTTTCGATGGTTTCCTAAAGGTGTATAGCGAGGGCAAAGATGATGAAGACAATGAAGATAGCACTGAGGGTATGCTGCCTCCCCTCAAAGTAGGGCAGTCGCTCAACTTACAGAAAATGCAAGCTACAGAACGCTATACAAGACCATTGCCACGCTACACGGAGGCTTCTCTGGTAAAAAAGCTGGAAGAGCTTGGTATAGGTCGTCCCTCTACTTACGCACCTACCATCAG
>CALRKH020000167.1:0-5490 GCA_943367855.1 Asaia bogorensis | reverse complement strand
CCACCAATGTGTGCTCCACGATAGATACAGTCGCGCATGACACCCCAAATTTGGAGTACGCCTGCACGTGTATCAGCCTCTGGTCGCCAAGTGTTTTCATTGGCCAGTACTACGCCAGAAATGGGTAAACCTGTTTTGACACAAGCCTCGAGGAGGAATTCTGATTTTTCAATTGGATAAGGGAGCTCAACGAAGTTGCCGCTACCACCTTCTTCGCCTTCTTTGACCACAAAGCCGCCACCTATTGAGTAATAGGTTTCGGCAATCTCTTGCCCATCGGCAAAGGAACATAAGAACGTGAGTGCATTAGGGTGATATTGCAAGCTTTCATTGAAGAGGAAAACTACATCTACAGCAGGATCGAAGTCGAGGGGCTTGACTGAACCGAGGTTAAGGCGCTGCTCTTGCGCGACCTGCTGCATGCGAGGTGTGATTTGGTTGACATCGAATGTAACTGGGTCTTCGCCACAGAGACCGAGAATGACGGCAACATCTGTGCCGTGTCCTTTGCCTGTTTTGGCCAGTGAGCCGTATAGGAGGACACGAACATGCTGTACCTGATCTATGCCATGCTGCCGAACTGAATCTATGAACCTGAGTGCTGCCCGCCAAGGGCCAAGTGTGTGACTACTACTGGGGCCTACGCCTATTTTGAAAATGTCGAATACCGAAATACTTTCCTTGCTCAAAGCCTTAAAATTGGTGGGTGTATGCGCTATATAAATGCGCAACCAAAGATAATGACGAAAGTGATGAAAAATGTGAGTGGTGTCGTCAATTTAATATGAATACCTAGAGGGTATTATTAAATAACACGACAGCATGAACTATATTATACAATCTTGCTTCAAATCTAGAACAAACGAGAAGAGGATGTTGCCCTACCCTTTGAGCGTAAGGTAGTAGCAAGACAGAAATATTGGGGATGGCGTAATTGAATTGTGACGTAATTTCATTATTACAAATTAGTGATTGATGCAAGAACAGTATAGTGTGGAAAAGGCAGGTAGCGGCATGATGCACTTTGTGATGCTGAGTGATGCTGATGCGAAACCGTATTTAGTAGATGGTAATAAGAGGGTGATATGCCGCCTGAATGATGAGGTGGAATTTCATGCAGCACTGATGCCCAAAAAAGGATATGGATATTACATCAATATAGGGGCTAGAATATGTAAACAACTGAATTTAAAGGCTGGTAGCCGGGTGAAGGTGGCACTGAAAATAGATACTAGCAAACATCAATTTGAGGAAATAGCTGAATGGAAGGCTGTAATAGATACTGACCCTGAGGCTAAAGAAGTATTTATGGGGTTGACAGATGGGAATAAAAGAAGTTTGATGTATCTGGTATCTCAACCCAAAACGAGTGAAAAAAGAATAGAGCGAGCGTTATTAATAGCAGAACGAATAAAAAGTGGGATTACGTCGCCAAGGTTAGTGTTGAAAAAGTAGCTGTATGCGTATATTTCATTTGCAAATGCTAGTCTAAATACGAAAAGTTAAAACTACTGATATACGATTGTGCTATCAAGCGGAATTATCGAGATATCAGCAGTGTAATAGTGGTTTCGCCTAACTTTGGAGAAGGGTTAAATAAGCGATGAAAGAACAAAGGAAGAGTAGTGGGTATTTTTTGACACCACTTTTGTTTTCGGGAGTGTTGGTGACAGGGATGGTTTTGGGATTTAACCTAAAAGACTCTCTGAGTAATAAACGTGACTTAAAAACGGTGGTGAACCGTAATGACCGTGTAGAAGAGCTGATAGGGCTGATAAAAGAGCGGTATGTGGACACTGTGAATACAAATAAATTGTATGAGCGTGCTGTGAATGGCATACTAGACCCTCTGGACCCACACACTGTTTATATACCCGCTGAAGATCTACAAGGAGTAAATGAAGATTTGGAGGGTGCTTTTTCGGGTATAGGTGTGGAGTATAGCATCATTAATGATACACTGTTTGTAACGAATGTGATAGCTGGCGGGCCATCTGAAAGAGCAGGGCTAGAAATAGGCGACCAGGTGATACGTGTGGGTGATAGTGTGATAGCAGGGAATGGCATCAATACGGAACGGATACTGAAACTGCTAAGAGGTAAAGAAGGCAGTAAGGTGGCTATAGCCATACGCAAACCTACAACTGGGGGTAATAGGATGGTATCTATAAAAAGAGGTATGATACCCCTATACAGTGTGGATGCAGGCATAATGCTGGATGAGCAAACTGGGTATATTAAAATCAATAAGTTTTCGGCAACAACATATGACGAGTTTAAAGAAGCACTAGAGCGACTGCAAAATAATGGTGCGCAACAACTAGTGCTAGACCTGAGAGATAACCCAGGAGGCTATATGGATGCTGCTATATCTATATTGGATGACCTGCTGCCTGGTGAAAAGCTATTGGTATATACGAAAGGTGTGCATACACCAAGAATCAATTACACTGCTGAACTAGATGGACTGTTTGAACACGGGAAGCTAGCGGTGTTGATCAATGAAAATTCGGCATCGGCAAGTGAAATAGTGTCCGGGGCAATACAAGACTGGGATAGAGGTGTGGTAGTGGGCAGACGGAGCTTTGGGAAGGGATTGGTGCAGGAGCAGTTTGAGTTGCCAGATGGATCGGCTATAAGGTTGACGACAGCAAGGTACTATACTCCATCGGGCAGGAGCATACAACGGCCATATAAAGAAGGACGAGAAGCCTATGAACATGATGCTGAAAAGCGCTGGGAAAGTGGGGAACTAGTGGGCAAAGCTAGCACTAGCACCCTAACTGACACTATACCCTACTACACTGCTAACAAACGTGTGGTGCACGGGGGCGGAGGCATAATACCGGATGTGCAGGTGCCATATGACACTACCAAATGGAGTAGTGCCAGCCTGCACCTAGCGTTTAGCGAGACTATGAATAATACTGTATTAGGGTATTATATAGCACATAAGGAAGAACTTGTCTATAAAGATGTGCAGGACTTTGTAAAAAGATTTGACAATGTGCCTGCTATACTACAAGCCTACCTAGCTAAACTAAGTGGAACTAAGAAGCAGCAAGCGCAGAAAATAATATCGGCCGACAATGGCTTTTTGAGCAATGAAATAAAAGCACAAGTAGCAAGATATCTATATAGAGACAATGGCTACTATGCGGTGAAAGCCCAAAGGGATGATGTGCTAAAAAAAGCAATGGAAGCACTGAAAGACAAAGCCTATGTGCGACTACTGCAGCCGAGTGCTGCTAAACAAATGGCGGCAAGGCACTGAGCCACTTGACATCAGAAATATTGGCCGCATCGGCACAGAAATGCTCTATGCCATTTGTGAGCATAAAATAACGTGCATTTACTACTGACTGATAGGATAATAATTGCATCATAGCGTCTTGCGTGAGGCTAACGCCTGGTTGCTTGCACTCAATGAGCATCCAAGGCAGGTGTTGCCTGTTATAAATAACCACATCGAAACGACGAGGCCGATTGACCACCAGAACCTCCTTCTCTACTGCTATGAGTGAAGAGGGATATTGCAACTGCTGCATTAAGTAAACAATAAGACATTGACGGACGTGCTCCTCTGGGGTTAGAGCTACCCACTTGTGACGAATGGGGTCGTAAACCTGAGATTTGCCCGCAGACTGCCGTAGACGAAGAGGGACCGTGCTAAAGTTGATAGCTAACATAGACGTGTGCCAAAGTTAGTGCAGAAGTGCAAGTAAAAAGGGAGAGAACTGCATAAAGCATATTCTCTCCCTTTTGTTATTAATTGTAACCAGTATCAATTATCTACCCAAATTGACATGAAGTGTTTGGGTAAGTGCACCACTGCGAACAGTAACCAAATACATGCCATTGGCTAGTGTAGCTGGCAATTCGACTTTATGCTCGAGCGAGCCAGAGCGAACCGCTGCTTTTTGGGCATAAACTAACTGACCTAACATGTTCGTCACCTCTATAGTAGCTTCATCTACAGCATTGGCAATATCGCCCTTGACAATGAATGTGCCCTTGGTTGGGTTTGGCATTAAAGTAAGCTCCATGCTGCCCGATTGAACAGTAGCAACGCTAACAGTGGACAAATCTATAACTATGCTATTGAAACTCAACTGACCACCGCAAGGACCACTTGTGCGCACCTGAACTGAAACAGTGTCACCATCGCTAATAGCATTGGTGATGAAAGAGTAGCTAGTGGCAGCAGGGATAACTACATCGTTGATCTTCCAGCTGAGCTCTGGTGTAGGGCCAGCATTGCTAACTACAGCTGTAAATGTGATGTAATCGCCAGGCTTAGTGTTGGGACCAGCATTGCTAGTGATGATAACTGTAGGAAGCGTAGGCTCAACCACATCTGCTGTATCGGAATTGCTAATAACTGTAGCAGCCGTTTTGCAAGCGAAGTTGCTCGTCATCATACAATAAACAATATCACTATCATTTGGTGCAATAGTAAGACTAGCTCCTACACCTGCCAAAGAACCATTGCGTATCCAACTGTAAGCAGGAGCGGTGCCGCCATAAGTAGGCGTAGCTGAATAAGTAATGAATGCACCCTTACAAATAGCACCTTCAACATCTTTGGTAAGCGAAACAATCGGCGTTTGATTAGGATTGACTGTCATGGTGGTAGCAGCGTTGACCACTGCAACAGAAGGACAAGCTGCACTACTGCTCATTGCTACGGCAACCACATCTCCGTTGGCAGGTACATAGCTAAATGATGCACCAGCAGTAGTGACTGCTGAGCCATTGACTGTCCACATATAAGCTGGAGCCGCGCCTCCATTAACAGGAGCAGCTGTAAATGTAACATTGGTGCCAGCGCAAACATTGGTATTGGCAACTGTTAATGAAACAGCAGGAACGACAACAGGTGTAGTGCCGACAGTAACAAGACCAGACATAGCCCTGCTGCAACCACTAATATTACCAGTGGCTAAAACTGAATAACTACCTGTAGCCGACTGTAGACCAAAGCTAACACCTGAACCAGTGCCAGTAATAGATGCACCAACAAGTGTAGCACCATTGTATAACCTATATATAACACCAGCCTGTGTGCCAGCAAGTGCAACTGCGACACCAGCACCACCCTCGCAATATGTGCCACCACCAGTAACTGTTTGGATATCTGGAAGTGTATGTAGCGATATGGAAGCAGTACCTGTCATGCTGGAAATGCAGCCAGAGGTAGTATTGATAGCAGAAACAGAATAAGTAGCAACAACAGACTGAGCGCCAAACGCTATGGCACCGCCTGTGCCAGGAATAGATGCTACCATAGTGGTACCTCTATACAAGCGATAATTGATACCAGACTGGCTACCAGACAATGTGATAACTGAGCCGGCTGCGCCAGGACAATAATTGCCACCGCCACCAACAGTGTAAGCAATTGGCAATGGATTGGCCATAACTGCAATAGAACCTGTCATAGCATTGGTACAAGTAGTAGCAACATTGGTAGCTAAGACACTATATGAG
>CALRKH020000166.1:0-5510 GCA_943367855.1 Asaia bogorensis | reverse complement strand
AAACCAAAAGAAGAACCAGATTTTGATTATTGGGGTTTTATTGAAAAATATTATCCAAAGTATTATACTTGCAATAATATCCTACTAAGCGATATTTTAACCCGAAAATTAAATGGTGAACATGTTTGCAAAAAAGATAGAAAATACATAAAAAATTGGGACGTAAGAAAAGAATTGCTCGAACTTGACAAGGAGTTGTTATCTATTGCCTTTGAGAATTATTTCAATTCAATTTACCCAGAAAATGAAAAATAACATGACCCACCTCCAAAAAATCCACCACCTCCAAAAATTCCTTAATCAAACCCATCATTCCTATTATGATGATTTCACAGCTGATATTCTTCTTTATTTCAATGATGATTTCTCTGAAGCCAACCCACAATTTACCTTTTTACATGAGCTAAACAGTCCTGAAGCCATTGAACAAAAAACAGCATTTTTGTTATCCCAATTTGTCCTCAAATTCGATGCCGAGCAAGAATCAGAAAATGATTTTATCCACAACTACATTGGGAGCTAATTTCTTCCCATTTTCATCTAAAATCTCAGGGGTTGTGGTACCCTTTTTCACTAATTCTCCCTAAAACCAGTCGTTTTCTGCTCAACCCAACCGCTCAGCAAAGTTTGCCTCACTTGTAAAAGAGCGTAAATGCTACCTAATCGCCCGTCAATAAAGGAGAGTAGTGACTTTAGTTATGATTGCTGTTTCCTTCGGGTTTTGTTCGGGTTTTGTTCGATATTGGTTCGGGGTTGTGGTACCCTTAGTTGATGTCCTATTTTCAAAAAAAGGGGTGTTTCAGAACCAAGCTGCACTTCATCTACCATTACACTCTTAAATGAGTACCTTTTTACCTAAAAAAAGGGGCTAACCACCCCAAACATTCACCAAAATTGTTATCTTTGTTTTAAGCAAGCAATTCCTTCTTATTCGTTGCTTTTTCTGTTTTTTCCCCTTTTTTTTCCAAATTGTAATAGTACCGGTATAGTATAGATATAGTACTAGTATAGTAGTAGTATAACATACCAAAGCCTGATCAAAGCCTGATCAAAGCCTGATCAAAGCCTGATAAAACCCGAGTCAAAGCCATGTGAAAGAGTTAGTTGCCATAAGCAAAAAGTGATATCGCTTTACCTTTTAAACTCTTAAACCTTTAAACTTTTAAGCCTTATATTGGTCTAAAAACAAAAAAACGGACAATCATAAGAACTGTCCGTTTTTTTGGTTTAAAAGGGTTTATTTTACTTCTTCACAATCAAGAACTCACTTCGTCTGTTTTGAGCGTGTTGTTCTTCTGTGCAGGTTTCTTTACAATCCACTTTTGGTTCGGTTTCGCCCATGCCTTTACCGGAGATTCTATCCGCGGCTATGCCTTTAGAGATGATATACTGAACCGTTGATTTAGCTCTTCTGTCTGATAAGCTCATGTTGTACTTGTCGCTTCCTCTATTGTCCGTATGGGATTTAGCCAAGATAACCATGTTCGGGTTGTTTTGCATCACTTGAACCAGTTTGTCTAACTCAAAGGCTCCCTCTTGGGTGATGTTGCTCTTATCAAATTCAAAGAATATCGGGTTTAAGATAACTTCTGTCTCGGTTACAATTACCTCAATTGGATTAAGCGGTGCATCTACTTTTTTGCTCGGTCCTTTGCTTGACCCTACCGGGAAGGTGTTGCTCTCGTATCCGTCTTTTGAAGCTTGAATCGTATAAGCTTTGTCACATTCTACGTAGTAGGTTACTTCTCCTTTTGCGTTACTCATTTCAGTTGAGATGACGTTTTTCTTCTCATCCACAATGGCTACTTTCGCATTGGCTAAGATAGCTCCTGTTTTGGCATCGGTTACAATGGTCATTACCTCTACCCCACATACCGGAGTAGCCAAGTAAATGTTATCCACTCCGCCTCTGTTACTCGATACAAATCCAATGTTCTTCTCTTTGTTGAAAGTAAAAGCAAAGTCATCTTTCTCGCTGTTTACCGGTTTACCCATATTGGTCGCTTCACCTTTATTCATGTCAAAGGCAAATACATCATATCCTCCAAATCCCGGACGACCGTTTGAGGCAAAATAAAGCATCTTGTTATCCTCTGAGATAAATGGAAAACTCTCATCACCCTCGGTGTTGATTTTGCTTCCCAAGTTCTCCGGTGTGCCGAAGCTTCCGTCTTGGTTTACGGCTACTTTCCAAATGTCTATCCCTCCCATTGAACCGGGCATGTTAGAAGAAAAGTAAAGCGTTTGTCCATCATTGCTAAGGCTTGGGTTACTAGTTGAGTACTCCTTGCTATTGAAGGGTAGTGGAGTAATATTGGTCCACTTTCCATTGGTGTTGGTAGCCTTGAAAAGGTTCACCTGACTCATCTTTAACGTGGTGCTGCTTACCTTTTCTTTCTCAAATAGTTTTTCTTTAAAACTCTCACTGGCAAAGTAAATCGTGTTTCCGTCTTTGCTAATGGTAACCGGACCATCGTGCCATTTAGAGTTCAACTCGGTTACCGGCTCTGCATTGGTAATGGTTCCATCTACATTGTGAGTCGCTTTATAGATGTCTAAAAACGGCTCATCGGTCCATCCGTAGTTCTTTCTGGCTCCGTTTCTGGCACTGGCAAAATACAGCCCGTTTTGGTGCAATACTGCTCCAAAATCTGATTTGTCACTATTGATATCCAATGCCTTTAGGTCATACTGCTTTTGCTTATCCATAAGCTTAGGCAAGTAATTCGGATTGGCATTGAACTCCTTGGAGCGTTGGTCGTTAGGAGCCTTGCTCGCAAAGGTTTTCATTTGCTTGTTAGCCTCTTCATATTTGCCTTGTGCTTTAAGCATCTGTGCATATCTAAAGTAGGTCTCGGCATCCTGTGGTGTTTCAATGGCCTTGGCATACCACTTGGTGGCTTCTGTAGCATTGAACATGTGGTAATACGTGTCGGCTAATTGTTTGTGAACATATCCGTCGGCTTTGCCCTTCTCGGCTAGCTTTAGGTATTCCTGTGCCGCAGAAACATATTCCAATCGCTTGAATAGTTTATCGGCCTTCTGCGTGTCTTTATTCTGTGCACTCATGCTCGCGGTACCAATCACCAGGGCACTAAGTAAGGATATATAGGTGTTTCTCATCGTTTGTTGTGCTTTTTAGGTTAGAAAAATCGTGGTGAACGGGATACCTTCTTGGGGAAATTCACATCAAATAACAATATAACCTCGTGTGAAGAGGGTGTAGTGATATTCAAATCCGATACAATATGGTCATACGCATATCCGATACGTAAGTTCGGCGTTATGGCATAATTCACCATCGCTCCAAAGCTGTCCTCTAAACGATACGTGGCTCCGATTTCAAACTTCTCATAAAATAAAAAGTTAGTCGATACATCTAATGACGTCGGGGCATTAAAGGCTGATTTTAACATCGCAAAAGGTTTGAATTTCGTGTTGGCACTCAAATCAAACACATATCCCGCAGTTAAAAAGTAATGCGATACTTCTGAACCAAACTCTCTTACCTCTCCACTATCGCGTAAATCCAAATGCTTTGAACGCAACATATTGGGTACCGAAAAGGCTACATAATACTTATTGGTATAGTAAAAAAGTCCTGTACCAATATTCAAATACGTATTATTGATGTTCTCACTAAAAGCCGGATCATCAGGCTGAGGAAGTGTTCCGTTAATATCACTAAACAATCCTACGTTGTGAAAGGTTAATCCTCCTTTTAATCCAAAGGCTAACTTGTGCTCACCTCCTAAGTTAAGTGTATAAGAGAAATCCGCATACACATTGTTCTCCTCCACAGGGCCTATCTTATCCGAGATAACGCTAAGTCCTAATCCAACGTTTCTCCCCACGGGCATATGTCCTGAAAAAGTAGCCGTTGTAGGGGCATCCTCTATCTCCACCCATTGCTTGCGATACAGTAATCCCATTGATAGGTTTTCCTTACTACCCGCATAAGCCGGGTTAATAACGTTCATATTATACATGTACTGTGTATAGTGAGGATCTTGTTGTGCACTAACCTCCCCTAAACTAACCAAGGCCAGCAGTGCTCCTAAATATATTTTCTTCATCTTTTTTTGTTTTGTAGGGTTAAAACAACCGGCTTAAGTTTGACTTCCCTCGCCGGTTACTCCTGTTCTCTTTTATCGCTCTCTATTGATATAAATCCATCCTGATTTAGTAGGATTATCGGTAAACTCTATCACATAATAGTACGTACCATCGGGTAATTCATCTCCTTTGTCTGACTGACCAAACCACTGGTTCTCATAATTTGCTCGACTATACACCTTCACACCATAACGGTTAAAGATACTTAAGTTACGAACATTAAAGTTCTCCAAATCAAAGAAATCATTTCTTCCGTCTCCATTTGGCGAGATACCTTTTTGAATCGCACAATTCACTATTGTTAACTCAAAACTAGACTCGGCCGTACAAGCTCCGTTAGTGGCTAAAATGTAAATCGTTTGGGTCGTTGTAACTTCACTGCCCTCTTGTAACTGCGTTCCTGTTCCATTTGGTCCCGTATAGTAAACATTACCCGCATCCAATGACGGTAATACAAAACTACCACACTCCTCAACATCCGATAACTCCTGTGCTGCAACATCCAAAACCGTTACCGTAAAGCTACTCTCAGCCGTACAATTTGGCACAGTGCCCGATTGAGCATAAATGTAAATCGTCTGCGAACTCGAAACAGTTGATCCAACAGCTAAACTCACTCCACTTCCGTTTGGACCCGTGAAATAAGCGTTGTTTGCCGGTAAAGTAGGTAGGGTGTATGACTGCCCTTGACAAATGGTCTGTGGTGCAATTTGATCTACTACAGGAGTAGCAAACACTTCAATAGTCATCGTTGTTCCTAATGCACATAAACCGGTTGTTGGGGTAAATGTGTAAGTGGTAATTCCGGCACTCGCCGTATTAATTGTCGATGGATTCCATGTACCGGTAACACCATTATTCGATGTTTGTGGAAGCGATGGAGCCGTTGAACCTTGACATAAATTAGCAATTTGCGTAAAGACTGCCTGTGTTGGTGCTGTAATCGTGATGGTCATTGTTGTACCAAGAGCACACAATCCTGTTGTTGGTGTAAAAGTATACACAAAATCACCTGCTACACTTGTATCAATTGTGGATGAATTCCAAGTACCGGTAACTCCTTCTAAAGAAGTTAATGGTAACGAAGCAACCGACTGATTTTGACAGAAAGGTCCAACTTGCGTAAATGTAGCTTGCGTTGGTGCTGTAATCTCAACTGTTAATGTAGTTGGTGAAGCACAAATTCCTACAGCAGGTGTAAAGGTATATACCACACTACCGGCTACAGAAGTATCAATTGCAGCAGGATTCCAAGTTCCTGTAATTCCATTAGTAGAAACCAATTCTAAAGCAGGTGCAACTCCATTTAAACAAATAGGTGCAATAGCTGCAAAGGTTGGAGTGATTCGCTCCTCAACAGTAACGGTTATAGTTACTGGTATAGCACAAGCAAA
>CALRKH020000165.1:0-5523 GCA_943367855.1 Asaia bogorensis | reverse complement strand
GAAAAGTTGCCCAATGCCCTTCCCCCACAGTTCAGCGCCTAGCTAGCCATTATTGCCGCGGAGCGATCGCAATAATGGTGTCCTTTTGTTTGCTACTTTATTTTGGACAAGCAAAATAAAGTAGGAGCACCCGGGCAGAATAACACAAGCAGACAACACAAGCAAAAGATCACAAACAGACATCACAAACAGACATCACAATCAAAAACACTGAGCAAAAAACAAAACACAACCCGCGCAAAAACTGCGCAAAACCAAAAACAAAAACACCCACAACCCACTGATTATCAACCACTTACACCCCAAACACAAAAATTAAATACTGCGCAAAAATGACACAAAACACAAAACCTTTCCACCATTTCACAATACCCCCAACACTTTACCCGTTCATTTCATTTATTTTGCAACATGAAGCAACTGATTTCAGCCATCTTATTCCTACTCCCCACCCTAGCACACACACAGTCCGCCTATTGGCAGCAGCACGTAGCCACCAATATAGAAGTTACACTCAACGACAAAACGCACCAACTACACGGCTACGAAGAGTTGACCTATACCAACAACTCCCCCGACACACTTACATTCATTTACATACACCTCTGGCCCAACGCCTACAAAAACGATGTCACCCCATTTGCCAAGCAGCAAGACATCAACAAAAACAAAACCTTTTACCTATCCCCAAAATCAAAGAAAGGATATATAGACAGCCTACAATTCACTGTAGATGGCAAATCCGCCGAGCACCACGCCACCTACGATGCCCCCGATATAGCCCGCCTCGATCTACCCAAACCATTACTACCTGGCAGCAGCATCAAAATCGCCACCCCGTTTCGGGTTCAGCTACCAAGCGTCTTTTCTCGCAGTGGTCACTACAAGCAAGCCTATTACGTCACACAGTGGTTCCCCAAGCCCGCCGTCTACGACAAAACAGGTTGGCATCCAATGTCCTACCTCGATCAGGGCGAGTTTTACAGTGAGTATGGCTCATACCAGGTAGCTATCACCCTACCCAAAAACTATATCGTTATGGCTACCGGTCAGTGCACCACCCCCTCCGAAAACGCTTGGCTCGACTCCCTCTCTAGCCTCCCCCTTCCCTCCGACACCCTCTACCTAAAAAGCTTTCCTGCCAGCGACCTCACCACAAAAACCATAGTCTTCAAAGAAGATAGCATCCACGACTTTGCCTGGTTTGCCGATAAAAGATTCATAGTTCAAAAAGACACTGTCATCAGCCCTGGCAATGGCAAGCTAGTCACCACATGGTCCGCATTCCTACCCAGCTATCAAGAAAAATGGAAGCATACCAACACCTACCTCAAGCAGGCAGTTACACACTACGGCAAGTGGGTTGGGCCATACCCCTACAGCACCATCAAGGCAGTCCTCGGCGATCTTCGCGCAGGTGGCGGCATGGAGTACCCCACCATCACCCTCATCGACAAAGCTGCCAGCAACAGTAAGCTCAGCACAGTAGTCATTCACGAGGCTGGCCACAACTGGTTCTATGGTATCCTCGGTTCCAACGAGCGCGATGTACCTTGGATGGACGAAGGGCTCAACACCTTCTACGAGCAGAAAACCACAAATGCTCTCGACACCATAAAACGTAAAAAGAATGGACTCCTAGATGAATCTACCCTCTATTATCAAAGTGCTAAAATGGGCTTCGATCAGCCCATGTCCAACCACTCCGACCGTTTCACCAATCTCAACTATGGTCTATCAGTCTATTACAAATCCGCACTCTTCCTTCAATGGCTAGAAGCCTACATGGGCCACGATAATTTTGACAAAGCCATGAAATCCTATTACAACCAGTGGCATCACCGCCACCCCTACCCCGAAGATTTTAGAGCCATAATGGAAGCTCACACCAATAAACCATTATCATGGTTCTTCGATACAGTTATCAATACAAATTACCCTATCAACTTTGCTATAAAAAAAGTACAGAAATCGGGTGACAGTTTAATAGTCACTGTTAAAAACAAAAGTCATATCACTGCACCAGCATTAGTTACATCCTATTGGCACGATAGTGCTCTCACTTATGCCTGGACTACACCATTCCAAAAGAAAACCAAGATAAAACTACCAGCTACTCCATGGTCACATATAAGCATTGATAAATCTATACCCGACGCAGTCTCAACCAATAATACCTACAAAAAAGCTGGTCCATTCCATAAGTTTGGCATTTCATTGCGCCCTTTCATTGGTGCCAACACAGATAGCAAGCACCGCATCTATATAGCCCCAGCTCTCGGCTATAACGCCCACGACAAACTAATGGCTGGTCTCCTTTTCCACAACCTGTCCATTCCCGAAAACAGATTTACATACGCTATTGCTCCTATGTGGAGTTTCAAGACCAGCACACCAGTAGGCACAGGTGCCATTGGCTACTCTTGGTTCCCAAATACCCGTTTCAGAGAAGTAATGCTATCTATCGAAGGAAAATCATTCCACTTCAATCAACTAGAAAACTCACTACCTCAATCTACATATGCACGTTACACCAAGATTGCACCTTCGCTCACATTCCACTTCAAGCCTACAGACCCTCTTAGCCCTACTACTGCTACACTACAACTTAAACAATACAATATAACTGAAGATCAAATTATACTCACACAAGGTGCAACTAATGCAGTCACTACATCCCCAGTGCAAAACACCTACTATGGCATCAATTATACCCGCAACAACAAAAGAACCTATAACCCATTTGGTTACAGTGCGGATGCTCACGGCAATCAAAACTTCCTAAAATTAAATCTACAAGGTAATCTACGTATAGATTATTATGCGCGTAATAAAGCACTGTATGTAAGAGCATATGCTGGCAAATTCTTCAACTTTGCTACAGACCCTACTACAACCAATCGCTATATACTCAATGCTAGCTATGGCGGCAACAGCGACTATCTTTATGACGGCACATACAGAGGTAGAAATGTAACAGGATTTGGAGGTCAGCAAATTTCTGCCTTGCAAGAAGGCGGCTTTAAAATACCCGTATTTGGTAGCGTTTATCGCAGCGATAACTGGTTAGCTTCCATCAACCTAAAGACAGACCTACCAAAATACAATTTACCCATTAGATTGTTCTTTGATGCTGGCATTATGCCAAACCCTAACCAAGGTTTTAAAAACATAAGAAGTACACTTACTATATACGATGCTGGTATAGAACTGTATCTCGCACAAGACATTGTAAGTTTCTACTTCCCAATACTTATGAGTCCAGACTATAAAGAATATCTTACTAATGCTTATGGCAATAAAAACGTACTAGCGCGTAGTATATCATTTACGCTACATTTACAAAATATCAATTGGCTCAGGTTACCAACTAAAGTATTGACTATTCGCTAATTTATCTATTATGAACTAGCTTTTCCACACTCAATTTCTTTCCATTATAGTCATACAACTCTAAGAAATAAACACCTGAAGCGAGGTTGCTAAGATTTATTGTATCTGTTGATGATGTTGAAAAAACCATTTTACCATCAGCCGTTATCAATCTAATCGTCAATTTTCTACACCAATCAATGTTAACAATTGCTTTTGCAGGGTTAGGATAAATTTTGATAGTAGCAGGGTCGCAACCATCATATGTAAGTGTATCAGATGACGATTTACAACCGAATTCATTAGTAACTGTCACTAAATATTTACCCGCAAAAATTATTCCTAATGTATCAGATAAGGCTGAAGATAAAATACGCCCATCCACTTGCCATTGATAAGACCTATACCCTTCAGGTGCAGCTAAATATCCCTTATCTAAAGTAATAACTGGTTGAGCCGGTTTAGCATGTATCAATACCGGTAGTGTAGCGTAAGAAGTACCACATGCGTTTGTAATGTTGTAATTAATAAATTCAAGACCTTCCTTTACAGCAACTACAGCGCCGTCATTTACAGTAGATAATGCTGATGATACAGACCATATGCCTCCAATTACATCTGCCACATACACCTGTTGCTCCCCAACACAAATAGTAGAAGGACCAATTATTGTAGCTGTTTGCGGGAATGTATCAACAGAGATATTTTTGTATCCAGACAAAGAACACCAAGCATTGCTAACAGTATAAATTACAGATGCATTTCCTTGAATAACTCCTCTCACCAATCCTGACGATGTAATTGTTGCATTAGAATTATTAATAGCCCAAATCCCACCAGGTACACTTGCAAGAATTCTTATAGTATCTGTTAAACATACACCATCCGGACCAACCAATACCCCTGGATCAGGCAATGGATTTATAGTAAAAGTTTTGGAAACTGAAGCAGAACCACATGCAGTTGATATTGTGTAGAAAACAGTATCAACTCCAACAGATAAACCTCTAACATACGCTTCATTTGTATTAAGCTTTGATATAGCTACCTTACCAGAGAACGACTCCCAGTTTCCTCCTGCAACTGAATTATATAAATGAACTGTATCATTAAGACACACAAACGATGCCCCAATTATATTAGAAGGCATTACAACTGATTCTACTTCAACTTTCACCTTTATGATGTCATGGGACAAAACGTTACTAACCTTTATGTAAAAAGAATCAATACCAACAAAACCTGGATTGGGTGTGTAATACATACCAGTAGGAGAAATAGTACCGCCAGTAGAAATAGTAGAGTAACTAGCGAAAACTATTCCATTTGTTGGTACTGAGTGAAGAGTCCAGTCATCAGTAAGACCTACGTATATATCTCTAATTGCCAATAAGCTATCTAAAGAAACCACCATATCGTCTTTACAAGCTGATAGTTTTACTTCCTCTCCTTTTACGAAATACAAAACGTTACTTACTTTACGAATTCTAACGTTTAGCAAATCAGAAAAGTAAACATTTTCTACACTATCTACATAAACTCCAGTAGGATGATGAATTCTTGCAACAGTGGCAGGTATACCATCGCCATTATATCCTTCGACACCTGTTCCGGCAATAGTTGAAATAATTCCATCTGTACCTACCTTCCTTATTCTATTGTTTCTACAGTCTGCTATATACATTGTTCCGTTTGGCAAAACTGTTATTGCTAATGGCTCGTTCAACGAAGTTGATGTAGCCGGCACTCCATCTCCACTAAAACCATGTCCGCCATCTCCTGCTACTGTTGTAATAATCTTTGAGATTGCATCTACTTTTCTAATTCTGTCATTCTGACCACCATCGCATATATACAAATGCCCATCTTTATCTGTTGCTAAACCCCATATATACCCCAACCTTGCTGCGGTTGCAGGCCCTCCATCTCCACTATACATATCTAAGCTGAGTCCACCTATTCCAGCGTATGTACTTATAATACCATCTAATCCTACTTTGCGTATACAATGATTATCTGCATCTCCAATGTATAAGTTACCTTCATTGTCTAGAGACAAACCTACTGGAACTCTTAATGAAGCGGCAGTAGCAGGCCCTCCATCCCCACTATAACCATAAATACCATTACCTGCAACAGTAGTAATTATAC
>CALRKH020000164.1:0-5541 GCA_943367855.1 Asaia bogorensis | reverse complement strand
ACCGGTATCAATACACCCAAGGGTTATGCCGTTAAGGTTGCCGAAAATATCGCACAGCTCACTGGTCTGCCTTTCATCACTGCCGAAAACAAGTTCGAAAGCTTGGCTGCGCACGATGCTATTGTCGAAGCGCACGGTGCACTCAAAACAGTTGCCGTTAGCCTCATGAAGATAGCCAACGATATTCGTATGCTTAGCTCAGGCCCTCGTAGCGGCATTGGCGAGTTGTTTATACCAGACAACGAGCCCGGTTCTTCTATCATGCCTGGCAAGGTCAATCCTACTCAGTGCGAAGCATTGACTATGATTGCAGCACAGGTTATGGGCAATGATGTAGCTATATCTATCGGTGGTAGCAATGGGCACTTCGAGCTCAATGTCTTTAAGCCGGTTATGATTTACAACTTCCTGCACAGTGCACGCCTCATTGGCGAGGGTTGCGTGTCTTTCAATGATAAGTGCGCAGTTGGTCTGGCTCCGCTCGAAGATAATATTCGCAAGCATGTCAACAATTCGCTCATGCTGGTTACATCGCTCAACACTAAGATCGGTTACTACAAAGCTGCCGAAATTGCTCAGACAGCGCATAAACAAGGCAAAACGCTCAAACAAACAGCTATCGATTTAGGTTACGTATCTGCCGAAGATTTCGACAATTGGGTAAACCCTGCCGACATGGTGGGCGAAATCAATCTCTAGTTGATAACTACTATTTATATGCAAGAGGTGCGCTTTCATTGGCGCACCTCTTGTCTTTTAGTTAGTTTATTTTTCAGCGCTTAGATCCTTTTCGTTAGTATCATTAGTTGCTGCTGCATTGGCTCTATACCTGCATATATAGCATCTAGTAGTTCACTGCCCCAGTCCAGGTAATACTCTACAAAGCTATCTCGTCGCTCCTGTAATCCCCCTCCCGGAAATAACTCTTTTCTTAGTCTGTTCAGTCGCTCCAGCAGCACGCTATGCTTCAGTTTTTCAGCCTTCAGCATTTTATGTTCCAGTCGGTCTATTTGTTGTTGCATCTTGTGCAGTGCAGCCTTGGCTGCCCCATCTAGTGTTTTGTCCACCTTTGTTGCTCTTTCATGCAGTTGCTGCATCAGTTGCGCCAGCTCAGCTCGCTCTCCACCTAGTTGCCACTCTGTGTGGCCATTGGCTATCAGTTGTTCTTTCAGCACATCTTCTGGCCGTTCAAAGAGTTGTTTTGCAGTCACCCCAGCTTGCGCCCTCAATCCCACACTCGGCCCACTTGCCAGTAGCACCGACTGTCTCAGCAATATCACCGGATAAAATCTGTTATAGTGTGCAAACAAGGTTTTTAGCTGCAGCCAGTAGGCTACCTCTGCACCCCCTCCCACAAAAGCCACATCAGGCAATATTGTTGCCTGAAACAATCCCCTCAGTGCCACATTTGGGCTAAAACGTTCTGGGTATTCATGCAGCTCCGTCAATAGCTCATCCTTGCCAAAGCTGATGTCACTGTTTAGCACCACCCACCTGTCACCATGCAGTTCTATCCGTTCCCTCATCTGCTCATGCAGATAAAACAAGTTAATTGGCCGCACATATATTTGCGACTTATAGTGCTCCTCCAGTAGTTCAGTTTGGGCTGCTATTATTGGCTGTGCACGTTGCTCCAGCAGTTCCTGCTCCATCACAGGCACAAATTCCCGCTTCAGTTCAGCATCATCAGGGTCTAGCACCACCAGCCCATATTTGCCAAACAGGCTATTCACAAGATATTTCGTTGCAGCCCCCACAGTTTTGTGACCAGTGTAGGCAGTCAATATCATGTTCTTCAGTTGCTCACAGTCAGCGCCAGGTGGCCCCATTTTGCGCACCAGTTCATTCACTAGGCTTTTTAGTGTCGCTGTGTCCATTCGTCCCACAGCACCTTTTTGCCCATTTCCATCCCATCTATATTGTTCACCTCTATACCTAAAAACCCCCAACTCATCTAGGTCGTTATCCTCACTACCCATGTAATACACTGGCACAAAGTCCAGTTCTGGTCGTTCTGCCTTTAGCACATTCGCCAGCTTTATCGCATGTAGTATCTTATATACAAAGTATAGATAGCCCGTCATCAGGTTCGGCTGGTGTGCTGTCGTCACGGTATACGTACTTTCCTTACCCAGCAGTGCCACATTATGGCGCACAGCATCAGTCATTTCCAGCCCGTTATATTGGCGTTCTAGTGCTTTGGTCAGCACTGCTCTGTTCACTGGGTATGCTTTGCGTGCTGTTATGGCAGCTAGCAGCCCCTCTTTGTTGGGCGCATAGCTCACAAACGGTTCTAGCTCCCCCTTCAGGTCTGCATAGTCAGTAGCCAGTTTAGAGAAAGAGCCAGTTGCCCTATAGGGCACATATTCGTATTGGTAAGAAATATTCATTTGGTATCAATGCCGCTGCTAAGTTACTCCCCTCTACCGTCAGTTGCATCTATTTTACCGAATACTAGGATAGTATTACGTTATATCCGCTCAAAATCCATTTCCACCCTTCTTGATACACTGCTACAGTATGCTACATTTGTAGTCAGTTCCGCTCATGTCATTTTTATACTCCATATTTCTTTTGCTCTATCGGCTCGGCATTGCCATAGTCGCTCGTCGCAGTGCCAAGGCCAAACAATGGTTAGTCGGTCGTCGTCATTGGCGCACTTCCATTGCAGCAGCCCTGCAACCCGGCGAAAAAAGAATCTGGATACACGCTTCCTCATTAGGCGAGTTCGAGCAGGGTAGGCCACTCATAGATGAGCTTCGCACCCAATATCCCAACTACAAAATCGTACTCACTTTCTTTTCACCCTCTGGCTATCAAAACACCCGCCAGTACACAGGGGCCGACTACATCTTTTACCTCCCTATGGATGGTCGTAGCGCTTCATCTCAGTTTATAGACCTCATTCAGCCACAGTTAGCCATATTTATCAAGTACGAGTTTTGGTACTATTACCTCACAGCCCTCCACCAGCGTCGCATACCCACACTTCTGGTCGCTGCTGCTTTCAGGCCCCGTCAGGCATTTTTTCAGTGGCATGGGGCTTTCTTTAGGCGCATGTTGCGCTGTTTCACCCAGCTTCATGTCCAAGACCAGTCATCAGCTACACTCCTTCAGGGCATCGGCCTCACCAATGTTTATATCACTGGCGATACTCGTTTCGATAGAGTTTCCACCATTGCGGCCAAAGTACGGCCCATGCCCGAGTTAGATATCTTCACCAATGGCTGCAAGCTAATCATTTCAGGCAGCACATGGCCAGCCGATGAGCAGTTGCTCAAACAGTTTGTTGATAACCTCCCCGATGGCTGGAAGGTCATTATTGCCCCTCACGAAATTCACGACGATCACCTCGACGACCTCTGTCGGCTTTTTGTCAACAAATGCCTCTGTTATTCCGAGCTCGAAACCCTTGCCTATCCAGCCCTCAAGCAAGTGCTTATTATAGATAATATTGGTATGTTAGCCAGCCTTTATAGCCTTGCTTCTATCGCCTATGTCGGTGGTGGTTTCCAAAAAGGCGGCATTCACAATGTGCTCGAGCCCGCAGTTTTTTCCGTTCCCATCGTCATTGGTCCGGTTTATACCAAGTTTGTCGAGGCCGTCAAGCTCACTCAGGCTGGGGTAGTCTTCCCCGTTTCCACCCCTGCACAGGGCGTAGAACGTCTCCACCAGTTGGTCGCATCCCCGCAGCAGCGCATTACCATCGCCCACCAAGCCCAAACTTTTATGCAAAACCACGTCGGTGCCACCAAGCACATCATGGCTCAAATCAAACTTAATAACTGGTTAGATTGATTGTCATATGTTACTAGTCATAGTGTTCACTTCTTTTAGATGAAATGATGTGACAATAATACTTGTCATTAAAGCGCTAGTCTACTTATCCACTTGTTAAATCTGGGCGATTTTGCTCTTATATTCACCAATCCTATTGCTTCAGATAGTAGGTCTCTATATATTACTTTGTTATATCCTCTTATTATTCTGGCCAGTCTTTTAGAGGGAGATGTGTTTTTGCCATCATTTATCATTTCAGGATTCGTATAGCTAGCAAATGTTTGCTCTAGTTCGTCTTTCCCTACTAGGTCAGCATCGGGTATCTGATTGTATATTATGTTGATGTCGTTAAATAGCAACCCTTCAAACTCATGAAGTTGTAGATATGGTATAAATCTGTATTGAGCTGATGGATGAACATCAAGTAGCATTGCTGTTTCCAGATAGCCTATACGGTCATTAATGTCTGCTATTTTCTGGGCATTATCCCAACCGGGAAACTCAAATTTTTCATGTAAACCGTAATAGTCTAAAAAGGTTGTTACATATGCGTTCGGTTCCGATTTTAGGTGCATTTCAATTTGTAGCTTCAGTCGCTCCCACTTCACTACACCACCGCGAGATGATTTTATTATTGGAGTGTCTAGCAGTATACCTTTTTGAAAGAAATATTCCTTTAGGCAGGTTTTGGCAAACGCCTGTTCTGTCTGTCCCTCACATATCATTATCAACCTTTTCATAGCTTGCAGATTATAAATTAGGTTGACCCGTTTGTATTATATTTCTTTTCCACAGCTCATCTATTGAGTAATCATCTAGCCATATGCTTAGCAATGCTGGGTCTAGTCGCTCAAAAATACTCTCCCCATTTATCTGATCCACAGTTACTATATCCTCAGGTTCAAAATGACTGATTAAATCCGTAGACTGAGTAGCCAATATAATTTGGCAACCCTTTGCTGCAGCCGACTTTACTAGACCTGCCAGCTTTGTAATGGCCGTCGGGTGCAGTCCTAGTTCTGGCTCATCTATTACAATGGTCGAGGGTAGGTTGGGTTGCAAAAACAAAGTCGTCAAGGCCACAAATCTTATTGTTCCGTCCGACATGTCATTAACGCCATATACACTTGAGCTATATTTACTTTGCCATCTTAGTTTTATTTTGCCTGATGCCTCTATTCTAAAAAAGAAATCAAGAAAATAAGGAGCTATGCTTTGTATTGTCTTCACTATTAGGTTATACACAGACCTATGTTCATTTTGTATGTTATACAAAAAAGAGCCCAAATTACTTCCTTGTTCATACAGGTAAAACTTGTCATCAGCCACACTCGCTTCTTTGTTAAACGGAGAATGATCACCAGTATCATGAAAATGATATTTCCACAGGTGTGCTATGCTATTTACTACTTGTATGGCTCTGGCATCTGTTTCAAACCTCAATGTCGATTCTGGCCCTATAGAGGCTATATCCAGCACTTGCTCAGCTACATTGCCGCCTGTATTTATGCGCTCATTGGTATATACAAAACCTACATCACCTTTTTTTATAGCAAAACTATATTCAGTTATTTTATCTATCGTCAAGCGGCAAGATATGGTGTCAGTTACCTTATCTCCTTTATGCAAAAAGCTATCTATGCCCTTCAATGCCACATACGATTGTAGATTTCTATTATAGGCCTGTTTCAGAAAATCAAAGAAAGATAAAAAGTTACTTTTACCACTCCCGTTAGCACCTATCAATATATTGATGGGTCT
>CALRKH020000163.1:0-5570 GCA_943367855.1 Asaia bogorensis | reverse complement strand
CATGCGATAACGGACATTGCCCTGCTTATCGTTGATGTTCAGGTTGCCTATGTGCTGCTGAGATATGGCGATGGCAGCGGCGGCGCTACCAATATGGTCTCTGATGTGCAGTGTGCCGTGGCTGTATTGTGGCATGGGCTGCTTGATGTAGAAATTGGTTTTGACTGAACCACGACCGACAAACAGCTCCATGTCTATACCTGGCCATACATCGGTAACCCAGAGCCCATCGGAGCCAGCAGTATGCTGGTGCCAGTTGGCCCTACCTAAACTATGTGTAGCACCATCTGGCGCTGTGAATAGCAGCTCCATATCAGTGTTGCAGTGCAGGGTGTCGGTACCGTCTATAATCAGCACACTAGCCGAATTGGCATCTATAATTACAGGGTTCTTTTGTGTGAGTGCTGCGTACTTGCCAGCAGCCAAAGGGCTTAATCTATCGCTGATGGTGAGCCATTGGCCCTGGGCACTGAGGTAATGAAGAGCGTCTGTGGAGGTTTGCATCATGAGCTCGGTGCCATTGGAGCCTTCTTTTACAAATGTCTTGGTGGTGGCGGTGCGTGCAGCTATCTGCTCGTAACAGTCGGTGCAGGGAGCACCGTCATAGAGTAGGCCAAGCTCCTGATGCGCCAAGAATGCAGCGTTAGCTTGCCTGGCCTCGTCTGTAAGATGAAAGCGAGCAGGAGGAAAGGAAGTATAGTTGTGCTGCATGGGTTTCATGCCCTGAGCAGGCTGTGCCTGCTGCTGCGCTGCTACTAGCATGGGCAAGAGCATAAATGAAACAATGAGCCGGAAATACAGGTATTGCATTGGTGCAAAGATACACTGCTGCAGGCTTACATTATATAGTTTAATTATCGGTTATTGACGGGAATAAGCTAGTATATTGTCGTAAATAGGTGGGTGAATACTAATAGTATGTAGCTAGGTTTGCGGTAAGTAATAGTAACTGATATGTCAATCATAACTTTCTCCTACGACTTTGTGCTGCACTGTATACCTGCCAGTAGTTTTCCGCAAGCTGTGGCTGCAGCATTTACACGACTGCACCAACTGTACCCTCCGGGTGCTGAAGCTACATATTATGGTGTATCGAGCGGGAATGAGCGTGGGGGTATAGACTATATGGCAGCGGTGCACCTGCACAATGCTGAGACAGCAGCAGCATGTACGCTGCCGCAGTTTAGGGTAAGGGCGGGACGATATTTATCGGCCTATATACCCGACTTTATGACAGACGTGAGCAAGATAGGCAGCACGTTTGCTGCATTGATGAAAGACCCGCGCATAGCTGTGGATGGATACTGCCTTGAGGAGTATCCTAACCCTAGTGATGTGAGATGTATGGTATTGCTACAATAAAGGCTACTCCCACTCTATAGTGGCAGGTGGCTTGCTGCTGATATCGTACACTACCCTGTTGATACCTTTTACCCTGTTGATGATATCGTTGGATATCTTAGCAAGGAGGTCGTAAGGAAGGTGTGCCCAATCGGCTGTCATGCCATCTACACTGGTTACGGCCCTTAGTGCGCATGTGAACTCGTAAGTGCGCTCGTCGCCCATAACACCTACACTTTGCACGGGTAGTAATATGGCGCCTGCTTGCCAAACCTCTTTGTACATGCCGCTATCGCGCAGATGCTGAATGTATATAGCGTCTGCTTCTTGCAGCATCTTTACTTTCTCTTCGCTAACTTCTCCGAGTATTCTGATACCTAAGCCAGGACCTGGGAAGGGGTGACGGCCAATGAAGATTTCGTCGATGCCTAACTCTCTACCAACTCGGCGTACTTCATCTTTGAAGAGCATACGTAAAGGCTCAACAAGTGAAAGGTGCATTTTCTCCGGAAGACCGCCCACGTTGTGGTGCGACTTGATAGTGGCAGAAGGCCCATGCACAGACATGGATTCTATAACATCCGGGTATATAGTACCTTGGCCTAAGAAGCTAACATCAGTAAGCAATTGTGCTTCTTCATTGAATACATCAATAAAGCCTTTGCCAATAATTTTACGCTTGCGCTCGGGGTCTGTAACACCAGCTAACTCGCTATAGAAGCGTTGACGAGCATCTATACCTTTGGTATTAAGACCTAGATGGCGATAGCCTTCGAGCACTTGCTCGAATTCATCTTTGCGCAGCAGACCATTGTCTACAAAAATGCAATATAAATTGCTACCTATAGCACGGTGAATAAGTGTAGCAGCGACAGTAGAATCTACTCCACCGCTGAGTGCCATAACTACTTTTTTATCGCCCACCTGAGCTTTGATGCGCTCTACTGTTTCGTGTATAAAAGCAGATGGAGTCCAATCTTGACGAACGCCACAGATGTCTACAACAAAGTTTTTGAGCAGCTGACCACCATCGGTGCTGTGAGTAACCTCTGGGTGAAACTGAATGCCATAAACGGGGTTGGGAGCGAAAGAAATGCTAGCCCTAAATGCCGCTACAGGAATGGCCTCAGTACGTGCAATGATTTTAAAATCTTCCGGCAGGCTTTTGATTGTATCGCTATGACTCATCCAAACCTGTGAACCATCTTGGATGGTTGCAAAGAGTGGATCATCAGCAACATCTTGCAAATGCGCTCTACCATACTCTCTGTGTGTAGACTTACCTACCTCTCCCCCACTCTGCTTAGCTAGAAGCTGAGCACCGTAACAGACAGCCAACAAGGGCAGTTTTGCTGCCATAGCTGCTATATCGGGATTTGGTGCCTGCGAATCGTTGACCGAGAACGGACTGCCTGAGAGAATGATACCTTTAAGATTGGCATCGTAACTAACGGGCTTGGTGCAAGGCTGAATCTCGCAGTACACATTCAACTCTCGCACACGGCGAGCTATTAACTGTGTAAACTGAGAACCAAAATCGAGGATTAGTATTTTATCGTTCATTGAGTATGCAAACTGATGGCAAGCATAAATGCCTGCCGGAAGTAATAACTATTTAAAAAACTAAGCTTGTGCTGGAGGTGCGCCAAAGTTGAAAGGAGCAGCAGGTGTGTCCTGATCTTTGATTACACCATTTTGAGCTTCGAAACGTTTTACGTTATCGATAAGCGCACGCATCAATCTTTTAGCATGTTGCGGAGTCATAACGATGCGAGATTTTACTTTCGCTTTAGGTACGTTTGGCATTACATTTACGAAGTCTATAACGAACTCGGCAAATGAATGAGTGATGATAGCTAGATTGGCGTACTCACCATCTGCCATTTCTTCGCTTAGCTCAATGTTTAACTGCTGTTCTGGTAATTGTTGATCTTGCATGTTTCTGTTGGTTTATTTTTTCTGGTTAATTTGGCTGCGAAAATAGGTTAATTTACTGGAATTGGGCACTGGCAAGAGAAGCACTTTGCCCGTTATCCACATTGAAACTATATACTATGTTTAAATACGCTAGAATAGTAACATCTGCAATTATATTGGCGATAATTATGCTTAGTGGCTGCTCTGACAATAAGCCAAAGGAGCCGATAGAGGTGTGGCGTAAGTATAAAAAACAACTGATACGACAGGACTTTTATGAAAATGAGCGTATAAAAAGCTGGCGCACCTACACCCTTGACACTATAGCTACTGGCGCACAGATCAGTTTTTATCAAAATGGCAGACCAAGCTTATGGGCCTGGATCAAGAAAAATGAACAGCAACCTCAGTGTATTTTTGGCTTTGACACAAGTGGGCAAGTGGATAGCATAATTGGTCGTCCGTTTCTGAATGTAGCCCTGATGGACTCTTTGGTGTATTTGGTAGAGATAGCTATGCCACCAGGCACAAAACCAGTGGTAACTATGACCCGATACAAAAATGATAAAGTAATAGATGACTTACTATACGAACCGACGGTAAATGACTCTACTGGCACCATTTTGGTAGGCCTGGCTAAAGAAGTAATACCTGCACCCGATAAGGCATTTATACTTCGTTATTATATAACTGATGATAGTGGATACGCTGTAGCAGGAAGTAACATAGGAATTTCTTTGCTGAAGGGCAAAGTGGCATTTGTGCCCGTAGATGTATCATCGGATATAGGTGTAATGATGAAAGCTGGGCGTTAAGCAGCAACTCTCAAAGGATTGCACTATTTTTACCACGTATGTCACGTATAGTATTGCTTCTAACTTTAGTATTGGGTTATAGTGCCTGCCGACCACCTGTTTACCAGCCTAAACCGAGCGGCTACTTCAAAGTAGATACACCAAAGGAACATCAATATGAAGTATTTGACCGACCTGACTATCCATATAGTTTTGAGTATCCTGCGGGTAGCATTATAACGAATGATACCGTTTTTAAAGAAAAAAATCTGGATAATAAATACTGGATTAATATTTTTATACCATCGGTAGAAGGCATCATAAACATCACCTACAAGCCCATAACAGCTGCCAACCCACTGCTGAAACTAGAGGATGAATCTTGGGGCTTATCTTACCTGCATCACGAACGCGCCGATTACATCAACAATATCAATTATACCAACCCATATGGCAATGCATATACCATATATACTGTGGGTGGTAACACGGCATCTAGATATCAGTTTGCCGCTACAGACTCCACACAGCATTTTTTAAGAGGAGCTTTATACTTTGATGTGACCCCTAATGTTGATTCACTAAAGCCAGTAACTGACTTTTTGCTAAAAGACATAAAACACATGATGAATACGCTACGCTGGAAGAAGGTGCAATAAGCTAGCGTTTTCTAGCAAAGAATTCTTTCATAATTGCAGCACACTCATCGGCCATTATTCCAGACTCCAGTTGTGCTTTGGGATGGAAGGGCCAGTTGTCGCCCGCTATTTTTTTATAGCCGTTCTTGACATCGGGCGTGCCATATACTATTCTACCCAACTTGGACCAATAAATGGCACCACAGCACATGAGACAGGGCTCGACTGTGACATAAAGGGTAGCCTCTGGGAGATATTTACTACCCAGCCCATTGAATGCGGCAGTAAGTGCCAACATTTCTGCATGAGCGGTGCAATCATTTAAACGCTCTACCTGATTGTGACCTCTACCAATAATTTTATTGCCCCAAACTACTACAGCCCCTACAGGTACCTCGTCGGCATCAAACGCCAAGCGCGCCTCGCGGAGTGCTTGGCGCATAAAATAATTATCATCAAAAAGACTATCGGATTGCATGTAGTACAAAGATAGTTGCAAATGCAACTGTAGAACAAAATGATAAAACATTGCCTGACTTAGATGCTACAATGGCATAAAGATTATATTGCAGCATGTTTTTACGCTACTTATTAATAGTATTTATAACTGTGTTGCCCTTTTGCAGCCATGCCCAAGGGCAAAATTCAGAATTTTGTGATGCCCTTTTTGCTATTATGGATGATGCCCCTAATAGCTTTGAAAATATAAAAGGTAAAATGCTGAACATGAACCAAAATGCTACCGCCTGGATGAGCCCAGTGAAAATGCCTGGCAGCATCGGACACCGTATAGTGTACTCAATGGGACTTTTTTATGAAGTAGCCTTTGCTCAATCGACTAATAAGAATGACATACGCCCGCACTACCATAAATTAAAAC
>CALRKH020000162.1:0-5644 GCA_943367855.1 Asaia bogorensis | reverse complement strand
GCTAGTATGAAGCACCTCAACCTTATAGCCCTGGCTGGTGTAGTGTTCAATCTGTCGCTCAACTTTTATGTAGTGCCTCACTATGGCGCTATGGGCGGTGCAGCCACCTCTGTAGCCACCCAGTGGCTACTAGCCATACTCTTCATCATCTTTGCCACCCGCATAGCCCGCCTGCCCATTCACTACCGCTGGGCTACCGCTCACTTAGGCTATGCACTGCTGGTAGCCGCCATAGGCTATGCCACCACATTACTGCCACAGCTAGGCCTGCTGGCTCGTGTAGCCATCACCGGCACCGCTGGCACTGCTGCCCTATTCGCTTTCCGGTTTATAGAGCTGGGCAAGGTAAAGGAATTGATGGGTAATAAGGGGGTGGAATAGGGTTACGTGTTTTTAGTGATATTTGGTTTGGATGCAACCCGTAACTACTACAATCGTTCACAAATAATGAACAGCTAGTTGTTGTGAACAGTTTCTTTACTTTTTTCGTTTCTTGTGCTTCTGTTTAGGTATGGTTTTCACAAATATGATACTACCTATCACAAATACTATCATCAGCAACCATAACAAGCGTTTGTGCTTTGTTGCTGTCTACTGGCTATAGAGTTCGTTTTGCGGAGCGGAATAATATAGTGCAGGCAGTTCTCCCGCCAGCACATCATCATACATCTCGCTGCTTATATCCACCTCATATACCACGCCATGCAAGTCGGCATTCATGGTGTAATATCGTCCTCGTCCACCACTATGCTCTTTCGCCCCTACCATAGTATAAGTCACATGATTGCCCTGTGCTATAGCAGCCACGGCATAGCTATACTGTTGGTAGCTAAGAGCAGCTACCATGAGCACACCTATCAATATCAGTGCCCATGCCCATCTATCATTTGTCCAGCTACGCAGATTCATTATGGTATGCTATTACCGTTATCAACGCAATATAATAAGTAGTAATGATAGAGGGTATCTAAAGGCTTCAACTGCTCTATTCCACCCATTTTTTGACCCCCAAAAAATTTGTGGATATCTTTCTTCGGCTATCTCATTTATGGACCCATACCTATCTTATTTTTGCCCTACCATATCATCATTCCCTTTCACTGCCCTAGTCTACTTTATATTATTTCCATGTACCTATCAAGCCTTCCATCTTACATATTTGGCGCACCTATCTATACTACAGAAACTGTCTTGCAAACTTGCTCCGCCTGCCCCTGGCAAAAAGTGCGCAAAAACAGAAGCAAACTCAGTCGCAACTCATTGACTATCAAACACTTAACCTCATTTTCCAAAAAACAAAAAGTGCGCAATTTTGCACCACAGGCACATCATTTTTATGACACAGCACACACTAGTTTATATCCTTATTTAGCAGCACATCAGCCATCACCCACTAATCATTAACTTTGACCAATGAATACTTTTGCCAAAATCCAAAACCTGCTTGCCGAGCGTATCCTCATTATAGATGGCGCTATGGGCACTATTATACAACGCTACAAACTCTCCGAGGCCGACTACCGTGGCGCTCGCTTCCAAAACTGGCATAGCGATATCAAAGGCAATAACGACCTGCTTTGCCTCACTCGCCCCGATATCATCAAGGCTATTCACAAAGAATATCTGGCTGCCGGAGCCAATATCATAGAAACCAACACCTTCAATGCGCAGCGCGTATCTATGGCCGACTACGACATGCAAGACCTCTCTTACGAGATCAATGTAGCCGCAGCACAGCTAGCCAAAAAAGCTATAGAAGAGTTTGCCGCAGAAACCGGGGCAGATGTATCAGATCGTTTTGTGGCGGGTGCCATTGGCCCTATGAATAAAACCCTTTCTCTCTCTCCCGATGTTAACAACCCAGGCTACAGAGCCATCACCTTCGATGAGGTGGCCGATGCCTATCTGGAGCAAATAAGCGGCCTGGTAGATGGTGGTGCCGACATACTCCTTATAGAAACCATTTTTGATACCCTCAATGCCAAAGCGGCCATCTATGCCGTCAACAAATATTTCAAAACTACAGGCAAGCCCAAAATGCCGGTAATGATATCGGGCACCATTACAGATGCTTCGGGTCGCACCCTCAGTGGGCAAACATTGGAAGCATTTTATATTTCTGTTACCCACGCCAGCCCCATCAGCATAGGGCTCAACTGTGCATTGGGTGCCTCTGAGATGCGCCCACACGTAGAGGAGCTATCTAGCATAGCCTCTTGTTTTGTAAGTGCCTACCCCAATGCTGGCCTACCCAATGCTATGGGCGAGTATGACGAAACCCCCGAACAAACTGCAGCCATAGTAGGCGACTGGGCCCAAGAAGGCTGGATAAATATGCTGGGTGGCTGCTGCGGCACCACACCTGCTCACATAGCTGCTATAGCCCGTGCCGTAAAGGGTGTAGCACCTCGTCCCAAACCTACTGTAGCCCAAACGCTCTAGCATCTTGTACCATGTTCGCACATCCTATCACCTATCTCTTATTACTGCTGGTGTGCTGCGGCGGCACACCTAGCGCTCACGCCAGGCAAGTAGTCCTGGCGGGCAAGATAAACAATGCTGCTGCCGATAGTGTTGTGGTTACTTACAACAATAATCTGCTGGCTTGGTATCCCGTTCGTTACTCCTGCCCATTGGCTGCCGATGGTAGTTTTAAGTTGCGGTTTGCTGCTCCGGCTAATGCCTACACATTGGCCGAGCTACAAGTGGGCAATCATGTAGCAGAGTTTGCACCACTCCCTGCTGACTCACTTTATCTCCTTGCCGATGCTCGTCGTTTCGACTCCAGCATTACCTATAGCGGCAAGGGTGCTGCCCGTCAAAACTTCATTGCAGCACACACCTTATCTCGGGGTAGGGTCAACAATTATATGATTCGTCTTCGCAATCATATTGGGTTGTCTCCTACAGCCTATACTGATAGTATTGCTGCCGAGCTACAGCGAGAGCTAGCGTTCGTTAGCAAACTTGCTATAAACGAGCCAGCGTTTCTCAGTTTCTGGGAGCGTTCTTTTCAATACTTCAATTACTTCTTTATACAGCAATACCCAGGTATGCACCAAGCCTATGTGCTGCGCCGCCTCACCGATACCATCCCCGACTCGCTATACACTATTACTACCACCATGCCCACCCGTTTTGCCGACGATATGCTGGGCGCACCATCCTACCTACTCTATCTTTCTGGCTACTTCGAGGCTCAGCTCAAATCAGCTGGCATGCGCCCCTTCCGTGCCGACACTGCTGGCACCTACCGTCTGGAGGATAGCATGTTAACATTGGCCTATAAGCAGTTGCCGCCACAGAGTAGTAGCTACTTTGCTGCACAGTTTATATATGCTCGTTGCCGGGTGCAGCCATTGCATAGGATAGAGCAGCTGGTTGCCACCTATCAGCAGCACACACCCACTAGCCCACATCTCGAGACACTTTTGCAGCAATTATCTATAGCTCGTCGCCTGGCACCTGGCATGCCAGCACCCCAGCTGCCCACACTCTACAACGATGCACTGGAAGTAGTAGCCAACGACTCTCTGATGGGCAAAGTAGTATATGTTAGTTTCTGGGCCTCCTTCTGCAAGCCATGTCTGGCCGATATGCGCCTCACCGAAAAAAAGATAAAGACTATTTTTTCTAGCAAACCTGTTGTGTTCGTTTATGTATCTATAGACAGAGATACAGCTAAAGCTACTAAGCTCTGGCAACAATCTAAAGTAGGTGGTTTATTGGCGCATGCACCTGAGGGCTGGTATCATTCGGTGGTAAAAGACTATGGCGTACAATCATTACCGGCCTACTATCTTCTAACAAAAAACGGAACCTTCGCTCAGCAAAATGTTCCGTCTCCTGCCGCCACTACAGATCTTATAGTAGCTATATCTCGTCAGCTTTAGCGTGTATCTATTGCCTTAGCAAAGCTTGCTATATCTTCTGGTTGGGTGTCCCACGCACACATCAGGCGCACCTCATGGGTTTGCTCCTTCCATACGTAGAATGGAAAATGCTGTTGAAGTGGCTCGTACCAATGCCTTGGTATCTCGGCAAAAATGGCGTTGGCTTGCACGGGTTTGGTTATGGTTACACCAGGTCGGCCTTCTATAGCTTTCAGTAGTAGCTGAGCCATATTGTTGGCATGAGTAGCAGCTGTTCGCCATAGTTCATTATTCAGCAGTGCTTCAAACTGTGCTGATATGAACCGTGTTTTTGATGCTAGCTGCATCACTTGTTTGTGCTTATATGCTATGTGTTTATCTAGTTCTTTATTTATTACTATCACTGCCTCACCAAACATGATGCCTGCTTTGGTGCCTCCTAATGATAAAATATCTACACCTGCCAGTGTACTTATCTCGGCCAGTGAGCACCCTAGCGATGCTGCTGCATTAAAGAACCTGGAACCATCTACATGCAGATACATATCGTTTTGGTGGCAAAGGTCTGCAAGTGCTTTTATTTCTGCTGGGGTGTATACTGTGCCATACTCTGTTGTCTGGGTGATGGATAGTAGTGTAGCCTGTGCATAGTGCACATCGCCTTTTCTGATAAGGCGTTCTTGCACAATTTCGGGAGTTAGTTTTCCTTGGTCATTAGCCGTTAATGCAAAGAATCTACAACCTGTAAAAGTTTCTGGCGCAGATGACTCATCGCAATAGATATGTGAAGTGTCGGCACACAAAACTGCATTGAATGATTGGGTGGCACTACTGATACTCAGCACATTGGCCCCTGTTCCATTAAACACAAAGTAGGTAGCTACTTCTCTGCCAAAAACTTGGTTAAACAGTTTTCGTGTACGAGCCGTCACCTCATCCGCACCATAAGACCTAGCATGAGCGTAGTTGGCTGCTATTAGCGCATCCATCACTTGGGGCATCACACCAGCATAGTTGTCACTTGCAAAACTCTTCATTCACTTATTTTTGGATAAAATTAGTTGATTTGAAAGGTTATATAAGCCACACTAAAAGAATATTGAAATGAAACGTTGGTTAGTGTCTTTATCTTTTTTATGTACAGGTTTTAATGTCATTGCTCAGAAAACTATAAAGCTTGTAAACCTATGGGAACAACCGCAAGTGCATGTTCACTTTGAAGGGTACAAGCTTTCTTTCAAAATAAAGGATATCAACAAAACGCTACTACTCCTTTGCGCTACTGGCGACTCTAGCCTTGGCGTTACAACCAATCTTGACACCAACAGGGTATATGATATAGAATTGTATAGAGGAATGCGCACAGAATATAAAAACAAACTTCAACCGCTGATGCAAAACACCGTAGGTCCATTTCTATTATTGGCTGGCCACGCAGCAATTACTAATACGAAACGTAAACACCTTAAGGAAATAATAGCTGATATAAGACCTGTAAGAAAAGACGATTCTTGTGCTTATATCAATTTTTATGATGCCAAAAACAATGCTCTATTATTCTCGGGCATTATGCCTGTAAGCTTATACAACATGGACTTGGGTATAGACTGATGATATAATGAACCAAACAACAAAATGGGGCGGCTTTGATAGCCGCCCCATTCCTGTTATCAGAGATGTACCCTGTTCTCTTTCATTATGGTTCGTAAACCAAACGAACAACTGATGTTGATCCGTCTTCGCCTACAAACTTGCACATGTATACGCCTGCT
>CALRKH020000161.1:0-5677 GCA_943367855.1 Asaia bogorensis | reverse complement strand
CACCTATGCCTCTATGACGGGCACTGGCTCGGCAGTGTATGGCTTATTCAAGGTATAACAACAACACAGCCCACAGGCTGTAAACCTATGGGCTGTGTATAGATAAGTAATTTGGTGCTATTACTCAGTGGCATTCTACAAAAAACACTCCTCATTGCACCTTGATATTATGATGGGTACTCCCTACCTTCACCTTACATAAATTCATTATGCAGCAAGATTCTTTTTTCAGCAGTTTGCAGCAATCACTTGCCAGCAACAATGCTTCGTGGGTAGCAGCACCATCGCCTTTTGAAGAGGGGCAACTAGAAGTGATGTGTGGTGCCAATATGAGCGATAGCGACAAAGAAGAGCGCTTGGCAGCATTGCAGGCTATAGCTACTACCAACTATAGCGTAGAAGGGCTGCCCTCCTCCTTCGACCTTCGGAATGTGAATGGTGCCAACTATGTGAGCAATATAGAATATCAGGGCAGCTGTGGCTCTTGTGTGGCATTTGGCACACTAGCGGCTATAGAGGGGCGGGTAAAATATCAAGCCCGCAACCCCAATATGCCCTTCAAACTATCTGAAGCACACTTGTTTTATGGTCATGCAGCAGCAGAGGGGCGCAACTGTGGCAATGGGTTGCCCTTCTTTCATGGCTGGTTTCCAGACAGGGCACTGATAGCCGTGCAGCAAAAGGGTGTGGTTACAGACCGCTGCTTCTCTTATAGCAGCAACCCTATACCCACTCAGCTGAAACTGTGCAGCAACTGGGCCTCTGAGCTCTACCACATACAGAGCCACCGAAAACTCACCAACATTGCAGACATTAAAAAAGAACTGGTAGAGAATGGACCAGTAATCAGCTGCCTAACGGTGCACAAAGACTTCGAAAATTATAAAAGCGGAGTGTACACACATACTTTTGGCATAGAGATACCCGGAGGTCACTGCGTGTGCATAGTAGGCTACGACGATGCACTGGGCTGCTGGATAGGCAAAAACAGCTGGAGCAGTGGCTGGGGCGAGGGTGGCTACTTTCGCATCAAATATGGCGAATGTTTTATAGACGGCCCCATGTGGGCTCCATATGTATAACACTAAAAACCAAAGAGCAATGGCAACATACAAAGTAAAAAACGTAACCGGAGTACCTTACAACTTTCGTAAGGCAGGCACAATAGTAGCAGCCATAGTGGGCGTGGGCGATATGGAATGCTATAACGTAATAGAAGAAGAAGGCGACGATGACGGCAAAAAACCTAAAAAGAAGGTTCGTTATCTGGTCTTCAAAACCAAATTGACCCATACCAATCATGGTTTCAAATACGGAGGCAGAGCCATATCTACACGTATAGCCGTTTACGATGCTAATGGCAACAATCTGGTAGCCAATGCCAATGAGCTCAGCAATGTGCTGCATATATTGTGCAATGACAAGAATAGAACCTATGATGTGATTTTCAAGGCCAAAGACAGCTACATAGATGGTGCAGCCTCATTAGTGCACTTGGTGCATTTCTCCTTCTTTCACGATGAGAGCCTATGGAGCCCCTGCTAAGCATAGCTGGGTAGGTGAGCCAACATACCATACATGCACAAGGGGCAGCTATCGCTGCCCCTTGTCTTATTAGCCTAATACTAAACTGGTATATTAGTTGTCTATTGTTACTTTATCGTTCAGGTCGCTATCTACCATGATGCGGCCACAGTGTTCGCATACGATGATTTTCTTGCGCTGACGAATTTCGCTTTGGCGCTGCGGAGGGATAACATTGAAGCAACCACCACAAGAGTCGCGGAGCACTGGCACCACAGCAAGACCGTTGCGGTGTTTGCTGCGTATTCTTTCGTAGCTGAGCAACAATTTCTCATCTACTTTCACCTTAGCTTCGTCCGACTTAACTGCAAGAACCGCTTCTTCTTTTTCTGTTTCTACAGATATTCTTTCCAGCTCTTTGCGTTTTATTTGCAGCAGGTCTTCTACATCTTTTATTTTATCTTCTGTGCGCTGACGAGCCATAACACGGTCTTTCTGCTCGAAAGAAGCATCTTTTATGTGCTTGTCTATCAGCCTCACTTCCAGCTCCTGCATTTCCATCTCTTTATTGATGGCTTCAAACTCGCGGCTGTTTTTTACGTTGTCTTGTTGTTTCTCGTATTTCTTTATCAACGCCTGAGCTTCCTTCTTGGCATTGTTCTTTGCCTCTATGAAGTTGTTGATGTTATTGATCTCGGCATCTATATTGCCGATACGAGTTTGCAAACCTGCAATTTCATCTTCCAGGTCTTTAACCTCCATCGGGAGTTCTCCCTTTAGAGTCTTGATCTCGTCTATTTTCGAGTCAATTTTTTGCAAAAAAAGGAGTGAAGCTAGCTTTTCTTCGTACGAAAAGTCTTTTACTGTAGCCATATCAACAATAATATTTTACGGGATTGGTTGACAAATTTGATAAAAGAACGGCAAAATTAGGGAATTTTTTCTTAAGTATTGCGTCAAAGAGTTCAACGGTAAATTGTTCGCTCTCGTAATGCCCTATATCTGCTATGGTTATTTTGCCATCAGCATCAAAAAACTGATGGTATTTATAGTCGGCAGTCACAAAGATATCGGCTCCGGCAGCTATGGCATCGCGCAGCAAAAAACTACCCGAACCACCACAAACGGCCACTCGGCTCACTGGCTTGGCAGGCAGTGCCGTATGCCTGATGCAGGTAGCCCCTAGCGACTGTTTGATGTGCTGCAACGCTTCGGCCCCTGGCAGGGGTGTAGGCAGCGTGCCTATCATGCCAGCACCTATCTCAGGTGCAGGGTTGGGCAGGGGTATCAGCTCCCATGCCACCTCCTCATAGGGGTGATTGGCCTTTAGCGCTGCTAGCACCGCATGCTGGGTGGCTGTGGTCACCAGCACTTCCAGCTTCACCTCGGGCACTTGTTGCCGCTCGCCACCGGCTTCGCCTATTGTGGGGTTGGCATCGGCAGCCGCTCTAAAAGTGCCTGTGCCCACAGTGTTGAAACTGCACTCGCTATACTTACTTATAGTGCCTGCACCTGCGGCAAAGAGGGCATCACGCAGGGCATCGGCCTGCGGCAGTGGCACATAGGTATATAGCTTTAGCAATACATCTGTCTTAGGCGCCAGTATGCGACAGTTGAGCAGGCCCAGCTTCTCTGCTATCTTGGCATTCACCCCTGCTTGCACATTGTCCAGGTTGGTATGGGCAGCATATATAGCAACATTGTTTCTTATAGCCATCAGCACGCATCGCTCCACATAGTTTTTACCAGTTATGCGTTTCAGACCCGAGAAGATGAGCGGGTGATGCGCCACCACCATATTGCACCCTCTGTCTATTGCCTCTTGTATGATTGCCTCTGTAACATCTAGCGACAACAGCACACCACTCACAGCTGCATGTGGGTCGCCCACTTGCAGGCCAGAGTTGTCATAACTTTCCTGATACACAGGTGGCGCAAAGGCCTCTATGGCATTGATTATATCTTTTACTATCATGGGTATGTGGCATTTTATTGTCTGCAACTATAATAAAATCATCTGACCGCACCACTATAGCGGGCTACTACAATGGGGTCACTCCAGTTTCGGCCTCTTGCTTGCTCTTTCGGTCTAGTATCACCAGCAGTGCCGCTGGTATAAAGAAAAGCGAGGCTACCTTATGCGTCTCTATTAGCTCCGAGAAGAAGTTGTTGATAAAGCCTATTGCTATCATCATAATGAGCCCCATAGTGACCGTTTTGTAAAACTGGTCTTTGAAACGGTGGTAGATGCGCTGCGCCTTGGCTATGACGGCCACCATAAACACCGCATAGAGTATCATAGCAGGCCAGCCCTGCTCTACCAGCATATACAAAAAGTAGTTGTGCGTGGTAGACTGCTCAGGATTGCGGCTCACCCAGGTGCGAAATGCCGAAACAGCATAAGGCTTGTAGTGATAGTAGAAACCACGAGGGCCCACACCAGTCATCGGCTCATCGCCACTCATGCGTATGGCCGCTATCCAGCGATATATGCGCTCCATAGACGACATATCGTTGCCCCTGAAGGTGGCTATTATATGGTCTACAAACTCTCTGCGCATATAAGTATGCTCAAAGTCGGGCCGGTAGTCCATAAACTTATTATTGTTGATGGCCAGCGACAGCAATAGTATGATAACCGCATAAAAGCCCGGCATTACCAGATTGGCCAGGCGTAGCCTGATGGCCACCGCCACCACTATGCCAAACACTACCGCCACTACTGCCGCACGTGCATAGGCAAAGCCTATACCAGCAATAAAAATGGCTATAGTAATGATAAGTAGCGATTTCACTACCGCATTGCGGCGGCGGGTCAGCTTCCAGGCAGTTACAAACAGTAGCGGAAAGAACATGGAAATAACCGTGCTATAGTCTACGTGGTTGTAATATAGCTGCGTGATGGCGCGCTGTATCCTATCGAAGCGGAAGCTGTATAAAGAGTGGTGAATGAGTATCACTATAATAGTGATGGTCATGGGTATGAGCAGCACAAAGAACGCCTTCACAAAATCCTTCTTCTCGGTAAAAATCCACACCGGAAAGATGAAGAAGCATACCAGCAGCCACGTCTTCATGATGAGGAACTTGAGCGAGAAAAACACCATCTTGGAGAAGATAACCGCCACTATAGTCCACAAAAACTGCAATACTACTATTAGCACCAGCGGGTCTCGCCAATACCACTCGGGCACAGCCTTAGGGTTTCGGGCTATGATGAAGGCAAAGGCCCCGAGAAACAACCACATCATGGGCTGGTCGGGCAGGGTGATGGATAAAGTATCATCGGCCAGGCCCAGCTGAATGGATGGGGGAATGGTAAAAAGAAATATCCAGTAGGCGGCCTTCCAGTTGATGCCCACCAGCACCGCATAGAGGTAGCCAAACGGCAACGCCAGCAAAAACGGATTGCCCGTGAATGCCACCAAAAAAATAGTAGCTGCCAGCACCGTAAAAGATGCGACAGTAAACCATTTCTCTCGGGCAAACAGATCTGCTAACATGTATAGATTAACGAGCTACTGCCACTATGCGGCGGTAGTAGGCTATAATGAGGATGTAGAGTGTGCAAAAGAAGAAGGACAGCAAGCCCGCTGCCACCAGCGTAAGCTCTGTGCCCAACCCTGTAGTGTTGAGCGGTGGCACTGCACGAGATACCACTTTCAGAAACTCCAGCTTAGGGTTGGTGCTGGCAGCAAACTCATTGAGTGCCGATATGTAACGAGCCCTGTCTATCACCAATTGGTCTTTTATAGACTCCACATTTTGCAACTCTTCCACCGCGCGGCCCATACCTTTGGCAGCGTGTATCTCGCCACTCACCACGTTTTGGCGGGCAGGGCTTATGATGGAGTATATGCCGTAGCGGTCTCTCATATTAGCCAGGCTATCCGTCAGGGTATTGATGGCGCTATCCAGCACCACTATCTGGTCTTTGAGCGTAGCCTGTAGCGACACCTTTACATTGTTGTAATAGTTGCGATACATCTCCTCCAGCACCTGCACCGACATATTAGCCACATTGGCTGCTGTCTGTGGCTCGTAGGCTACGTAAGACACTGTTACATCGTTATACTCCGTGCGCTTGATGTTGAAACTCTTTTTAAAGATGGTCATCAAGGCTGCATAATCCTTATCATTATTGATATCGCGC
>CALRKH020000160.1:0-5810 GCA_943367855.1 Asaia bogorensis | reverse complement strand
GGTATCTTTTGTCATGTGCTCTATTGTAAAATTTCGTGAAGCATATCAAGCTTAGTTACTATCTCATCATCAACCTCGTTAGGCGACAACAATGATATTAATTGATAATAATCGCGCTTGAAAAAACTTTTTGTAATGTTTAATGATTTAAAAAACTCGGTAAAAATTTTATCCAGCCAATTGTCAGATAACTTTTCTGTACTCCACCAGCTATTTCTATCTTTTGATATGCAGCCAAATAGTTTACAACACCTGTCTCCCAAAGACATAATGCATGAAAAAGTGTCGATTTGCCTGAGTTATTAGGGCCTATCACAACAACTGACTCCGATAAATCGAAACTGATATTTTCTAGTTTTTTGAAGTTGTTTATTGTTACCCTTGTTATCATTTTGAATCTTATTTTTCAGCTTCTTCTTGTCTTTACAAGCAGGATTATATTTATGTGCTACAATCTGGAAATACCTTACGAGGCTACTCCCGAAGCGCAATAGACGACTCCTATCACTTCTTCAATGCCAGTATGCTCCAGTCTGTCTTCTCGGCTACTATCGTGTTGCTTAGGTGCCCTAGTCCGTCTATGGTCATTTCCACCACATCGCCATCTTGCAGCCATTGCTCTTTATAGTTAGGGTCGTTCAGCTTGCCTGTGCCATTTAGCTCCAAAAAGCAGCCCGTGCCTACCGTACCGCTACCTATCACATCGCCAGGCAATATATCTGCTCCATAAGCGCAGCGTTCCAGTATCTCGGCAAATGTCCAGTCCATATCACTCACATTACCATCGCTCACTTGCACACCATTCACAGTGCAGGTCATGCGCAGGTTGTAGCTAGCGCCGGTGTGGCCGGGTTTAGCAGGCACTTTCAGGTGCTCCAGCTCATCGGGGGTCACCAGCATAGGGCCTATCACTGTGCTAAAGTCCTTACCCTTAGCCGGGCCCAGATTCAGCAGCATTTCTTCCATTTGCAGTGTGCGGGCGCTCATATCATTCATTATCATATAGCCACCTATATAGTCATCAGCCTCAGCAGCTGTTATATTGCGGCCCTTTTTGCACACCACTATTGCAGCCTCCAGCTCAAAGTCCAGCTTCTTAAAATGGTCGGGCATACAATAAATGTTGCCAGGTCCTTGTATAGCATTATGATTGGTAAAGTAAAAGATAGGATATTGGTCAAACTCCGCTATCATATCCACCTTACGGTTGCGGCGGGCAGCGGCCACATGTTGTCTAAAGGCATAGCCATCTCTGCAACTAGTAGGGCGGGGCACAGGGGCCAGCACATTGCTACCTGTGTAGGCTATGCCAGCTAGGGTAGTGCCCTGCAGCAGTTGCTCGTTAGCTGCCTTCATGGCTGCTATTGTTGCCTCCCAGTTTTCCAACAGTTGGCTCATGGTAGCAGGCAGGTCGCCATTTACACTAGTGGTAGCATATATCTTATCGTTTACCAAAAAACCTAATTGCTCGCGACCATTGTCGGAAAACGTAACTAATTTCATGTCGTCTTATTTTTGAAGCCGTAAAAATAACCTATCTGCCCCGTTTGCGAAATCCTATTTTCGGCGGTGTGCCGATAAAATACTAGTTCGCATTACTACTCATGTCCGCCAGCACACCCATATCGCTCAATAACGACCAAGGCTTGGCCATGGCCAAAATACAGCAGTTTCTGGCCGATGAGTCCCTCAATACCTTTCTGCTCAAGGGTTATGCCGGCACTGGCAAAACCTTCCTCATGCAAGAGCTAGCCCGAGAGCTTACCGCTCGCGAGGCCGCTTTTGGCCTATTGGCTTCTACCGGCAGGGCTGCCAGCGTGCTACGTGGCAAAACAGGCTTCGAGGCCCGAACGGTTCATGGAGAGCTTTACCACTTTCAAGAGGTAGAAGGCGATAACGACCAGATTCCCCCAGGCGCCACTGCCGACCACTTCGGCCAAATGCTGCTCCAGTTTGCGCTAAGACCTGCCGATAAAGACCCCAAACTATACATCATTGATGAGGCTTCTATGCTCTCTAGCGAGTTTGCCGACAATCCCTTTGCTTCCTTTGGCTCTGGCGTTTTACTTGAAGACTTCTTTAGTGCCGTAGGCAAAAACAAAGTCATATTTGTGGGCGACCCTTGCCAGCTCCCTCCAGTGGGGCAGTCCCTTAGCCCAGCGCTTGATGAACTCTGGCTACAGCAGCAAGGCCGCAAAATAGCTACAGCCACCCTACAACACATAGAGCGCACCGATACCGACATCCTACTACTGGCCACCTCCGTGCGCAACATGAGCACGAGTCTGCCCGCTGGGCGTTTCCCCAAGTTACCCGTCAGGGGCATCAGCAGCGTGCAGCTACACCTGTCCGAGGCCCGGCTACTGAGCACCTACATAGAGCAGCACAAGCAAACCGGGGCTACAGGCACACTGGCTATTGCCCGCAGCAATAGAGCCGTGCAGCAAATAAACCGTGCTGTGCGCACTGCCCTACATGGCGCACCCAATGTGGGTATGAAGATTGGCGAAACCCTACTCGTCACCCAAAACAACTACGCTGTCCCCCTCACCAACGGCGATTTTGTAACCGTTACTGGCATAGGCCCTACCAAGCTACACGCAGGTTTGCACTTTCAGCAGGTCACTATCAAAACCCTGCTATCTGGCATAGAATATACACTACTCCTTTCTCTGGATATCCTCTATGGCGAGCAAGCCAACTTCACCACAGACCAGCAACGTATACTCATGATCGACTTTAGCCACCGCATGAGGGAGCAACGCATCAGGCCCAACTCCGACAAGTACAAAGAAGCCATGAAGCACGATGAATACCTCAATTGTCTCAGGGCCACCTATGGCTATGCGGTCACCTGCCACAAGGCACAGGGTGGCGAGTGGAATGAAGTATTCCTGTTTATGGACAAGGGCATGTATGGCATGCCCTATGCCGAGATGTGTCGCTGGTGGTACACTGCTATTACCAGGGCTCGTCGCAGGCTGCACCTGCATCACGCCTGGTGGCTTGGCTAGCACCTGTGTTATTCTTTGCCTAGCGCTGCCTTATACACTTTTAGGCACCTATCGCGCGCAGCACTATGGTCCACTATTGGTTTCGGATAGTTCAAGCTATTCACCTCTGGCACCCAGCGGCGTATGTATATGCCCTTAGGGTCAAATTTCTCCGTTTGTAGCGTCGGGTTAAACACTCTGAAGTAAGGCGCAGCATCACAGCCACTACCAGCTGCCCACTGCCAGCCACCGTTGTTGGCCGACAGGTCATAGTCTAGCAACTTTGAGGCAAAGTAGGCCTCTCCCCATCTCCAGTCTATCAGCAGGTCTTTGGTCAAAAAGCTAGCTACTATCATCCGCACCCTATTGTGCATATAGCCTGTTTCGTTCAGCTCTCGCATACCTGCATCCACTATCGGATACCCCGTTTGCCCCTTGCACCATCGCTCAAACTCCTGCTCATTATTACGCCACACTATTTTATCATACTCAGGCTTGAAGGCGCCCCCCACTACATGCGGATAGTGCCATAATATAGCCATGTAAAACTCGCGCCATATCAACTCATTCAGTAGGGTAGGGTTCAGCTCCTTAGCCTCTGCTGCCAGCTGCCTGATGCTGATAGTACCAAATCTCAGATGCACTCCTAGCCGGGTAGTACCATTTATAGATGGTATGTCTCTCGTCTTGTCATACTTCGCAGCTAGCTCTTTATCTAGCAAAGAGGGCGGTGCACAGTGCGCCACATGCTCAAAACCCATCTCTGCCAGCGTAGGCATAGGTATAGGTGTTGTCTGCACAAACGCATCATAATAGCGCTCCACAGGGTAAGGCTTCAGGTAAAACGGGCGCAACTTGTCTTTCCACTTGCGGCTATAGGGCGTGTATACAGTATATGGTTTGCCATCGTCCTTCACCACTTCTCTCTGCTCAAAGATTACCTGGTCTTTATATGTATACATTGCCACACCCAGCTCTGCCAGCATATCGGTCATTTCCTTGTCTCTCTGTGTAGCATATGGCTCGTAATCTCTATTGGTATATACTGCTGCCACATCATACTGCTGCATTAGCCGCCCAAAGCATTGCTGAGGCGTGCCGTGCATAGCTAGTAGTGTGCTGCCCATGGCTTCCAGTTGTTCTTTCACCCCAGTCAGCGCATCATGTATAAAGCTCAGCCGCTTATCGGCTTTATCGGGCAGATGGTCTAGTATATTGGTGTCAAAAATAAAAATGGGCAACACGCGCAACCCACTCTTCAAGGCAAAGTACATAGCTGCACTGTCCGTTATCCTCAGGTCTCTGCGTAGCCACAAAACCGCAACCTTATTTTCCATATCCTACAATATTACCCTTTGATGCAGGCCCGAAAGATAGCTGTTTGCGATAAGTGAATAGGCACTATTTATTTCACCCGCCCAATCCATTTGCACGTTTGATACGTATCTTCGATAATGAGACACTTAATCCACTTCCTCATGAGCAGGAAACTATATTTACTCGCACTGTGCTGCTTTACCATACTGGCACAATGCACCAACGCACAAAACAATAGCAAAATGGACCATAGCAACAATCCCTACTATTCTCGTACAGACACTGCTCGCCTCAACGTAAACGACACAGAATGGAAAAAAATACTTTCCAGAGAGGTGTATCACATAGCCCGCGAAAAAGGTACTGAATACGCTTTCTCTGGTAAATACTGGAAAACTGACGAAAAAGGAACCTACTACTGTGCCGTTTGTGGCAATCCACTCTTTAAGTCTGGTGCCAAGTTTGCCAGCTCTTGTGGCTGGCCCAGCTTTTTCGAGGCCCTCAAACCAAACAGTGTCATCTACCTGCCCGATAATTCTCATGGCATGAGCCGCATTGAGGTGCAGTGTGGCCGCTGCCAGTCGCACCTCGGTCACATATTCGACGATGGCCCAGCACCTACCTACAAAAGGTATTGCATGAACTCAGCCGTCCTCGACTTCGAACCCGAAAAATAAAAAACACTATACCACATTGTGGTGGCTACTACCAGTAGCCGCCATGATGCTGGCGTGGTTTGGCACCGTGTTTGTGCCAAAAGTGATAACGCTCTTTTGCCTTGAGATACTTATTACTCTTGTACACCTTTTCTCTATATATAGTGGTGCCACAGCTGCTCACTATCATAGCCAGCAGCACAAAAACCGAAAGGATGGTAAGCCTCTGTTTCATAACAATAGATGCAAAATACTTTTTTATTCGCTTGGTTGGTAGCTACTCACCCAAATTTCTTTTTACACAGCCTTCCACTCCCGCTTCAGCAACCCGGTTATTACCATATCCTCGGCCGCCCCATTCCTGTGCATAGCCTGTCTTATCACCCCCTCTACCACAAAGCCCAGTCTCGCCGCCACAGCCGCACTCCGCTTATTGCTGGCCACAAAGTGTATCTCTAGTTTTGCCAGTCCCACCTTGCCAAACAAGTAGGCCACCAGCGCACCCACAGCCCTCCGCACCACGCCTTGCCCTTGCAGCTCAGGCACTATCCAGTAGCCTATCTGTGCCCTGTTGGTAGCATGGTCCCACTGGTTCATGCCCACAGTGCCCACCAGTTTGCCACTGTGCACTATACCTAGCACCAGCCCCGTTTGTTGTCTGTATTGTTCCTCTGTGTTTTCTATAAATGCTAGCGAGTCTGCTACCGACCTCGTGCCAGCCACCCACGGCAGCCAGGGTTGCAGGTGCTGGCGCGCGCCATGCACTGCAGCATACAGGGCATCTGCATCCTGTGCTTGCAGGCTGCGCAGCTCCATATGCTCGTCTATTGGTAGTTGTGTCAAT
>CALRKH020000159.1:0-5839 GCA_943367855.1 Asaia bogorensis | reverse complement strand
AGTAATAGATTCTCCCCGTAAATCAATATCCAACAGTAATGCCTCTGGTCGGGAATAGGCCTCCATTTTTTCAATAAATCCCTTAGCTGTTAGAGAGTAAAATACTACATCTACCAAGCCTGTAGATTCTAGGTTCGACTTTAAATCTTTTAGAAGAAATTCTTCATCTTCTAAAAGAGCAACTTTAAGTTTCGTCATAAATTAGAATGAAATTTTCAGGTATGCTTCGTATTGATCTTCCTCTATCCTGCTAGCTATTTTATGTTTCCCAGGCACTAATAGATCAAGGCGTTTGTTCATGTTGTTTAGGCCTATTCCACCTTTCTTTGATGCCACGGCAGACTTAATTTTATTAGTCACAATCATTTCAAATTTCTCTTCATCAAGCAGAAGCTTTACAGCTAAGAATTGTGGATGATGTATATCTCCATGCTTAAAAGCGTTTTCAAGGAAATATCCGGTAATCAGGTGAGGTATACATTTAGATTTGAAAGTTGAGACCTGTTGGTTTAATCCAGAGTCATCTACTTTAATGGAATCTATCTGTGATATGAAGAGGTCGTTTAAGTTGAGATAATTCCTCAAGTAATGCATCTCTTCTTCAACACTAACCAGATCCTGTTTGCCATGATAAAGAATGTACTCCAGCATGATGCTTAAGGCATCCATTCCTCTGTTCAACTTGTTAGAAAGTACTTTCAGGTTGGCCAGAATATTATTAATTGTATGTGGTTGTAACCGAAATTTCAAATCGTCTGCTTCCATTTTTGCATTATCTGCAATCAGGCGACTGTTTTCACGTTTTAGCTTGTCTCTTTTAGACTTTTCCTGACTCAATTTGTACCAGAAATAGAAATTAGATACCGCTAATACAGCAATCAGGATAATTAGCTCTTCATTTTTTTCCATCGAATTTATCTTCTGCTTTTAATTCATAGCCCGAAGCAACACCAACTTACTGTAGGTTGCCTATCGGGTATTATATGAATTTCAGTAGCATTTCTTGTATGGCCAAATATTAATTGTTAGTGGTCATTTCATTTGCAGACTACTAGATTTAAATTGTATCTCTTCACTGATATGGAAACTTCAGGCAGGTAGTAATTATTTTTTATTAGATTGTCTCAATTCCTATTTTTTTGGGGTCGCTAATGCATTTTCAGGTGATAGACGTCTGACTTATTCCGCTGAATATCGCCGATGAAGAACCCACCCGGTTCGGGTATCTTTTCCCACAAATCGAAGCTTGTGCAGGATTTCGGCAGTGCTCCAAACACCAGTGTGAAGATGTGCGGTTTGCAGGCTTCAAGTACTAACCACTTGGGGTAAATACCAATATTGTATGCGTGTATCAGTTGTACTTTTTCGCTTGCTGGAAATGGCACCAAATAAGTAGTGGGCCATATTCGTATCCATTCCATTACATCAGTGCTGTTATAAGTAACATGCAAAATAACCTGTCCTTCTTCGGCATGTTGAGCAGATAGGGCCAAACGGGTGGCTTCATCTATCAGCACTTGCGTATCTGTTTGTATGGAACATTGTGGCGGGTTAAAAGGCATACCGGGTTGGATTTATTAAAAGGGTACAAAGTTCCCTGCATATGATTGCAGTCTATTTGCAAAGTAACCTTACAAGCTCAACAAATAGCTGGTGCTTATTCTACCGCGTTTCTGTATGGAACAAAGACGCCAATTTACAATAGCTGTTGCAAATCCTTTGTAGGTTATGCCTTAAAAGGTGATAGCCATTTTTTAGTTGCCGTGAGCCGAATAGGTGCATTATTCGGCTCACGGCAAAACCAGCTTCGCAAATAGGTTGGTATTTTACATAGTAAACTTGTATCATGAAATACGACGTTTTCGGCGATATACACGGGTATGCGCAGGAGTTGGAAATACTGTTGCAGCAATTGGGATACGAAAGGAAAGGAGGTGTGTACGCACACCCGGCGGGAAGACAAGCTGTATTTGTGGGTGATTACATTGACAGGGGGCCGATGATACGGGAGGCATTGCACCTCATCAAAGACATGTGCGATGCTGGTAACGCTTTGGCAATAATGGGCAATCATGACTTCAACGCAATTAGTTTTCATACGCCACATATTGAGAAAGGTGGATTTTTCCGTGATCATTCGCTGACGGAAATTGAGCAACACATCGATACGCTCAAACAGTTTAAACACGTAGAGAAGGAATGGCAGTATTTTCTTGATTGGTTCAAAACGTTGCCGTTGTTTCTCGATCTTGGTTACATACGTGTAGTACATGCCTGTTGGGATGCAAAGCACATTCAATGGCTAAAGGAAAACTATACAGGTATCAATACCGAAATCCTTCGATTGGCCAATGATAAAAGCAATCGGGGCGAAGTATTTACCGTCATCAACGAAACACTGAAGGGCAAGGAATACACGTTGCCTGCAGGGCATTTTTTCGTTGATAAAGGAGGTGTGCTGCGCAATGAGAGCAGAATAAAATGGTGGACGCCAAAAGCAGCTCCAATCGCTTTCAATCAATATCTGATGGACTGTCCTCCTGAATTAGCGAATGAAAGATTAGAGGATGATGTCGAACCATTTTCATACACAGATCATGTGCCTGTATTTTTCGGACACTATTGGCTGAAAGGAAAGCCGTCTATTGAAAATAATGCTGCCATTTGCCTTGACTACAGCGTGGCAAAACACGGATATCTCGTTTGTTGCAGTGTTGACGTAATCGACCACAAACCTGTCATGAAACTATCCTATCAGAAAGCGCTTTAAAGCAGATAGAAGCGCTTTGCAAATACAATGCAATCTGTGCGAGGATCTTTGGTGTATGCAGTTTTAGTGGTATTGGTTTTTCCATTTGTGCGCATCGATAAGAAACTGCTGTAAAACGCTTTTAGTATGATTGCGAACGCTGATTGCAATGCTGTTTTTTTGGCCGATCTTTTTCCTGTGCAATTTCCGGATATCTACCGTCGATTGGTGTTTCAATTCGACAGGTATGGTATACATCACGGATTGATTCCTGGTTGCAAGGATATTTGGGTAACCGACTTTATGCCGTTGCAGACCAAGGACGATTATTTTGTGCATTACAAGTACGATCCTGATTACCTACAAGCAAAAAAGTGGCAAAAGACCATTTCCAATACTAAAGCGATTTGTGAAGCCATCGAATTGCGGGCCACGCCACTCACCATAAAACTGGACGGTGGCAACGTGGTATCCTGTGGCAACAAAGCGATTGTAACCACCAAAATATTTAAGTAAAACGAAGGATGGCACGAATATGCTTTGAAGCAAGAAATCAAAGCACAACTTAAAGTGGACCAACTCATCGTCATTCCACAAGAACCGAATGATCCTATTGGTCATGCCGATAGCATGGTGCGATTCCTCGACGAAAACACCGTGTTGGTCAACCATTATCCCAACACAGCACCGTATCGTGATTTTGGCCTTGCCTTGCGGTGGAGCCTACACAACGCAGGCTTGCATTGTCGCACTTTTCCTTACTACGCCTGGAAAAACAAAGACGTTTATGATGCCACCGGCTGCTACCTCAATTATTTAGAAGTCGGCCCATATATTTTTATGCCCTGGTTCAACATATTCGAGGATATGGAAGCAGATATTTCTTATCAGGATGTGTTTGGTGGCCGACAAATTATAGGTATTGTTTGTCCAGAATTAGCCAAGAAGGGTGGGGTGCTCAACTGTGCTACCTGGAGAGTAAAGCTGACCGATGATGATATTTTTACAAAGCCCAAGGCATGGTTATTAAAATAAATTACATGTATGGATTATGCTGTGCAACCCGAGCTTTTGCTTGCGCAGTTGTGTAATTAAAATTGAGTAAAGTTGGAGCATGTATTCAATCCGGTGTTTAAATTTAGCAATGTAGACAGTATTGATGCCAGTGTAGAAAAAGACATGGCATTACTACAGCTGGAAATTGCCAAAGCCAACCAAGAGCAAGCCCCGCTTACTAATTGAAAGACGCATTTTGAAAAGCCGTATGAATCGAGAGGTTCACGTACGGTTTTGTGAGGAGCATGGGGTGAAATTCCCCTTGCTTACTCGACTGTAAGCATACCCTTCTACTCTGTCAATTATTTGGTCTATATGTAAACTTCACTTTTATTTCCTGTGGTTCAAGCGATTTAATAAAATAGGTTGTCGAATATGGCAATGTTACAGCACCTTTATCTGGTCCCGTTACTGTTTCGTCTGCATACTCCCAATTTGAAGTTTTCCACCCCATCTTGTAATTGTTTTCTGCATTCCATTTTGAATTTGCAAAAGGGGTTATTTGAGTATATCTGTCAGGGTAAAATGTATTTGTATAAACTATGTAATTCAAATTTACACCGTCTAAATACCAACCACTTTCACTTTGCAGGTAAACAACCATTACTTCGCAATCATGTTCGCCACTGCCTGTGGTATTATCAATCAAGTTGAATTTAACTTGATATTCAATTCTGTCACCAGATTTTGATGTGTTAAGTATCTGTGCTTCTTTAAATTCATTCAAATAGGCAAATCTCCAGCCTATTACTTCTCTTCCTATTAAATCAGCCTTTATTTTTTCAATATCGGGTTCTGGGTCAATAATGCCTTGTATTTTTTCATTTATTTGATTTTGTAGAGCTGTAACATCGGCACTGTTTGAACTATTACAAGCATTGCTTATTGAACTATATGTTTGCTCAAAGGTGTAAGAGTTTTGCCCTCCATTAGCATTATAATCAGCAAGTCGCTCTGTATATTTTACGTTAGCAGCTTGAGTACAATTATTGTATTTCACTTGATTTTCTTGTAAGATATTGTTCAGAGAATTTCTTGCGTCCATTCTTGATTTAAATTTTTTTTTGTCAAATTCACTTAGGTAAGATTGCATAGAAGCTGAATTGTTTTTATTTAATTCTTCGGAACAAGCACAATAGTTTTTAGCAAGATTTTTTGCGTCTTTTACAGGGTCTGCTTTAATGAAAAGGTTATAAACAATAATGAATGCAATTAATACCCCTGCACCACTTAACAAAACAACTTTATACTTAATCAAAAATGTTTTTAGTTTTGAAAAAGTGTCATCCCAATTTATTTTCGGAAGATTGATATTTACTTGCGGTCTTGTATAATTTGGTTGACTAATAGTTTGTGGAGAACTTTGATTATCATTTAAAGCCGGTGTCGGGATGCTTTGGTTATTAGAAATTGGAGTTTTTAAAACTGATTGGCTATTTATAAATGGCAAAATAACAGAAGCAATCAAGGTTAACCAAAAGCCTATACCAAAAACTTTCGTTATGTTCTCTAAATCAGAACTTCTTAATCTGCCACCACTATCATTTATTTTAGAGACGATAGCTATAATCAAAACGACAAGAGTAATAATTGGCAATTTGAATAAAAGCCCTTTGCTAACTGGATAATTTTCATTGTTAGCTGCTGCCCCATAAACAATTATTGCTCCTGAAAGCGGAATTAAAATTGCAATGTATTTAAACCCTGTATCAATATATTGTCCTGCGTCACCAAATAACATGTCCCACGCACTAAGACTTACAAAGAATTTAACCCACGGCATGAAAAACGCAGCAACTAATATAGCTGCAAGGGTAATAATTACGGCTTTGTTGTTTGTCTGCATAATAGCTGGTTTTAATTATTAAGAATTATGTCTTGGCTTTATTAGAGAGATTTTAATTTACTTAAGGTGTCCTACTGGGTTGCTTACAACTCAGAAATAGACGAAATTCAACAATTCAAATTCATTGAAAATCAATTCCTTTTTTTGCGCAATCTGGATTGCGCTAAAAAAGAAAAATCCTATTTAAT
>CALRKH020000158.1:0-5841 GCA_943367855.1 Asaia bogorensis | reverse complement strand
TTCAATCTGCTATTTGCTTCGCACACCTTCTTTTGGCCCATATCGCAGGCGCCGCAGGGTATAGCATTGTTGCTGGTAGTATGGGCACTATTGGCCAGTATAGCCGAGGCGGGTGCAAAGCCCATGTTGGTAGCTGCTTTAGTATTGTTAGTGGTCACTGTAGCATTTCTTCATCCGTTGGCAGCAGTGGTGCATTTCTATATGGTTGGTTATTATGTGATAAGGAAGGGTATGTTTTCCAATAAAATCCTAGTTAGCATGGCCCTGCTGTATTTAGTAATACTGGTGATAAAGTTTTTGTTTTTTCGCTCAGTTTATGAGCAGCATGCTTTTGGTGGATTGAAGCATGTCTACACTTTTTTTCCGCATTACTTCGGCACATTTTCTTGGTCACGTTTTTGGGCAAACTGTTTGAGCCATTATTATTGGTTGCCAATGGCATGGATTCTAGTGGTGGTTCATTATATGTCGCAGCGTAGGTTTTTATTAACAGCATATGTTACTTTGGCTGTTTGGGGGTATCTCTTCATTGTTAATGTATCTTATTCAGATTCCAGCACTCCGAATTTTTATATAGAGAATCTCTATTTACCTCTGGCTGTCATCGTTTCGCTACCATTGGCAATAGATGTATTGCCTGGTCTTAAATCTGCAGCTATTTGGCTTATTTGGGTAAGTGTGCTCTTGTCTGGTATATTAAGAATAGTAAGTACTTCTGCTTCCTACACACAGCGGTTGAACTGGCAACGAACACAACTAAAACAACTTGCAAACGAAAAGGTGATTATCAAGACATCGCCCAGCGATGCTGCCATTATGCTAATGGACTGGTGTAGCCCATATGAATTTTGGCTATTGTCTACGATAGAAACTGGTCAATCGGCTTCTATCATATTCGACCCAGACCCAGGCCACAGAGATTGGGCAAAAGGGCATACAAAAGACTTTATTGTCAACTGGAATATCTTTCCCTATAGCCAGCTAAACCCGAAGTACTTTATATTCAGCGATACCATTAGTGGTTACAGGCTGATAGATAGTGATAAAACAGAACAGGCTACCCAAAAGTAGCCTGCTCCAATTGTATTTAGAATATTGATTAAGATAAGAATGGCATTTTTACCACTTTAGCTTTTACGCCTTTGTCGCGTATCATTACATTTACTTCCGTGCCTTCTACTGCACTTGCAACAGCTATGTAAGCCATACCTATTGCTTTGTTGAGGCTAGGAGACTGAGTTCCACTGGTTATTACACCTATCTCCTCGCCAGCCATATTTTGAATGGTGTAGCCGTGGCGGGGTATACCTTTATCTATCATCTCTAGCCCTACAAGCTTACGAGTAACACCATTGGTTTTATATCCTTCAATGATAGGGCGAGCAGTAAAGTCTTTGGTGAATTTTGTTATCCAGCCCAAACCTGCTTCTAGAGGGTTGGTTGTATCATCTATGTCGTTGCCATATAGACAGAAGCTTTTCTCCAAACGAAGCGTATCGCGAGCAGCAAGACCTATAGGTTTCAGGCCATTGGGTGCGCCTACTCTAAAGATTTCTTCCCATATTTTATCAGCCGCACCCTCATTGTCTTCAAAGTATATTTCCACGCCACCTGCACCAGTGTAGCCTGTAGCGCTAACCAATACATTCTCAACACCTGCAAACTTGCCTTTTACAAAGGTGTAGTACTTTAGGTTAGTCAGGTCCATATCGGTAAGTTGTTGCATGTAAGCTACAGCATTAGGACCTTGAACTGCCAGTAGACCAGTTTTGTCGGAAACGTTGTGCATTTCCACGCCTTTAGTATTGTGGCTGCTTATCCAGTTCCAGTCTTTTTCTATGTTAGAGGCGTTAACCACAAGCATATAAACCTTGTTGGTTTCTATGCAATACACCAGCAAGTCATCAACTATGCCTCCTTCAGCATTGGGCATACAAGAGTATTGAGCTTTACCGTCAGTTAGTTTAGCGGCATCATTTGTTGTTACCCTTTGAATTAGGTCAAGAGCGTCTGGGCCTTTAAGAATAAACTCACCCATGTGGCTCACATCGAATACGCCTGCATTGTTGCGCACGCAATGGTGCTCCTCGTTGATGCCAGTATAAGATATAGGCATGTTATAGCCTGCAAATGGAGCCATTTTGGCACCTAACGCCAAGTGTTTCTCTGTGAATGGTGTGTTCCTCATGTTTTATTTTATGTGGTCGCAAATTTAAACCTTATCCAATTCTTTTTCTTAAATCTTCTCTTTTGTACGCTCAATGAGTTGTAATACTTCTTAAATAAATCTCAATACTGACCATTTTGCAGGTTTTGCAGGTTCTTTTGTCGTCGATTTATGCCGTTATGGCATTATCTTTAACATGGCTTCAATTTTGAAGTATCCTAAACAATAAAAGAACTGAAGATGAATCATAACGAATTTCGCAAATATGCGGTAAAACATCACGGCATCAGTAGCCTGACAGTAGATAGCTATACTTCGTCGCTCAAATTGCCTAACGCACTCACTCCATATATCATAGAAGAGCGCCCAATGAATGTAGCTTCAATGGACGTTTTTTCGCGTTTGATGATGGATCGAATCATTTTTTTAGGTGAACCCATAAATGACTACGTTGCAAACATAGTGACAGCACAGCTGCTTTTTTTGGAGAGCACCGATCGCGCACGCGACATACAAATGTATCTGAATAGCCCTGGTGGTAGTGTTTATGCTGGTTTGGGTATTTACGATACGATGCAAATCATTAATCCTGATGTATCTACTATATGCACTGGCATAGCAGCATCTATGGCAGCAGTGCTTATGTGTGCTGGTACTAAAGGTAAGCGTACAGCCCTAAAACATAGCCGAGTAATGATACACCAGCCTTTGGGTGGTGCTGAAGGACAAGCGAGTGATATAGAAATCACTGCTCGTGAGATAGGTAAGCTAAAGAAAGAACTGTATGAGATAATAGCATCACATTCAGGTCAGAAGTTTAGTAAGGTGGAAAAGGATTCGGATCGCGATTATTGGATGACAGCACAAGAAGCCAAGGACTATGGTATGGTAGATGAGGTGTTGGAGCGTAATCCTCGCAAATCAGATAAGGCATAATAAATTATAATAACTGGCGAAGTAACTGTAATCATGCAGTTGCTTCGCTTTTTTATTGCCACACATTGTTGACTTTGTAAATGGCCAGTTTACAGTCATTTAGGTTAAATTGTATGGTGTCCATCTGTTATTGGTCAACTATAGTTACTTTTGCAGTCTATTAATTCAAAGAATAATTCATGTTCAATCTAGTTTTGTTTGGCCCTCCCGGAAGTGGTAAAGGCACACAATCGGAAAATATTGTAAAGACTTACCAGCTTCAGCACATCTCTACAGGCGATCTTTTGCGCGATGAAGTGAGCAGACATACACCACTTGGCGTAGAAGCTAAGAAGTTTATGGATCAGGGTATGCTAGTGCCAGATGAAGTGGTGATAGGGATGATAAGCAGTAAAATAGATGAAATACCAGATGCCAGAGGTTTTGTGTTTGATGGTTTTCCGCGTACACGCACACAAGCTGAGGCATTAGATAAATTGTTGGAGTTTAAGAATACTCAGATTCATTTGGTATTAGCATTGGAAGTGCCAGAAACCGATCTAATAGCTAGATTGGTGAACAGAGGTATAACATCTGGGAGGAGCGATGATAATGAAGAGGTAATAACCGCCCGCATTAAAGAATATCATGCTAAGACAGAGCCCGTGGCTCGCTACTATGCAGAACATGGTAGACTAGAGCGAGTGGCAGGTCAACACCCAATACCAGACACTTTCAAAACATTGTCGAAACACATCAATAAGTACATACTACCAGTAGAATAGTGGAAAAAGGAAACTTTGTTGACCATATTCGTATCTACTGCCGCTCTGGAAAGGGTGGGGCAGGAAGTGTGCACTTTGAACGAAATAAAATGGATGCCAAAGCCGGCCCAGACGGCGGAAATGGTGGTCGTGGCGGACACATAAAATTGCGTGGTAACGCACACCTGTGGACATTGTTGCACATGCGCTATTTCAAAAACGTATTGGCCAAAGATGGTACCAATGGAAGCAGAAATAACTGTACTGGTGCTGATGGTGCTGATATAGTATTGGAGGTGCCGCTAGGTACAGTGGTGAAAGATTGGGAAACTGATGAAATAGAAGCCGAGATACTGGAAGATGGGCAGGAAGTAGTGTGGCTGAAAGGTGGCAGAGGAGGCTTAGGAAATGCAAACTTTGCTACGCCTACTAACCAAACGCCAGACTATGCACAGCCAGGAGAAATGGGTATAGAAGGCTGGAAGGTGATGGAGCTGAAGATACTGGCAGACGTAGGCTTGGTGGGTTTTCCTAATGCAGGTAAGTCTACATTGCTATCGGTGCTGAGTGCTGCTAAACCTAAAATAGCTGATTATCCTTTCACCACTCTTACTCCACAATTAGGTATTGTTTCTTACAGAGATAATAAGTCATTCTGTTTGGCTGACCTACCAGGCATCATAGAGGGAGCAGCCGAAGGGCGAGGCTTAGGTCATAGATTCTTAAGGCATATAGAGCGAAACTCTGTGTTGCTATTGCTGATACCTGCAGATAGTGACGACCACAGTAAAGAACTAGATGTGCTGATAAGTGAGCTGGAGGAGTATAACCCAGAGCTACTGCACAAAAAGATAGTGATAGGCATAAGTAAAAGTGAGATGCTAGATGAGGAGCTAAAGCGCGAAATAGCATCTATGATGCCAGAAGATATCCCACATGTGTTTATATCGGCTGTGGCTAATCAGGGTTTACTGCAATTGAAAGACGAATTGTGGAAGGCACTTACGGCAGTAGAAAACGAATAACTAAATGCAAATAGTATCGCCTGCACAGTTGAAAGAGTGGTTGGCAAGTGCTCATCCGCCTATATTGATAGACGTAAGGGAGGATTGGGAGCACGCTAACTATAATATTGGGGGTACTAATATTCCACTTGGGGAGTTGATGCAACGCAAGGATGAAATACCAGTTAATACTACAGTAGTTTTGTACTGCCAAAAAGGTATAAGAAGCGGTATAGCGGTACAGCGTCTTGAGGCCCTGGGCTACACCAATCTTTATAACATGGAGGGTGGAGTGGTTAGCTGGAGCACGTTGGTCTAACGTAAATTTATTGCGGGTGAGATATGCTAATTAACTATCTGCTATGCCAAATTGACGAAGATGGTGTGTGCTGTGTTTGTAGAGTAGTTGAACCTGAAGGTCGTAATTGAGATGGCCAAAGAAAGGGTTGGCTATTACCAGAGTAGGGTTGTGAGTGAATGTCTGAAAAAAGTAATCTAACTCTTGTTGCAGTTCATAAATGGCAGCTTCTTTGTTGGGGTGGCGTGGGCTTGGTGGCTCGTCTGCCATAAGGCTGTTGGGGGTGTTTTCTCTAAAGTTCTTATCGCTGGCTAGAAATGCCTGCATGCGCGGCAACTGATCTTCGGGTGTGACAACCTGCATGGGGGTGCGGCCGCTAGCTATACGTACATAGTCGGCCATGTGTTCTATCATTTGACGCACATTCATTTTGCCCCATAGGCGTGGCGCATCCTCGGGTAGGGAGCTAAGAAGTGTGGTGTAGCTATGCTGTAGAAAGTGTGCTTTGTCGGTAATGCTGGTCATGATAGTAGTTTTTGAGGTGGTTAGAGTAGTTGGTTGATTAATGATTCTTGTGTGATGCCCTCTGCCTCTGCTTTATAGTTGCGCAGGATGCGGTGACGCAAAACGGGTAGTGCCATAGCTTTTACATCTTCAATATCTGGGGAATACTTGCCATGAATGAGTGCGTGA
>CALRKH020000157.1:0-5965 GCA_943367855.1 Asaia bogorensis | reverse complement strand
CATCTACATAAAAGCAATCAGCCGATTGGATTACCTCAAGCACCTGTGCAAAGGTATCTTTCTCTAGCATGGCGGCTCCCAATACGGCGGCTTCCAGCTCAGGTGCTTGTGGCGGCACCTTGCCATATACCATGGTTGTGAGGTCTGGTTTTCTGCTGCCAGACCTACCCGTACTGAAGTCTTTTTTTATGTTTACTGACATTTTTGGTATTAATCTATTTACTTGTTTAGTCTACTATGCCCTACTGCATTGATTATCAGCCTGTTATCTCTGTTAAGAATTTGTTTCCTGATGATGAAGTAAACAATAACAAGCGAAAAAATGGAGCGGGAGAACGAATGTAACAGCGAAAATCAGAACCTCAAAAAAATAAGGGTTGTATAATTATAAGCATCGCAATAACATAGCATCCACATGGTTTTCCACACAAAGTTCGTTAAACTTGAGGGTTATCCACAAATAAAGATGTTTGTTAACTAATTTTAGTGTGATACTAACAGCCCGTTGTTAGCAAATGGTTTTGTTAAGCGTTTTTCACTCCCAATGGAATTTGCTATGCTTATAGGCTATCTTTGTCGAAATTCTAAGTAAAGTATGACGATTTCTTATCAATGGCTACAGCAATACCTGCCATTATCGGTATCTGTAGAGGAGTTGAGCCATATATTGACATCAATAGGTTTGGAAGTAGAAGGGGTAGAGCGTATAGATACAATAAAAGGTGGTTTAGAGGGCTTGGTAATTGGTGAAGTGTTGACCTGTTCCAAACACCCCAATGCCGATAAATTGAGCGTAACAACTGTATCATTAGGCACTGACGAACCAGTGCAAATAGTTTGTGGCGCGCCCAATGTGGCAGCAGGTCAGCGGGTAGTTGTTGCTCCAGTTGGCACCACTGTGCATCCTACTAGTGGCGAGCCATTCTTGATAAAGAAAGCCAAAATAAGAGGAGAAGAAAGCTGCGGAATGATATGTGCCGAAGATGAGATAGGTTTAGGCAACAGTAATGCAGGCATTATGATATTACCCGCCGATGCGCCAATTGGGCAATTGGCTAGGGTTTACTTCAATATCCCAGAAGCAGATAAAGCGATACACATTGGGCTCACCCCCAATCGTTCTGACGCTAATAGCCATTTAGGTGTTGCCAGAGATGTATGTGCCTATTTAGCTCATCATAGAGGCGGCACATTTCAGCCAGTTGTGCCTCAGGTATCAGTTAACCTTGCAGCTACATCCAGTATCAATGTAAACATTATCGCTGCCAATGCTTGCCCAAGATATGCTGGGCTAAGTATCAGCGGAGTTAAGGTAGCGCCTTCACCAGAGTGGTTACAGCAACAATTAAACACAATTGGCGTAAGAAGCATTAACAATATTGTAGATGTTACCAACTACGTGCTTCACGAATACGGACAACCATTACATGCCTTCGATGCTCATAAAATAGCAGGAAACACCATTATGGTGATGCACCTCGATGAAGGAACTCACTTCATTGGGCTCGATGAGAAAGAGCGTAAACTAAGGGCTAGCGACCTCATGATATGCGATGCCAACGGACCTATAGCTATGGCTGGTGTGTTCGGTGGCAACAATAGCGGCATAACCGAGAGTACCACTGAGGTCTTCCTGGAGAGTGCCTATTTCGACCCTATGACCGTGCGCAAAACATCTATGCACCACGGTTTGAGAACAGACGCAGCTACTCACTTCGAGAAAGGTGTAGACATCAATAATGTGCTCCCGGCTATGCTGCGTGCAGCATCATTAATAATGGAGGTTGCTGGTGGCTCAGTATCATCTCAGGTCACAGATGTGTATCCTGTACCAGTAGAGCAGCGCAACATCACAACCAACTACAGTTATATACACAGCATCACTGGCAAGGAGTATGGCGCACCAGCTATCAACAATATTCTTGCCGCACTTGGCTTTGGTATTGTACATGCCACCGAGCAACAGTTGACTGTTACTGTGCCTACCAACAAGTCTGATGTTTTTCAGCCAGCCGATCTGGCAGAGGAAGTACTACGTATTGACGGGCTCGATAACGTAGCCATTCCTGCTAAGTTGAACATGTCGCTAACCAAACCAATGCCCAACGACAGGCAACAACGCGAACGTGTTGCTCAGTTGTTGTGCAGTCAGGGGCTCAATGAAATAGTAACAAACTCCATCGTTAATAGCAGCTACTACACAGACCGCACCGACTTAGTTCGTATGATCAATAGTTTGAGCAGCGAGCTAGATGTTATGCGCCCTAGCATGCTAGAGAGTGGCTTGGAGGTATTGCAATACAACTACAACCGCAAGAACCAGGATTTGGTATTGTTTGAGTTTGGTAATGTTTATACCCTCAGCAATGGTGCTTATCAGCAGCAGTCACAGTTGGCATTGTGGGCCACTGGCAATGTGCTTACAGAAAACTGGCAGAAGAAAACGCAAAAGGCTGATGTCTTCTACATGAAAGGGTTGGTGAACAGCCTCATAAAAGCAGCTGGTATTGGTGGTGTAAGCATCAGCTATTCAGATAATGCCAACAGTGATATAGAATGGAAATGGCGCAATCAGCAGTTGTGCATGCTTCGCAAAGTAGATGCCGAGCGACTGAAGAGATTTGACATCAAACAAGACGTTTATTTTGCAGAGGTCAGCTGGGGCTTATGGCTACAAGCACTTGCTGCCGTAAAAGTAAAATATAGCGAAGTAGCAAAATATCCAGCAGTGAGCAGAGATCTGGCACTGGTGCTAGATAGCACTGTGGCATATCAGCAGGTGCAGGAGGTGACAGATAAATTGAAGCTACAAGAACTCTCCTCTTATGGCCTGTTCGATGTGTTTGAAAGCGAGAAACTAGGTGCAGGTAAAAAGTCTTACGCACTCAATTTCACCTTCCAACTGCAAGACAGAACGCTCACCGACAGCGAAACCGACCAGTTGATGAAAAAACTAGCCGATGCCTACAAATCAAAACTAAACGCCCAAATAAGAGAATAATGGAAGCGTTAGACCTTTTAAACAAAAAGCTCAACCTGCTGATTAAAAAATACATTGCCCTCGAGGCCGAAAACAAACGGCTCAAGTTGGCTTTGGCTCAGCACGAAGAGACAGAAGAACTGCTCAAACAGCGCATACTAGCGCTCGAAGAAGATATGGTGAGTGTAGATATGGATAAGCTGGTAACTACCGATGAAGATAGAATAAACATGCGCCTGCAGCTAGACAATGTTATTAATGAGATAGACAGTATATTGAACAATCTGAATGACTAAAAGATATGCGCTAGCCATGTTGGGCTTCTGTTGGGCACTTGCTGCTTGCACCCAGGAGCGGCAACCATGCCTCACACCCAAAATAGCAACACTGCTCATGAAGTCTATGAGGCCAGCTGCTAATGGTGCTGTAGTAGATACAGCCCTGCCAGCGGCTGTGCTCATCCCGCTCAATGGCGGTGCCGATTTGGTTGGACAGTTCTTTGGGCGCACGTCCAATTTTTCGCTCTCTCTTTCGCCCGTGGCAGATAGCTGTAGGTGGATACTCCTCGCCGATACCGCTAGCACTGGTGGCTTGCAAGACACGCTTACATTCACTTACTCCAAAGAGCGCACCTTTCTCTCCAATGCTTGTGGCTATGCCTATGTCTATCAGCTCACTAATGTTACTTCCTCTAACAACATGGTCGATTCACTAAAGGTGAATAACACACTTGTAAACAACAATGTCAATACCACACATGTACAAGTATATATTCATCCTAACTTTTAGTGTGTTTAGCTTTGTGCATCTATCAGCACAAACTACAGATACTACCGTAGCCGAAGAAAGCGAGCCACCCAAAAAAGAGAAACACATTGGCGGCCACCAATTCACTATCGGCTTCGATCTGCTCAATCCCGTCCTCAACCAGTTGGCAGACAACAGATACACCTACGAGGGCGAACTCACCTACTATCTCAAAAACGAATTCTATGCCGTGCTCGAAGGTGGCTGGGGAGGGTCCAATGTCAATTATGCCGACCTCCAATATACATCCACCAACTCCTTTGCCAGGCTCGGGTTCAATAAAAGTATCTTGTATAGAGAGCATGTCAAAGATTGGGACATGATGTTCCTCGGCCTGCGTGTAGCTGCCGCTGGTGTCAACAGAGGCGCAGCCAACTATGTCATTACAGACAGCCTATGGGGCAATGTAGCAGGCATCAGCGATAGCCGAAGGTTTGCAGCTGTGTGGGCAGAGGTCACCACAGGTATGAGGGTAGAGCTGCTAAGAGGCATGATGATGGGTTGGAATCTCCGCATGAAGTTTTTAATGAACGGTAGAAGCTTTCAAGAACTAGCTCCTATGAACATTGGAGGCTTTGGTAGGGGCGATAAGAACTCCAATATAGACTTCAACCTCTACCTCACATACGCCATCAGGTGGAACAGAAAACAACCAGTCCCACCACCAGCCAATAAGTAGCAGTCTGTTCAAGTTTCAGAGTATAGCTCAATCAGTCGCTAATTACTAAAACGATAAAAAGGGTGCTGCATTTCACAAATGCAGCACCCTTTTCGCTTCTTGTCTTTTATGTACTAGTGATGCCCCAATGCACCCAGATACCTTTCAGCATCTAGTGCGGCCATGCAGCCCGATCCCGCTGCACTCACTGCCTGGCGATATATTTTATCCTGCACATCTCCAGCAGCAAACACACCCTCTACATTGGTATGGGTAGAGCCAGGACGTGTTATTATATATCCCTGGTCGTCCATGTCTATATAGTCTTTAAAGATCTTCGAGTTAGGGTCGTGGCCTATAGCTACAAAGAATGCACTCAGTGCAATGTGCTGTTCTTCATTGGTCTGATTGTTGCGTATACGCACACCATCCACCTTTTCGCCACCAGTCACTTCCACCGTTTCTGTGTTCCAATACACTTTTATGTTACTAGCCTTCAGCACGCGCTCCTGCATTATTTTGCTGGCACGCATTTCGCCCTTACGCACAAACATGTGTACCGTGCTGCATAGGTTAGCCAGGTATAGTGCTTCTTCGCAGGCAGTGTCGCCAGCGCCTACTATAGCCACTTCCTTACCCTTAAAGAAGAAACCATCGCACACAGCACAGGCAGATACCCCATGCCCATTCAGGCGTTGCTCGCTCTCTAGGCCCAGCCACTTGGCCGAGGCTCCTGTAGATATGATTACCGCATTAGCCTCTATCCATTTTTCTTCATCTACCTCCACTCTATACGGGCGTGCGCTAAAGTCTACTTTAGTTATCATGCCCCACCTTATATCTGCACCCATGCGCTGAGCTTGCTGCTCAAAGTCTATCATCATTTGTGGCCCCATAATGCCATTAGGATAGCCAGGGTAGTTTTCTACTTCTGTTGTTATAGTAAGCTGCCCCCCTGGTTGCATACCCTGATACAGCACTGGCTTTAGGTTGGCACGTGCTGCATAGATAGCCGCGGTATAGCCCGCTGGGCCCGAACCTATTATGAGGCAATTCACTTTTTCTACTGCTTCGTTCATATTCATCGTGTTTGTGTGTGAGGGTAGCGTAGATGGGCTACCACTTTGTGTATTAATAATTTGCGGGGCTAAGATGCGAAAAAAAACCGGTATTGAATGTAACCTATGTTACACAGCGCATCTATGGCACTATAACCGTTTTAGTATACACCCCATATCCGGCCCACACACCTACAGCCCCATTTTTAATGTTGCTCACAGGGTTGATGGGCGTAGAGAACGGATTGCCTACAGCGTTTTTAGCAAAGTCTAGCGTGTTCCAAAACGTGTACACACCTCTGTCTATAGCACACCAGCGCAGCGTCACAGTGTCGCCCCGCAAAAAGTAGATAAGCGAGTCCAGACTCACCTCTTCATTGTTGGCAGGGTAGCCAGCCGCCAGACCTATCTTATTCACCTTCTTGCCATTAATGATTTCATCAGAGAAGTTGCCCGATGGAT
>CALRKH020000156.1:0-6026 GCA_943367855.1 Asaia bogorensis | reverse complement strand
AGTAGGTAGCTCCACCATACCATACGATAGGTGGTATATACCATCCGCACATGGGTCGCCTATCTTTTTCAATATCAATTTCAGCACTTGCAGGTGGTAGTTCTGTTCATCCGCTATTACATAGATAGACTGGTCTAGGTTAAAGTCGTTATACTTTAGTCTTGCAGTTCCTAGGTCTTGTGTTATATATACAGATGTGCCGTCTCCTCTCAGTAGCAACTTTTCATCCAGCCCATCTTCTTTTAGGTCTATCCATACCGATCCATCCTCTTTTTTAAACAGCACACCCTTTGCCAACCCCTCTTCCACTATTTGTTTGCCAAGCAGGTAGGTGTCACTCTCATAATACATCTTGTCAAACGTCACACCCATTTTTGCATAGGTATCAAAAAACCCTTCATACACCCATCCATTCATAGTGGTCCATAGGGTGCGCACTTCAGCATCACCGGCCTCCCATTTACGCAGCATATCCTGCGCTTCCTTCATTATTGGGGCTTCGCGTTCGGCCTGCTTTTCTTCCATGCCGCCAGCTACCAGCTCTTTTATTTCAGCTTTATATACGTCATTAAATTTCACATAGTAGTCACCTACCAGATGGTCGCCTTTCACTCCCGCACTAGCTGGTGTTGCTCCACCAGCATAGCGTTGCCAGGCTATCATCGACTTACATATATGTATGCCCCTGTCATTCACCAAATTGGCCTTCACCACTTGTTTGCCTGCCGCATTCAGCATTTCCGACACTGCCGCACCCAAAAATATATTACGCATATGGCCAAAGTGCAGTGGCTTGTTTGTGTTGGGCGATGAATATTCTACCATCACACGCGCTCCGCTACTATTATCTTGGCTATAGTCTGTCTTGTTATAGTTGCTACGCAGATACGCCACCAGATATTCATCCTTTACGGTCATGTTCAGAAAACCCGCAACTATATCGTAGGCCGAAAATAGGGTAGTGTGCTCCATCAGGTGCGCACCTAGCGCTCCTCCTATAGCATCCGGTTTTTGTCGCAGCAGTTTCAAAAACGGAAACAATACTATAGTATAGTTGCCTGCAAATTCAGGCTTAGTTTGGTTTACAGTTATGGTATTAATGTCTATTTCCACCTCCGGATACAGACTTTTCAGTGCAGCATGGGCAGCAAGTTTCACTTGTGCAGCTATGTTCATCTACTTTATATTTAGGGTGCAAAATTAGTTCTTTGCACCCGCATATCAGCTACACTGCTGCTCTATTATTGTCTGTATACTATCACATACATTCCCTTGCAGCTAGCCACATCCGCTAGCTCTGTGCTCACCACCCCCACACTATTCCTTTTTAGGGCTATTTTACCATCCAGCGGCATTATTTTTATCGTCACTCCATTTTCAGGCTTTTGTTGGGCTAGCTGCACTTGTTGGCTTTCATCAGCATTGTCATATAGTTGAGCACTTGCTTTTGGGTCATTTCCTGCATCGTCCACTGCTATCAGCACCCGCACATAATAATCACCTTCCGCTGCATCAAAACTAAAATAGTAGTCACCACATTCCGATGGCACTGTGCGCACTATCTTATAGCCCTTAGCTTTCAGTGTTTTGCAGTAGGCTTCACTCCAGTTGGCTAGCTGTGTAGGCGCATCTGGCGGAGGCACTATCTGTAGCACAGCTCTGTTCATCACATATTCTTTGCCCTTCTTTGCATTGGCCTGCTCTGTCACTATCAGTTTCACCGCTGTTCCTGCCGTTCCCCTTATGTAGCTCACTAGCTCCTCTAGCGCCACCGATCGGCATGTATGCTCATCTACCTGCAGCACATACATGCCCACTTTTATCCCTGCTCCAGCTGCTGGGCTATTGTCAGCTACTGCTAGCACCTTGGGTAGGGTGGCACCATCAGCCAGGGTATCCAGCTTCAGTGTTATGCCTATTCCACCTATTGTTTGTGCATCACATACACTGGTCAATACCACACAAATTAATATTAAAATGTACCTCAACATATACCTCAAAAGTAGAACCAAATATACCAGTATTCACTCATTTCATACTTATCCACACACATATGCAGATTTTGGTCAACAATAACATCAGAATAACACGGCCTATATTATGTGTAATTATTATAAAATGTGTTAGGCGTATGCTAATTTCTGGCTACTATGTTATTTCTGATATTCTAGTGTGTTACAGGTTTCGAACTCACTTTTCATTCACTCACACTCTCTTATCTATCATATGCACTCATTGCTACTATTCACTCATTTCGTCTCATTAACAACTCGTTTGTAGCTAAAATTTTCGTGCCAAAAATAAATAGCTAATAATAATAATGCTAATAATTCACATTTGATTGTGTATTGTGAAAATATTAATATACTACTACTTTTAGTAGGTATTGCTACTTAGTTTTGCGCCCTGTAAAGCCCAAAGTGTGCCTTTTGCATCAAAAATATTTTTGATTAGTGTCCACATTAGCTTTAAAAATAGTAAACTATCAATAGAATATATATGCGTTTATCTACTGTTTTTCGCTTCATTGCTACCGTTCTAGCCTTGGTTGCAAGTTCGACAAAATCAGAAGCCCAGTGCGACCCAAGTCAGAAATACGACTTAATTATTAGTTGTTTTCACTCTTCTGCTGCTATCACACAGGCAGGTACTTGGGTAGTTTGGGGGCAGGATATGCGGCCAGACGGTACCTCAGATTACTTGGTACCAACGCAATTTAACCAAACTAATTACCCATTGCTCAGAGGCACTGTTCGAAAGATAGCACTCGGTGGTGGTGGATCCAGTACCATGCAACAATTTGCAGCACTAAGCGATTCTGGCATATATGTATGGGGTAATGCAGGAAACATTGTATCTACTACATTAAAACCTACCGCAGCTTTCGGTAGAATGGTTACACCTACAGGTGCTGATACTACTACTAAACTCCCACCTGGTGTTAGAGCAATCAATGTAAACACTTTCATCGCATCAAATGGTTGTCTAGCAATATTGACAGATAGTGGATTTGTTTATGTGCTGAACAGGTTTCATCAAGATTATTACGGTGACAGTAGTACTGCAATTAATAACGCTTGGCACAAGGTACGAATTAATGCAAGTACTTTCCTGACTGGTGTCACACAGCTAAGAATGCAGATTAGTAATGCTACTTATGGCGCATTCATGGCTGTTACTTCTAGTGGTCAAGCTTACACATGGGGTAGAAATGTTTATCGTGGTAATGGTACTGCATCTCTAAACAGGCCATATGCTACGCAAATGACTTTGCCAGTAGAATTTACTAGTAGCAATCTTCCCAAAATGATTGCAGTGACAGGTGGTACACTGAATGTTACAACCACTAAGAACTCCTATTATGCATTAAGCAACTCAGGTGCATTATACTCTTTGGGCAATAATGATAAAAGGCAATTAGGAGACTTTACAACTACTGAACGTACTAGTTGGGTAAATTGTCAAAGAGTTTCAGGCACAAATTTTACTGGAGTTAAAACAATAACTGTACAAGAACATTGTGCAGCTGTTCCTGCTGTAGCAATTACTACAGATACAGGCGATTTATATTCATGGGGAGACAATGATGGTTTAATGATTGGTCGAGCTGTAGATGCTCAAGCTTACGACCCAGGTTTCCCATTAGGTTTTACTCAAGGTGTTGATAAAGCAATTTTTGCAGAGCAGGGTGGTCATACTTTAGTTTATCTCAAAATTGGTAATGCACGTTTCTGTTATGTGGGGCACAAAACAGCAGGTAGTATGGCCGATAGTGTTTCAGCCTCATCTAACGTTAGTACTTTTAACTGTTCTAGTACGGGCAATGTCACACTATGTGGCATGGTTTTAGTTGCAGGTAGTCGCACCAATTCTACCATCTCCGCTTCTCCTACCACTATCAATGCTGATGGTACATCTACTACTACTATTACTGTTCAGCTCAAGGATTCTGCAAATGTCAATCTTACTAGCACCGGTGGCACTGTTACTATGTCTACCACAGGCGGCACACTTAGCGCAGTTACCGATAATAATAATGGCACCTACACCGCCACCCTTACTAGCTCCACAGCTACTGGTGTCAGAACAGTAAGTTTTGCTATCATGGGCGCCCCTGCTACCAATACTGCTACGGTCAACTTTGCTGCTTGTAACCCTGTTATTACCACAGAGCCTGTTAACACTACTATATGTAGTGGGCTCAATGGCTCTATGGGTTTAGTATCATCTGGCACAGGGCTTAGCTATCAGTGGCAAGAAAACTCTGGTGGTGGCTTTGCCAACCTATCAAATGGTGGTGTGTATAGTGGTGTCACTACAGCTACACTTACATTCACAGGTGCTACCACTGGTATGAACAGTCGCACCTATCGTTGTATAGTAAGCAACGCTTGTATCCCTAATGATACCTCTGCTACTGTTACACTTACAGTTCCAGCCAACCCAAGTGTCACCAACTTCTCTACCTCAGTAGCAAGTCCAATTTGTGCCACTAGCAACGCTACTGTTACTATCAACTCTACTTCTTTGGCAGCTGGTACATATACAGTTACCTACAACCTCACTGGAACTAACAACGCTGCTGCCCAAACAGCTTCTATTACCATGGCATCTAATACGGGTACTTTCACAGTGCCAGGTGCAGGTTTAGATACATCAGGCACTACTACAGTTACCGTAACAGGTATTAGGAATTCTTCTGGCTGTAATGCATCAGTATCTTCTGGTAACACCGCAAATATTACCATCAATGCTAGGCCAACATTAAGTCCTACTACAGATAAAACGGTATGTGATGGTAGCTCATTATCTGCAATTACATTTACTAGTGGTGCATCTTTGCCAGTCTTCATTTGGTCAAATAGTAATACTGCTATAGGTCTGGGTGCAATGCCAGATACCGGTACTATTTGTGGTACTTCTCCCGAAGATGTAAATCTTGTACTAACAGCACCTGCTGGAGCAGTTTTTTATCAGGTAGATTATGCTAATTATGGTGTTACTACTGGTTCATGTTATAATTATGTAGCAAGTGGTTCATGTACTGCCGCAAATTCAAAAAGTATTGTTGAATCATATTTGCTAGGTCAAAATAGCGCTTCTATACCAGCCTCAAACGGAGTATATGGAGATCCCTGCTCTGGTACTTTTAAATCATTAACAGTTCAAGCTAAGTGGGTTAGAAGTCCTACAATCCCTTCATTTACAGCAACAAATAGTGGTTCGTCTCCTATTGTATCTACAGTTATTGTCACCCCTTATTCATCAGGCTGTTCTGGTACACCAGATACTTTTAATATTACTGTTAACCCAAGACCATCAACTTTTGGTGGTACTTCCGTTATTGCATACAATGGTTCTGGTACTATCACTAATACGATTAGTGGAGGTACTTGGTCTAGTTCAAATACTGGTGTCGCTACTATTGGTAGTGCTAGTGGTTTAATAACAGGTGTTTCAGGTGGCACTACAACTGTGTCATACACGCTTCCTACTACTTGTTTTGCTACTACTACAGCTACTGTAGTTGCAGCCATTGCTGGTGCCGATACTGTTCGTGCAGGTGCTACTACTACTTATACCGATGCTACAGCTGGTGGCACATGGAGCAGCAGCACTACTGGTGTAGCCTCTATCAACTCTTCTACAGGTCTCATTACAGGTGTTGCCCCTGGCACAGCTACTATATCTTATACTTTTAGTGGTGTTTCCGTTACCAAAGTCATCACAGTTACACCAATCGCTCCTATCGTTGGTGCCGATTCTGTAGTTAATGGATTAACTTCAACCTATACCGATGCTACCCCAGGCGGTACATGGAGCAGCAGCACTACAGGTGTAGCCACTATCAACTCATCGACAGGCTTGTTGACTACAGTAGCTACAGGTACTACTACTATTACTTATACAGTGGGTAGTGCATTTGTTACCAAAGTAGTTACCGTAGTTCCTATCCAGCCAATCACAGGTGCTGATACACTTATCGCAGGTCTTACAACAACCTATGCCGATGCCACCCCAGGAGG
>CALRKH020000155.1:0-6041 GCA_943367855.1 Asaia bogorensis | reverse complement strand
AAACGATCGTGGCGGACAACGCCCAGGTGGTGACCGTAGAGGTCCTGGTGGCGACCGCAACCAACGTTTTGGACAGCCAGCAAATCTGCCACAGCAAGAGATTGACACAAAAGCAATACAAGACAAAATACGCGAAACACAGGCTAAGCTTACAGGTTCTACCCGTGGTAAGAACATGAAAGCCAAATATCGCCGCAACAAACGCGACGAGATGGCCGAAAAGCGTGCTGCTGCCGAAAACTCTGAACAAGGTAACCTGATACAGGTAACCGAGTTTATATCGGTGAGCGAGCTGGCTAGTTTGCTGGATGTAGGCTTTGCTGAGGTAATCAGTAAGTGTATGAGCTTGGGCATCATGGTGTCCATCAACCAAAGGTTGGATGCCGAGGTGATAGAACTGGTGGCTAGCGAGTTTGGATTCGATGTAGAATTCATCAATCTAGAGCAAGACACTGATGACGAAGAAGAAGAAGTGGACAACGAAGAAGATATGCTGCCTCGTGCGCCTATCGTTACCATCATGGGTCACGTAGACCATGGTAAAACATCGTTGCTCGACTATATACGCAGTGCCAATGTGGTAGCCGGTGAGGCAGGTGGCATCACCCAGCACATAGGTGCCTATCAGGTAACTACGGCAACGGGCAAGAAAATCACCTTCCTGGATACTCCGGGTCACGAGGCGTTTACGGCCATGCGTGCCCGTGGTGCCAAAGTAGCCGACGTAGCTGTGATAGTGGTAGCTGCCGACGATGCTATAATGCCTCAAACTAAAGAGGCAATATCGCACGCACAAGCAGCCAACCTGCCTATGATATTTGCTATCAACAAGATAGATAAAGACGGCGCTAACCCAGAAAAGATAAAAGAACAGCTGGCGCAGCTCAATATATTGGTAGAAGACTGGGGTGGTAAATTCCAAAGCCAGGAGATATCTGCCAAGAAAGGGCTGAATATAGACCTGCTGCTAGAAAAAATAGTGCTGGAAGCAGAAATGCTGGACCTAAAAGCTAATCCGGACAGATTGGCAACAGGTAGTGTGATAGAAGCATCGCTAGATAAAGGACGTGGCTACCAGTCTACCATACTGGTGCAGAGCGGAACGCTAAACCAAGGCGATATGCTGGTATGCGGTCAGTATCATGGCAAGATAAAAGCAATGTTTAACGAGCGCGGACAACGTGTGAAGATGGCAGGCCCATCGGCACCGGTGCAGGTGCTGGGCTTGAATGGAGCACCACAAGCAGGTGAGAAATTCAAGATATACCAAGACGAAAACGAGGCTAAGGATGTGGCTACACACCGTGCACAGATCATGCGCGAGCAAGGTATACGTGCACGCAAGCACATAACCCTAGACGAGATAGGCCGCCGACTGGCACTAGGCAACTTCAAGGAGTTGGGTGTTATCATCAAGGGCGACTTCGATGGCTCTGTAGAGGCATTGAGCGACTCACTACAAAAGCTATCTACACAAGAAGTAGCAGTGAATGTGGTGCACAAAGGCGTGGGCCAGATAACAGAAAGCGATGTGCTACTAGCTACAGCATCAGATGCTATCATCATAGGTTTCCAGGTGCGCCCATCTATGCAGGCAGCAAGGCTGGCAGAGCAAGAGAATATAGAAATACGCACTTACTCTATCATATACGATGCTATAGACGAGATAAAGAGCGCTATGGAAGGCCTGCTGGAACCAAAGGTGGAAAAGAAAACTGTGGCCAACATAGAAATACGCGAAACCTACAAGATAAATGGTGTAGGTACGATAGCGGGTTGCTATGTGCTGGATGGCAAGATGACCAGACAAACCAAGGTGAACCTGGTGCGCGATGGTATAGTAATATACACTGGCGAGCTAGGCTCTCTGAAACGCTACAAGGACGATGTGAAGGAAGTAAACGCAGGCTACGAATGTGGCTTGACCGTGAAAAACTACAACGACCTGCGCGTGGGCGATATACTAGAAGGATACGAAGAGGTATCGGTGAAACGTACTCTGTAATAACACATAAGTACTATATGCAAAAGGACCGCACTCCAGATAAGGGTGCGGTCCTTTTGTTTTATGATAGCATCACCATTGATGGCGATGTATGCTATGAAATATGACTAACTGAGGTTGGCGGATATGAGGCGCAGGAACTCTGAGCGGGTTTCGTTTTTCATAAACTCTCCGCTGAAGGCTGATGTGGTGGTGACACTATTTTGCTTTTGCACACCACGCATCATCATGCATAGGTGCTGGGCCTCTATTACTACACCCACACCCAGCGGGTTGAGGGTGTCTTGTATCACATCGAGTATCTGGTGGGTGAGGCGCTCCTGCACCTGTAGCCTACGGCTGTAGCACTCTACCACATGGGCCAGCTTGCTGAGGCCGGTAATGACTCCATTGGGTATGTAGGCTATATGCGCCTTGCCAAAGAAGGGTAGCAGGTGATGCTCGCACAGAGAGTAAAGCTCTATGTTTTTTACCAGCACCATTTCATTATAGTTTTCATGAAACTTGGCTGCATTGAGTATATCGGCAGCATTGGTGTTGTAGCCCTGGGTGATGAACTGCATAGCTTTGGCCATACGCTCAGGCGTTTTTAGCAGCCCCTCTCTGTTGGGGTCTTCGCCTATGGCCTCTATTATATCGTGATAGGCGGTTTTCAGTTTGCCGGTAGCTTCCGGGTCGTAGTGTTCTGATTTGTTGTAAGCCAAGATGCAGTAAATTGATGAAAGTAAACAAGAAGCGGATAACAGCCCACCGCCATTAGCCGAAGTACTCTACGTATATGCTGCGGGTTTCTACCAGTTTTATGGCATGCAGCATAGCACCTACACGCTCTACATGTGGCTTTAGCTCGTCCCATATGCCCACTGCTAGATTCTCGGCACTGGTAAATTTACCTTTCATAAACTCCACATCCAGATTGAGGTTGCGGTGATCTACTTTTTCTATAATCACATCTTTTATCAGGTCGCCAAGGGTTTTGGCATTGAATATAAAGCCGGTATCGGGGCTGGGTGTGCCCTTGATAGTGACGTGTAGCTCGTAGTTGTGACCATGCCAGTTGGCATTGGCGCATTTGCCAAAAACTTCGTTGTTAGCGTCCACTGTCCAGTTAGGATTGTGCAGTCTGTGCGCTGCATTGAAGTGTTCGACTCTGGTAAGATAAACCATAATAAACTAATGAATAATACAAGATTGATAAGTGCCACAGCCATAGACCGCAACCCCAATAAGCTGCAAAATTAGGCTACGCCAGCCGTATTGGCAAAAAAGCCAATTACTTGCGCCTGCGGGCACGCTCATACTGCACTGGCCACTCCACATCCTGATGATTTAGCTGGGCAGCCGCATGTAGTGGAAAGTAGGGATTGCGCAGCAGCTCTCTGGCCATAAATATAAGGTCGGCCTGGCCTGCGGTCAGTATGTCTTCTGCTTGCTGAGCCGTTACTATAATGCCTACAGCGCCAGTAGGCAGCCCTGCCTGCCGCACTGCTGCAGCAAAGGGTACCTGGTAGCCTGGGCCTGCGGGTATGCGGGCATCGGGGGTATTGCCCCCGCTAGAGCAATCTATGAGGTCTATGCCCCAGGTAGCAGCCAGGCGGGCTAGCTCCACAGAGTCTTCGGTGGTCCAGCCACCGTCTACCCAGTCTGTAGCAGATATGCGTAGCAGCACAGGTAGATGGTTGGGCCACTGGCTGCGCACAGCCCCTGCTACCTCTGCCAGAAAACGCACTCTGTTACTAAACGAGCCTCCATAAGCATCTGTGCGCTTATTGCTAAGGGGCGACAAAAACTCGTGAATGAGGTATCCGTGCGCACCATGAATCTCCACCACCTTGAAGCCAGCAGCCAATGCACGGCGGCTAGCCTGCCCAAAGGCAGCTACTATATCTTCTATTTGTTGTGTATTAAGCTCGGCGGGCAAGCTATTATCGGCAGAGAAGGCTAGTGCACTAGGGGCCACAGTGGCCCAGCCGCCAGCAGCTGGTGGCAGGTAGGCATCGCCCTGCCAGGGCGAGGTGAGGCTGGCCTTGCGGCCTGCATGAGCCAGCTGTATGGCAGGCACACCCCCCTGAGCCTCTATAAATGTAGCTATGCGTTGTAGGGGTGCTATCTGTTCATCAGTCCATAGGCCCAGGTCTTGGGGCGATATGCGCCCCTCTGGCAGCACAGCAGTAGCCTCGGCCATTACCATGCCAGCGCCACCCACTGCCCGGCTGCCCAGGTGCACCAAGTGCCAGTCGTTGGCTAAACCATCTATAGCCGAATACTGGCACATAGGCGATACTACTATCCTGTTGCGCAGGCTAACAGAGCGCAAGCTAAAAGGACTAAACAAGAGCGGTGCAGACATAAAATAATCCTAAATCGTGAATAAAAAATCAAGTGCCAAAGTACAAAAAACACCCTCATTGCAGCTTATGCACCCATAAGCAAGGGTATAGATAATGTTGCAGCAGCAGACAGGCTTGGATATTGAATAACAACCGAAAACTATTATATTTGCACCCCCAATTGTTCGGGAAGTAGCGCAGCCCGGTAGCGTACTTGGATGGGGTTCAAGTGGTCGCAAGTTCGAATCTTGTCTTCCCGACGTAAAAGCCTGATAGTCAATAGATTATCAGGCTTTTTTATGTCCTGAAGTGTTGATTTTCATAGGGTTACATCGCATTTGGCCATCACAACAGGCCCTGGGGTCACCTTTGAATTCTATGGGGTAAACACCCTCCATACAGCCGTTTTGTGTCGCCAATATGACTACCGCTGTGTCGCCACAAATTAAATAATCCCTCATTCGTAACCATTCAAACTAACTGACATGAAAAGTCAATACTTTTCGGTCAAGCTATTCCTTCGTGCCAGCAGGTCAAACAAGGATGATACTACGCTTTGTTGCCGTACTTGTCTTCAAAGTACTCCATGTAGCCGTTAACCTTGGTCATAGCTGCTTTTGTTGGCTGGAACTTCGTAATGTATTCATCATTAGCTTCAATCTCCTTGACGAGCTTCTGAAACGCATCTTCGTTGAACTTGAAGTCAGTTTCAATCCTGCGAACGGCATCATAAGCAGGGTCTTCAAATGAACCGCTGTCACCGTCGAGTTTGAACACTCCTGAGCGTAACAACCGAAAGGCACGAACATTGATTACGAACGAGTCGTGAACGCGAAGGAATGAGGGAACTTGAGGCTGTACCTTTTTTATTAGTTCGTCGAACCCGGACCGAACCTTGAAAGTTATGTACTTTGTACTACTCCTCTTAGGAGTAATCGCCTGTCGTAAGTACAATACTTTAGTCTTCCCGTTTGCTTTTATGGCAATGATGTTAAGCGGGCTTACCTTAAAAATGCCGTGGTTAATACATTTCAGCTCCACAGGGTCAGGGTCAGCAAGGTGTGAAGCAGCTACTGCAGTGTTGTTTTGTCCAGCTAAAAAAGTCATCTGTTTTGATAACATTGACTGCACCATGAGACCGCTGATTTGCCATCTCAGTTTAGCTACCTCGGCTTTCAGCAGTTCAACTTCCCCTTTGTTGGTGCGTCTTTTCAATGGCTGTTGCTGCTCTTCATTCGTCACTCCCTCATCGAATGAAGCCTGTAAATTAGATATGAAGGGCAAAACTTTCAGCATAAATTCCGATGTTTTTTCAGTTTTTGGAATAAGGTCAATCAGCCTCTGAAGTGCCAATATTTCGTCCTGGTCAACACCAATTGATATCACTTGCATGTTGTAGTCGCTTATACGTTATATTCTGGTAAAGATATTCAAAACCCGCAGGTGTTGAATGTTCCCATAATAGGCGTTTCGTTCCGGGAACAAACCATAGAGTAATTCGAACTGATACTTTTGTTTCTGAAAATGCGAAAGCCGAAAAGCAAACAGAGTAGGCAGTAACAATTTAAAATTTGAACTATGCCAAAAGGAAAAGGCGGATGGCCCAGCACAACTGGTAATCCATCGGGCGGCGGAAGGGATAACAAGTAATCCTACCCCAACAACGAAAAGAACAGGCTATCTTTAATGAGGTAGCCTGTTGATTT
>CALRKH020000154.1:0-6064 GCA_943367855.1 Asaia bogorensis | reverse complement strand
CTATATAACGATAATAACAAAGTTCCCAATATTATTGCAAGACCTAACATTACCCAAATGAATCTTTGCGTCTGCAAATTGGATAATGTCTGAGCATCTTTGGCATCTACCATATAGCTACGGAATATAGGAACAAAAACAGCTACCATTAGCAAAGTCATTAAACCTAAAGCTGTCATTGCTTTTGGCGAACTTTCCATTTCTGCTTCATATTTGCCACTAGGTAGTTTTTTAGAGAAGTAAAACAAACCCGCTGCAAAAACAAACAAACCTCCAACACATGCATATAATACAGTAACCTTATCAAGGCTTAAAGATTTTATTTGCTCCTCACCTGCTGTAGTGGTGGCAAAAAGTGCCAACGCCACTACAATTGGACCAATAGCAGTACCAAAAGAATTAACCCCACCTCCTAATGTGATGCGATGAGCACCTGTTTCTGGAGTACCAAGCATAGCTGCAAAAGGGTTAGCTGCAGTCTGCTGTAAAGAAAATCCTAAGGCAACTGCAAACAAACCAATTAACATACCTGAAAATGTATTTGCATTTACTGCCAAAATCATTAAAACTGCACCAATAGCCGAAAATAGCAACCCGTAAACTATACTGTTCTTATATCCCCATCGAGCTATCAGATCTTTCCGAAAAACTGAAGCAAGGAAATATAAAGTAAGCGCACCAATGTAATAGGCAAAATAAAAAGCAAAATCTATAAGCTGCGATTGAAATTGATCTAACTGAAAGTAATGCTTACAAAATGGAATAAAGACACCATTGCCAGCAGCAATAAATCCCCAAAAAAAGAATACCGAAACTAAAACTGGCAAGGCTCCACGACCTAAGTTGGGCGTGTTATTGTTATTAATGTTGGTCATTCAATGCTATTTCTTGTCAAGATAATACAATTGTCAATATTGAGATAAACCTCTAACTAGCATCCACTATTACTTTTGTATTTTTGCAGCCTTTATGGAATATAATTTCAACGAAATAGAGAATAATTGGAAACAATATTGGAACCAAAATAAGGTTTACCGCGTATCCAATGAATCAGATAAACCTAAGTATTATATACTCGATATGTTTCCCTATCCAAGTGGAGCTGGTTTACATGTTGGGCATCCTTTAGGCTACATCGCTTCGGATATTTATGCAAGATATAAAAGACTAAAAGGCTATAATGTACTTCACCCAATGGGTTTCGATGCATTTGGCCTACCAGCAGAACAATATGCAATAGAAACTGGACAACACCCAGCTGATACTACGGAGAAGAATATAAGAAGATATAGAGAACAGTTAGACAATATTGGATTCTGTTATGATTGGGAAAGAGAAGTGCGAACTAGTGATGCGAAATACTACAAATGGACACAATGGATCTTTCTTCAATTATTCCATAGTTGGTTCAACAAAAAAGAGCAAAAAGCGCAACCTATATCTACACTTGAAGCCATACTAGCTGATGAGGGAAATATAGAACACCCTTGCCCTGGGAATGATAAATTAAGAATAACAGCTTCCGAATGGAGTAAATATTCAAAAGCAGAAAAGAGAAATCTATTAATGAATTATCGTCTAGCCTACCAAGGGCATGCGCAAGTTTGGTGGTGCGAAGCTCTTGGTACAGTTTTAGCTAACGATGAAGTTGTAAATGGCGTATCTGAGCGTGGCGGGCATCCAGTAGAAAGAAAACTCATGCGCCAGTGGTTCTTGAGAATAACAGAATATGCCGATAGATTACTAGAGTCGCTAAACACACTTGAGTGGAGTGACGCCATGAAAGAAATGCAAAGAAACTGGATTGGAAAAAGCATTGGAGCAGAAGTACAGTTCAGCATTATAAATACTGATACAAAAATTAATGTTTTCACTACAAGACCTGATACAATTTTTGGGGTAGACTTCATAGTGCTGGCACCAGAACATGAACTTGTGGATCGTATAACTATAGATGCTCAAAAAGAACAAGTTGAAAAATATAAACAATATGTAAGAAGCCGTTCGGAAAGAGAAAGAATGAGCGAAGTAAAACAAATAACAGGTTGTTTTACTGGTGCCTATGTATCTCATCCCTTCACAGGTCGCAATATACCCGTTTGGATATCAGAATATGTTTTAGTAGGATATGGCACAGGTGCAATAATGGCAGTGCCTGCGGGCGACGATAGAGACCACGCTTTTGCCAAACACTTCCAAATTAACATAACAAACATATTTGGAGACAACTACAATGGCAATGAAGCATACAGCGAAAAAACAGGCATTCTATTAAATAGTGAATTCTTAAATGGAATTGACATAAAAGCAGCAGCAGAAGTAGCTGTTGATGCACTAGTAAAAAATAACATTGGTAAGAAAAGGATTAATTATCGCCTTAGAGATGCTGGTTTCAGCAGACAACGATACTGGGGTGAACCATTTCCAATAGTTTATCATAACAACTTGCCATATGGAATAGATGAGCCTACTGTAGCTAGTCTAGAACAAGTATTACCAGTAGAGTTACCACACATTAGTGAATATAAGCCTGGCCCTGAAGGTGAAGGACCATTAGCAAACTTAACTGAATGGGTAAATACAAACGTAGGTAACAGAGAAACGAATACTATGCCTGGTTATGCGGGAAGTAGTTGGTACTTCTTGCGATATATGGACCCACACAATGAAAAAGAATTCGCATCTAGGTCAGCTACAGATTATTGGCAACAAGTAGATTTGTATATTGGAGGTACTGAACATGCAGTTGGCCATTTGCTTTATAGTCGCATGTGGACAAAAGTGTTGTTTGACTTAGGTTATATAGGTTTTGAAGAACCATTCCGTAAATTATTGAATCAAGGAATGATTCAGGGAAGCTCAAGATTTGTTTATCGAATAACTGGTACAAATACTTTTGTTTCGGCAAATAAGCGAAAACCACATACAACAACTGCAATACACGTCGATGTAAATATTGTAGATGGTCTTATTCTAGATACTGATGCTTTTAAGAATTGGAGACCAGAATATGCTGATGCAAAATTTATTACTGAAGAAGATGGGAGTTTTTTGTGTGGTGCTGAAATAGAAAAGATGTCTAAGTCAAAGCACAACGTTGTTAATCCAGATCAAATTGTGCAGCAATATGGAGCAGACACCTTTAGAATGTATGAGATGTTTTTGGGCCCAATTGAAGTTAGTAAGCCTTGGGACACAAAAGGAATTGAAGGAGTTCATAGATTTTTAAAGAAATTTTGGAGACTTTTTGTAAACGACAAAGGATGGAATATAAGCAATGATGCAGCAACTGATGCAGAACTAAAAACACTACATAAATCACTAAAAAAGATAACTGAAGATATAGAGCGATTCTCTTTCAATACAGTCATAAGTCAATTTATGATCTGTGTAAATGAGCTATCTAGTTTACAATGTAACAAAAAGACTATTTTATCCCAATTAGTTATAGCAATAAGTCCTTTTGCGCCTCATATAGCCGAAGAGCTGTGGCAACATGCGCTTGGAAATGAAAATACGGTTCTAAACGAAACGTTTCCTAAAACAGAAGATAAATATCTAATTGAGAACACAGTTAAATATGCGGTTGCAGTGAACGGCAAAACAAGAGTGGAACTTGAATTTGCTAATGACGCTAGCGCAAACTATATAGAAGAAACAGTACTTGCAGATTCAACAATTCAAAAATGGATGGAAGGCAAGCAATTAAAAAAATTCATTCTAGTAAAAGGCAAAATGATAAATGTAGTTGTATAATTAAGTGAGGGGGGGAGATCCCCCCTTACTTAATCAGTAATAGCTGCTCCAAAACTGTGAATGTTGCTGGGCAAACTGTAGCATTCTTTAAAGTTAGTTGAACTCTTTTTATCAAAACATCTTCATTGGTATAAGGGTACCTACTACAATCACTAGGCCTGTCCTCATAAATTGAGCAAGAATTATCAAGTTGCAAAAATGGGCAAGGGCTAGTTTTTGTTACATAATCACCATCACTATCTAGTTTTAAAAATCTTTCTACCAATTCACCTTCTTTAATCCTTAGCACTTTAGCTATTCTTTTTATATCTGGCTGTTTAAAACGTGGTGAATAGCTTTTGCAACAACGAGCACAACTTAAACAATCAATTTCAGCAAATGCTTGTTCATGCAATTGAGGTAAAGCACGCAACATATTGTTTCGTACACCTTTTTCAAGTTGCCTTTTATATAGCTTCTGATGTTCTTTAGCTATTTTCTCCCATTTATCAGGTAGACTCATTTACTGGACTGTATTTATAATGAGTATTTTTAAAAGTACTCAAGATCGCGCTCTGCTATACGTACTGCCTCTCCGTCTTCGAATACTGTTTTACGAATCCAATTACCTTCCACATCGTACTCATATTTATAAATACTCTTTATTACCGGAGATTTTTCAGATAGCTGTAATAATTCTTCTAGTTCATTCCCGTATGAATCATATTTATATTGCGCTGTAATTTTTTCTCTGATTCTACCATCTGGAGCATATGTTATATCAGCTAAATGATTCTTAAACTTATCAAACTTACCGTAATAAATCAACTTACCATTCTCATCATATTGATGCAATTCCGAAACATTACCTAAATTGTCATAGTCTGTTACTATGCGAGTATACTTCTCTACTCCATCAGTCAAATACTCTCTCTCTTCTATAACCCAGTTATAATCATTATAAAAGTAAGTATGCTTGCTAACAAAATTACCACTACCATCAAATTCTGTCATTTCAATTTTGTTCCAATTTTCATCATATTTCATTACTCGCCTTCCCTGTAATCTTCCATCTGGACCATGGTCACTCTCCATAGTTACCTTATTATGATCGTTGTACCTATAAGTATGTCTGGTTATTAGTTGCCCCCAATGATAATCATTAGTTTCCAACAGATTACCTGTATTATCATACTCAGATATATACTCCCACTCCTGCACCTTATTACCTTTAAAAATCTTCCAGATAATTCTGTTGCCACGCTCGTCAACTTCATGTATAGAAGAATCTTCTAATTGCCCCTGGGTATTATAGCTACAGCTACCTACTAGAGTGTTATACTTATCGTATTTATAAACAATTTTAGCTGATCTAAATGGCAGTTCTGGCCCCTTACCTACTGAACTCCCTCCTATGCTGGAAATGCTTTCTAACAAATAACCAGATTCAGTGTAGGTTTTCACAGTTGTATGAACTAATCTACCCTTAATTGCAGAACTATTGGGGCCAGGCTCAGCCCTAAACCCCCTAATGGTCATCTTCTTTACCTTGCCTTTCAGATCTTCCGCTGTCCAGTCATTTTTTTTATCTTGAGCATTAGTAGTATACACTATACCTAATGTCAATACAAGATAAACAATCAACTTATTCACCTTTTGCATATACTGATAGACCACCTCTTAATTAATTTTCTCGATGCCTTACTCCACATTACAGGTTGGCAATTTACATGAAAGTTATCGTTTGAATAAATTTCTGCTAAACAAATTGTATAAATCCACCAATAGAGGTTATGACAACATGCCTAGTATTACACTTAAAGACACTATTCCAATTATAATCCACAGTAAAACACCCTGCATAATTGGTCTCCAACCTACTTGTTTAATAGTGTTTAGCGAAAGTCCAGAACCAATTAAAAACAATGTGATTACTAAACCCTTTTTGCCAAGCAGATAAAACCATTCGAAAATATTTTTCCCACTTATTGATTTGCTAGCAATAGATATATATTGTGGTAAATAAGTTGAAACGACGATTGCGATAACGAAATATAGAATAAACCAAGGTATTTTAACCTTACCAGTTGTTTTTTTGAACCATGCAGTGCCTAAAGAAATAGGAATTATCCAAAGTGCCCTTTCAAGTTTAATTGTAGTAGCTATACCCAGCGCTTCTTTGCCAGTAGCATCATAATATCCTGTAGAAGCCCCCACTACTGAACTTGTATCATGAATTGCTATAGCACACCATGTTCCAAATTGTTCAGCAGTCATTTGCAAATAATGCCCAATAGGAGGGAACACTAATAACGCTATAGAATTGAGT
>CALRKH020000153.1:0-6161 GCA_943367855.1 Asaia bogorensis | reverse complement strand
GGGCTATTGCTCCAGGTGCCACCGGTAGCGGCATTGGACAGTGTGAGGGTGTTGCCCAAACATACAGATGGGCCTCCTGTGATAGCGCCTGGCAAGGCATTGACGGTAACTACTGCTGTAGCTGCACAGCCAGTGGAAGGTATAGTATAAGAAATGGTTGCAGTACCTGCGGTGCTACCACCTATCAGGCCGGGGGCCAGTACGGTAGCTGCAGGGTCTGCACTTGTCCACACACCGCCACCTGTTGCACTACTCAGGGTGGTGCTGCTGCCAACACACAGACCTAGCGGACCTGTGATAGCTGCCGGGCTGGTGTTAACTGTTACATCCGCTGTTACAAAACAGCCTGATGCTACAGTGTAGGTGATGGTAGTGATACCTGCACTGAGACCTGTTACTACGCCAGCACCAGATACGGTGCCTACAGCCATGTTGCTGCTGGTCCAGGCTCCACCTGCGGTGGCACTGCTGAGTGCAGTAGTAGCGTTCTCGCACACGGTGCGGGTACCTGTGATGGCTGATGGTATAGCATTGACGGTAACTACTCTTGTGGTGAAACAACCTGAAGGAGTAGTGTATGTAATAGTAGCTGTGCCTGGTGTGCCTCCTGTATATACGCCCGTGGTGACATTGATGGATGCTGTGGTGGGTGAAGAAGAGCTCCAAGTGCCACCAGGGGTAGCAGAAGTTAAGGTGGCTGAGTTTGTTTGGCAGACCGAGTATGTGCCAGTAATAGGAAATGGAAGCGGATTGACTGTAACTGTAACTACAGAGATACATCCACTTGGAGGCGTGTAAGTAATAACACAAGATCCTACGGATATTCCAGTAACTATACCTGTACCTAAACCTACACTAGCTATTGTAAGACAACCGCACGTCCAGAAGCCACCCGGTGTAGTATGTGTTAATGTAGTAGTTTGCCCTACACAGAAAGATAAAGTGCCGGTAGGGGCTGGAGGGGCTACAGTAATGGTGACTATTGCAGTAGCTACACAACCTGCGCTAATGGTGTAAGTTATAGTTGCAGTGCCTAATGAACCGCCAGTTACAACGCCGGTAGTAGCATTTACAGAAGCAATAGTAACATTGCTACTAGACCATGTGCCGCCTGGAGTGCCATGGCTGAGTGAGGTAGTGGAGCCTATACAAGTAGTGAATGAGCCTACTATTGGGCCAGGCGATGTGACCACATTTATGGTTTGCATAACTGTGCAGCCAGCCAAACGATAGCTAATTGTAGCAGCACCAGCAGCGTTTCCACTAACTACTCCTGTGGTAACCCCAACGCTGGCTATAGCTGGTGCACTGGATGTCCAAATGCCACCTGTAGGTGAGCTGGTAAGAGTAGTTGTGGCCCCTACGCATAAGCCTGTAGCACCTGAAATAGCAGCAGGGAAGGGATTGATAGACACAGTAGCTGTAACGAAACAAGTAGCTAAACCATATGTAATAGTGGTGGTGCCTAATGAAACGCCTGTTACAACACCTGTAGTAGGATTGACAGTAGCTTTAGTAGTGTCTGCACTAGTCCATACACCACCGCCAACGGAATTGCTCAATGTAGTAGTAGCACCCAGACAAGCTATATTAATACCAGTGATAGCACCAGGGGTAGAAACAACAGTAACAACTCTTGTACTGGTGCAAGTGCCAAATGTATAACTAATAGTAGCTGTACCTAAGCCAGCACCAGTAACAATGCCAGATGATGAGCCAACAGATGCAACTGCTGGATTGCTACTGCTCCAAGAGCCCCCAGTAGGAGTTGCACTATAGGTGACAGAAGTGCCAATACAAATGTTAGCAGCACCAGAAATGGCACTAGGGTTAGGATTGACAGTGACATTGACTGTGCCTGTAGAAGAACAGGTGCCATTACTGAGCGATGCAGTATAGGATATAGTAGTTGGTGCAGCCGTAACACCAGTTGGGCGCATATAAACTGGATTTATAGCAGTGCCTGTATATGCTGTAGTATAACCAGCATCATTGAACAGCCAAGTGGTAGGCGACCAGGTTACTGGACCAACTGTGCCTATTATTGTAACACTGTCCAGATAAATATTATTGCCATTCTGGCTATAACCATAAAAGTAAATCTGATTGGTAGCACTAGTGTAAGTAGAAGGGATATTGTAAGTGTATTGATACCAGCCAGAAGTGGCAGGTGTAGAGGTGCCTGTGATACTACCAGTAATAGGTGCACCTCCGCGCCTAGGCACAAAACCTGCAAGGGTAGTGCCACCAGTGGGGGACTGAAGGTAAAGTGTAACACCTTCCAGGTTGTATCCGGCTGTGTTGTAGGCAGAGTTGTCTCTGTAAACCCAAAATGAAATTTGCGCTGTATTGACGCCTACCATGCTGAAGTTGGGGGAGTGTAAATACCCTGTAGTGCCAGCTCCAAGACTTCTACAATTGAAGTTGGCAACATAACTGCCAGATGCAGCACTGCCTATGGTAGGAGTAGCAGCACTGGCCCCATCTACTCTATACCAAAAAAATGATGAACTAATAGTGGTCCAACCATCTACAGGAAAACCTGGCGTTGTTGCCACACCATACTCCCAACTCTGCGGTGGTATAAGATGATAAGATGAGCTGCCTGCTGCCGTGAGTGGTAAAACTGCCTCATTACAAACAGTAGCTGGTGTTGGTGAAACTGTTAATACGGGTGGAGCCTGACGTACTGTAACCACAGCTGTATCTATACAGCCATTGGGTGCTGTATATGTTACGAACGAAGTGCCTGCACGAAGTGGTGAAACAATGCCAGATGAGGAGCCAATGCTAGCAATTGTGGCATTGTTGATAGACCATGTGCCACCTGATGTGGAACTGGTGAGTGTGCTAGTGGTGCTGGAACAAACACTAAGACCGCCAGATATAGCACCAACTGCTGTTGCATTAACCGTTACTACTTTAGTGGCAGTGCATGTGCCAGAGTAAGTGTATGACACTGTAGTAGTGCCTGCAGTAAGTGGTGTGAAAACCCCAGTGCTTGATATGGTACCTACAGCAGTGTTGCTGCTACTCCAGGCTCCACCTGCTGTAGAGTCGGTATAAGTTACATTTTGACCTACACAAACTGGGTTTGGGCCATAAATATCGCTTATGTTATCAAAAGTAATTCTACAGTTTCTGACGCTTTGTGTGCTCCATGCACCACCAGTAGAGCCGCAAAAACCAAAATACAATGATGTAGATGTAATAGGGAATGTACCTGTTATAGAAGGTATAGCACTGTAGTTAAAATATACCTTCACTTGACCTCCAGCATAGGTCAACTTAACATGATGCCAGCCACCATCGGTTACAAATGTCTGATTGTTTAGCGCACCTATTCTATTGGTAGTAGAACCCTCAACATATGTGCCAGTAAAGCCTGTTGGATACCCATATAGTGATATCAATGGGTCATTAGGTGCACCGTCATTATCGTAGTTGTCCAAAACAAGTACTAGCCCATTAGGATTAGTAGGCAATCCAATGCCTCCACCTCCAACAAAACCAGTAAGGGGGCTAAGTATCCAAAATGCAATACCATCTGCTACAGCCCAAGAAGTGGAACTGGGTATTACCTGAAACTCAAACTCAGCAGTGAATGAACCACAGCCAGTTAATGTAACTGGTGTACTAGTGTAAATACGCCCATTTTGACTTCCCGATGGGCCTGTTAATTGTACGTGGCTACCAACAATAGAAGTGCTGCCAGCACCAACCCAAGGCGTAGTGTATACAGGTGTGCCTCCGGTAGCAAACGATATAGATGTTTGGGCATAACTAGCGATGGAAAATAGGGTAATTAATAAACTATATAAAAAACGTTTCATGCAGTTGTGTATTGAATGGTTCTAGCTCAAGAACTATAACTTACAAAAATAACAATCTTTGTGATGGAATAGGCAACAATTTATATGCGTAAAGCCTATTAATTTCAATACTAAGGCGTGTGTAAATAGTTGATTGTTAGAACAATACACAAGTGTGATAGTTGTAAAATACAACAGAGGCGGAGTTGCTACCCCGCCTCTGTTACAGATGTTAGTCTGAAGATTAACTACAAATTATTAATGAGTAGCTTGTTGTTTTTCTTTTGATCTTTTTACCTGATTTACCAAAGAGTCGAAAGCCAAGTCAAATGATTGCTCAAAAGTCTTGCTTTGGTGCTTCACAAAATAAGAATGTTTGGGTACATACACTTTTATCTCGGCTACCTTATCCTTTACCTGATGTGAAAAGTTGTCTAGCTTTAGGTATACCTCGGCAGATATTATCTTGTCGTGAAATGTCTTTAGCTTTTCAATTTTTGCGTTTACGTGTTCCAATAATTTGCTGTCCGCATCGAAATGCACTGTTTGAATTTGCACATTCATGATTGATGAATTTTGTTGTTAATAATATCCCGTCCGCGAGGATGGGCTTTTGTGTGAATCTCTTTAAGTCGGTCTATGCTGTTGTGCGTGTAGACCTGGGTAGCAGCAAGGCTGCTATGACCCAAAAGCTCTTTGATGGCCTGTATGTTGGCCCCATTATTCAACAAATGCGTAGCAAACGTATGACGCAATACGTGTGTGCTTTTTTTGGCGGTGGTAGTTACCAATCCTAAATACCTCTTTACTATACGGTATATATATTGGGCATACACGGGCTCGCCAGACGGCGTAACCAGGAGTGTCGTGTGTGTTGTATAGCCCAGTTTCATTTTAATACCAAGGTACGACTTTATTGAATCCAACAAGTGTTCATTAACTGGAATTAACCTTTCTTTATTACCCTTGCCCAGCACTCTTATTTGTTGCATAGACCACTCTACATCTGCGTGCTGCAGACCTACAAGCTCGCCACGACGCATGCCCGTGCTATAGAGTAGTTCGCAAATAAGTTGTTCTGTTTGCCCTGCAAAACCTTCGCTAAAGGTTACTTCGTTTAGTAAATAGTCTGTTTCTTGCTCTTTAACGAAAGTTGGGAGTCTTTCGGGCAACTTTTGTGCGTGTAGCTTATTGAGCGGATTTTTTTCAACTTTAGCAGTTCTCTGTAGAAACTTATAGAATGAGTTGAGCGCTGATAGTTTTCTATTTATTGATCGGGCGGATAGCCGTTTACTTTCGTTGCTAGTGAGCCAGCTACGAATGTGAAAGTGAGTTACTGCTGTTACTTCAGTTAGACTATAAGTATCTTCCAGATAGTCTTTAAAGTCTGTAAGGTCTCGGGTGTAGGCAGTAAGCGTATTGGGGGCGTAACGTTTCTCGAAACGAAGATAATGTGTGTAGTCTACCAGATGTGTATCAAACATAGTTAACCCCCAATTGTAAATTTATTCATTTTACAATTGAGGGTCAAATTTATTTTTAGTTGCTATTACTCCTGAGAGTCAGAAAGCTACTATTCTGCAGCTCCGTTCTCCATTTGTAAACGGTAGATCGCCTTCAATACTTGGGTGCGACGTTTAACAGATGGTTTTGTGAAAGCTTGACGCTCGCGCAGTTGTGTAAGAACGCGTGATTTCTCGTACTTCTTTTTGTACTTCTTAAGCGCCTTGTCTATGTTTTCGCAATCTTTTGAGTCAATTATAAGCATATTTTATACCCCCTTTTGGTCTTTGGGACTGCAAAAATACTACAAACTATATTTCCAACAAAATTTTTACACTTCATTTTGTCTTATTTCTTGCATTATTTCTGCCGTTAAGGCTATTTATTACCTTCGCCGTGACGTATTAATATGAAAGGTGCCAAATCTTTTTACGCTATTATCATCAAACCTCTGGCAGATAGGCTGGTAGCACTAGTGGTATTTACGATATTATCTCCCATTTTTTTGTTAGTAACGATAGCGCTTGCTGTAGCTAATAGCGGTAAACCGTTCTTCTTGCAGCCACGACCTGGCCGAAATAACAAGATATTCAGGGTGATAAAGTTTAAGACCATGAACGATAAGCGCGATGGTGCTGGCAACTTGCTGCCAGATGCGATAAGGCTAACACCAATAGGCAGCTTTGTGCGCAAGACATCTCTGGATGAAATACCCCAACTGCTTAATGTAATTATGGGCCAAATGAGTATAGTGGGTCCACGACCATTACTGGTAGAATATCTGCCATTATATAGCACCACACAAATACGCCGGCATGAAGTAAACCCAGGCATAACAGGCTGGGC
>CALRKH020000152.1:0-6198 GCA_943367855.1 Asaia bogorensis | reverse complement strand
CCCTGGCGAGTTGCTCCTCAGCAGAGCTCGTTTCCGTTTCCAGATGGCATCTCAAAAATATTTGCTCATTTGTATATTTACAACCTGTCCTAAAAAGGGGGAGGTTACATGGTTATTCGTTGCCAAGTTCTAATTGGTTTTTTACCAGTTCATAATATCGGCCCCGAAGGTTTACAAGGCTTTCATGCGTGCCTTCTTCCGCTATGGCTCCGTTGTGCATCACTACTATTTTATGGGCATGCCTCACCGTGCTCAGCCTATGCGCTACTACCAGCACCGTTTTGTGGGCAAAAAACCGTTGCAGGTTTTCTACAATTACTTTTTCATTGTTAGCATCCAGCGAGTTGGTGGCTTCATCTAAAAAAATAAACTGCGGCTGCTTGTACACGGCTCTTGCCAAAGCCAACCGTTGCCGCTGGCCGCCGCTCATGCCTACCCCTTCTGCCCCCAGCTTGGTATAAAAGCCAAGTGGCAAGGCTTCTATATAGTCGAGTATGTTGGCTATTCTGCAGGCTTCCAACACCCGTTCCATATCTACCGGTTCTTCGGTTACGGTGATGTTTTTAAGGATGGTATCGTTGAATACATAGCTATCCTGCATGACCACCCCGCAGCGGCTGCGCCAATACCTTGGGCTAATGCTGCTAAAAGCAGTGGTGCCAATGGTAATGCTGCCGCTGTACGATTCATAAAAGCGAAGCAGTAGCTTGAGCAGGGTGGTTTTGCCGCTGCCACTCATGCCTACTATGGCGGTGGTTTGCTGTGCCGGTATGGTAAGCGATAGCTGGCGCAGCACCGGCTCATTGCCCGCCCCGGGATAGGTAAAACTGAGATTATTGATGTGGATGCTGTGCTCTTGCGGCAATCGGTGCTGAAATTGGCTCGTTGCCGGTTCTTCATCGGGCAGCACTTGTATATCGTTCATCCGCTCCAGCGATATGCTGGCATCTTGCGCCTGTTGGGTAAAGCCAATTAGCTGCTCAATGGGGGCATTCAGCTGACCAATGATGTACTGTACCGCCAGCATTACCCCCAGGCTTAGCTTGCCCTCCACCACCTGCTGCGCCACCAAAAAAGTGATGAGGATGTTTTTGCCCTGATTAATGAACAAGGCGCCAAACTGCTGATACTGGTTGAGCGACAGGCTTTTGAAATTGAGCCGGAATACCGCCGCCTGCAAGCCCTCCCATTTCCAGCGGAAACTGTGCTCAGCATTGTTCAGCTTTATCTCCTGCACCCCATACACCAATTGCATGCTGGCATTGCTTTCACGGGCCATAATGGCAAAGCGCTGATAATCGAGCCGGCGCCGAAAACGCAAAAACAAGCGAATCCATAAAAAGTACAATACACTGCCTGCGGCAAAAATCATAAATATTTGAGCGTTGTATTGCAGCAGCACTACCGAAAACACCAGCAAATTAAAAAGGCTAAACAGGGTACTGAGTGCAGAGCCGGTGAGAAACTGCTCAATCCGCTGCTGATCGCCGAGGCGTTGCAAAATATCGCCCGGGTGCTTGGTATCGAAAAAATGGAACGGTAGCCGCAGCAGCTTGGCCCAAAAGGCACTGAGCAGTTGCAGGTTTACCCGGGTACTTACATGCAGCAGTATGCGGCTGCGGATGAACTCTACCAGCGTTTGGCTGAGCAGCAGCATGAGCTGCGCCGCTAAAATAATTTGGATAAAATGGAGGTTGCGGGTATTGATGCCCGTATCTACCAGGCTTTGGGTAAGAAAAGGAAAGATGAGCTGCAACAGGCTGCCCAATAGCAGGCCCAGCCCCACTTGCAACAGGTAGCGGCGGTACCTGCCCAACTGCTGCACCATGTGCCACCAGCCAAATACCTTGGGGGCGGCTTGCTCCTCCGCCGCATCATCTTCTTGGTGGGTATGCAAGGCGGGGGTAGCCTCCAGCAGCAAGGCAATGCCTTTGGCCTCTGTGCCCTCTTGGGTGCTGAGCCAGTGCTGCTGCAGTTGTGCATGGCTCAGCATCAGTAGCCCCTTGGCCGGATCGGCTATTTGCACCTGCCCCTTTTTGGTGGCCGGCGTAAGCACTACAAAATGGTGCTGATCCCAATGCAAGATGGCGGGCAGTGGCGCCTCTTGCAGCAACTGCTGCAGGGTAAGCTTGGCCCCCACGGCATGAAAGCCCAGGGCCTCTGCCGCATTGGCCAAGCCCAGTAGGCTGGCACCCTGCTTGCCATACTCCGTTTTGCTACGCAGGTACTCCAGGCTTACACTGCGTCCATAATGTTTCGCCACCATGCGCAGGCAGGTAGGGCCACAATCCATGGCATCGAGCTGGCGGTAGTGGGGGAAAGGCATGGGATGAATAATTACTATTGAGAGCTAACATTCGAATTATGAAATGACTGGCCTTAATAGTCGTGCACAGGCTTTTTTTTGATAATAGCTTTAAAGCAATCATTTGCCTATTTTTTTATAACTCTCTGATAGTAATGTTGCTAACTCCGAAATAGAAATATTTTTTTTAAGTATCACTCCATCACTGTTTAGCAAGAAGTTTGTAGGGAAGGAGTTGATTGCAAGTTGTGTTGTAGTCTTACCACTTTTATCCAATAAGTGTAGCCAATTAAGAGACTCTTTATGAATTAAATTGCGCCAAGTGTCAATTTTGGATTCTTCATCAATAGAAATTCCGATGATTTGAAAACCATATTGTCTGTATATTTTGAATAAGCGCTTAAGTTCTGGAAACTGCTTTCTACAAGGCATACAATCTGTAAACCAAAAGTCAACCAAGGTAAATGAACCCCCTAGTTTAGGTTTATCTATAACTGTAATTTCTTCCTGTATATTTTGAAATTGAAGTTCTGGAAAAACCGAATTAATGCTAAGCAATTCACTTGCAGATAGATCTTGTAAAAAGATTAATCCTATTGGTGAATTTCGAATTTCAACAGGGAACTTATTGAAAATGCTTCTGTAAGAACTGTTATGCCCAATATTCTTGAGTCTCTCAATCATTTTCCATAAGGTTACATGAGAGTTTGGATGTAATTCTGCATATAATTGAAATAATGAGTCTGACTGATGCGATAACAGCTTTTGCTTCGCTTCAAATTCAAGAAGAACTTCTTTAGGTAACTTGCCATCATAATTATTGTAAATAACTTCTTCGTGTTCGTAAAATCTATTTACATCTTCTATAAATCGTTTAAAAAAAATATTGTATTCATATTTCATTTCGTTTTGACAGAGAGAGTTAGCAATTCTTGGAGAAATATGCTCGTCAATCGAATCAATTTCTATAAAAACATTCTCTCCATTAACGAAAACAAAATCTGTTGCCCCACTGGAAAGATTACTTTGAATATAAAATCTGTAAGCGTATGTATCATTATCATGTATTCTTCTAAACTTGAATAATCCATTTTTTATTATTGCAGAATCTTTCATGAAATTAGGGCCATAGTATTTTGCTTCATTTATCACAGGTAATATGTAAATCATTCCAGAATCGACATTACTTACATAACCCTCAATTGTATAATCTAATGGTTGAGAAATGCTTAAAGAGAAATTCAAAAAGTAAACCAGAAGTATCAGTATTTTTTTCAAGTCGAATATTTTTAGTTTCTAATATTTTTATCGTTGACTTATTCTCTCCCCATCTAAATAAGGGGAGTTTCATTCATGCTTATAATGAAACTCCCCAATAGAATTAACACATGAGGGGCTTTGCACAAACCTTTAGCTCAACACAAGATGGTGAACTTCTGCATACTTTGATGCCGCATTGGGAATCACTTGTACAGGCATTGCAAATTGGCTTAAGATCGTCTTCAATTGCCATGTCTTCGATTCCTCCCATTACATTTTTCATCTCAGCCCGGCTGAGTTGGCCTGCTATAGTAGCGAGGCTCATTTTTTTTGTTTCCATTGTGTTTAATATTTATTGATTTAGTAAAAGTTGATTTCAGGTCTCTTATCATTAGAGTACCAAGTATTTCAGCTTAAGTTTTCAAAAAAAAGATCTGGTAGTAGATCATGTGCATTGACCAATCGTTATGATGTCTGATTATTCTATTAATAATTTTTCAATGAATTGAATTAATCCTTCCTTGTCGCTCGGTTCGAAACCGCTAAATGAGGCCACCCTGAAGTTTTTATCTACAATTACAATACGGGGTAATGAGTACAATTGATATTCAGGGATAGCATACCTGTTTATAATCCAAGTATTTTTTCCAAGATTATATTTTGATACTGCCGATTCCCATTTAGCTGTATTCTCATCTATAGAAACAGATTGAATGACTACGTTACTGTCATTGATAAAGTGTTGTTTAATTGCCTCAATTTGTGGAAATGCTTGAATACAAGGGCCACACCATGTAGCCCAAAAATCGAGTAAGATGACTTTACCTTTTAAATCGCTTAATTTAACCGACTTTTTATTAATGTTGAGTGCTGCAAAATCTTGGGCTTGACTCCCATTTGCGAAAATTGATTTTGACTTTAGAAATTCAAGTAATGGGTAACGATATTCTTCTTTAACTATTAGGTTAATACGATCATTTATCTTTTCAAAGTCAGCATTTTCATACTGGTAATTCATGTCTGCAAAAATTGAACTAGCCGTAATCCATTCTTTTATAGTTAAAGAGGATGTGCTAGCAGAGTCTTGCTTATTGTATTTGATTACATACCCGGCAATTTTTTGATAAACTACAAGATCGAGATAGTCACTGTTGACGAATTTGTTAATGAACGGCTCTATTAGTTTACCAATTTGAGGCATAAACGTTTGTTGGAAGCGTTTACTCGAGTCCATAGATAACTTGTGTCTCTCTGGATAAAACCAAGTTAAACTCACTATACTGTTGATGATATCTGCTTTTATTCTGGCTTCTTCAAGCTCAATAAATAAAGGGCTAGCATCTGGCAGGGCTAATAAACTTTGATGCCTTTTTTTGCCATAATCAACGAAAGCGTCAATTGTCTCATTAACTGTAGATTTTATTAAACTAGAATATTCACAATAGGAGCCTGCTTTTGGGAAGGCTGTATTTTTTAAATAATCATTTAATTTCCAATTACTCCCTTCAAACTTTGCCTTTTCAGGAAGATTGAAGTCGATTTGTACATTTATGTTATCTCCAGGGCTCAAATAAATAATATTTCTGCCTAGTCGAAAATATCCTGGACTTTTTACATGTGTTTTGATTGAAAAATTCCCAAGACTATCTGGCAAAAAATAACGTTCAGGATTAGATGCGGAAATCCTTCCCACTGCAGACATATCCTCCAATTCAATTTGATTGCTAATATTGACTATGTTCCCCTTGATAATTACATTATCTATATTCTTTTGTCCAAATGATGAAATAGACCATAGTGGAATTATGGCTGTTACTTTTAAAAAAATCAGTATTAATTTTTCTTGCATGGAGTATCTTAATATTAAATGAACACTTCGACAAATCATTTGTCGAAGTATTCATTAATGACTAATAAAGGAAACAAGCCTTGATTGATTTCCCACCACATGTTCCTGTTGTACACTTTCTATCTCGTGGACAATCAGCTGTTGTCAGGCAAGTATCGTTGCATTCAATTGTTTCATCCCCAGTATCTTCAAAAGATGAATTCCCTGCCATTACATTTTTCATCTCAGCCCGGCTGAGTTTGCCTGCTACAGTAGCGAGGCTCATTTTTTTTGTTTCCATTGTTTGTACAATTTAAACGGTTTTAAAAATAGGTGTTTGCCCCGGTAGTTTTGGGCCATACGGGGTGCGGGCCGCCGGGCAGTGGTTAGGGTGTAACCAAAGAGTGCTTCCCGGGCTTTTTTCCACAGGGCACTACTCCTGCAGAAAATAAGATAGGTCCTCCAAATCGTACTCCGGCGGTAGCTCGTAGCCGTTGTAAAAAATGGTGGGGGTATAGCGTATATCATTGGCCTTGGTCCACTGCTCCATGGCGGTAATGGCCGGGGCAGCAGCAGCCACGGCGCCATTTAGCGGGTATTGGGTGGCAAAGGCTTCATAATTTTTTTGTGGCGGCAGGTACCAATCGTCCAATGCCTGCTGCACCTGCGCCTGTTCGGTAGCGGTTTGCGCTATGGCCATCAGGTGGCTGGCAGCGGTATGGTATTTTTCGCCAGGTACATTGGGCACCATAAACAGTATTTGCACTTGCAGGTTGGGGTGTCGGTGCAGCAGTTGCTCTATTTT
>CALRKH020000151.1:0-6250 GCA_943367855.1 Asaia bogorensis | reverse complement strand
GCGAGCAATCTTCGTTCTTTACATGACCAAAATGCTTTTGCTCGACAAATCGCAGGCTAGCGAAATCTACGGCAGCTACACTGGTCTTGTTTACCTCACTCCACTCATTGGCGGCTACATGGCCGATAGATATTGGGGAAATCGCAAATCTATTTTCATTGGTGGTCTGCTTATGGCACTAGGGCAATTCTTGCTCTTCTTCTCAGCCACCTTATCTCACAATGCCGACAAAGGCTCAGCTATCACACTAATGTGGACAGGGCTTACCTTTCTCATTTTCGGAAACGGCTTCTTCAAACCCAACATATCTACTATGGTTGGGCAACTTTATCCCGACAACGATAGCAGGAAAGATGCTGCTTATACCATATTTTACATGGGTATCAATGCCGGCGCATTCGTAGCACCACTGGTTTGTGGTTACCTAGGCGAGGAGTTCGACTTCAAATGGGGCTTCCTTTCTGCTGGTCTTGGCATGCTGCTTAGCTTGGTTATATTCTATGCCACCAAAGACAAATATGTCATCGCACCCGATGGTCGTCAACTAGGCCTTGGCCCTAACAAGTTGAATGATGCTCCTACTGATGGCACTGAGGCTAAAAAAGATGCTGGCTTCAGCAAACAGCAGCTCACAATTCTCATTGGTGGCATAGTAGCTGTTTTCTCTACGCTTTTCTGGGGCTTTGGGCTCGATGTTTGGGGCTCGCTCATTTATGGTATGACGCTCGTTGGTCCTTTCGTTATCATCACAGACCCTACGCTTACCAAAGTAGAAAAAGATCGACTTTGGGTGATCATTCTTATTATGATATTCGTTGTCTTCTTCTGGATGTGTTTCGAGCAAGCAGGTGCCTCCCTTACTTTCTTTGCTGCCGAACAAACTAATCGTAATGTTTTCGGCAAAGTTATGCCAGCTAGCTACTTCCAAAGCTTCAATGCAGGTTTCATCGTATTGCTAGCACCTATCATAAGTGCTATGTGGGTGGGCCTTGCCAAAAAAGGATTGAACCCTGTAGCTCCTTACAAGCAATCACTCGGTTTGGCACTACTTGCAGTTGGCTACTTGTTCATTGCAGTTGGCGCCAAAGACATCCCAGCTGCTGGCGCTAGTATGATTTGGCTAACAGGACTATATTTCTTACACACTATTGGCGAATTATTCCTTAGCCCAATAGGTTTGTCAATGGTCAATAAACTTACACCAGGCCGCTTCACCTCACTTATGATGGGTATTTGGTTCCTGGCTATTGCCACTGGCAATAAGCTAGCTGGCACCATGAGTTCGCTCTACCCAGACCCTGCTTTGCCTACGCACCCACAATTCTTAGGCATTGAGATAGATAGCCTCTACACTTACTTTATGATATTTGTAGGCTTTTCTGGTGCTGCATCTGTTATTCTCTTCTTGCTTTGTCGCAAGTTGCAGAAAATGATGCACGGTGTAGTATAACAACGCAACACTTCTATTTTCATCAAAGCGGGGGAAACCCCGCTTTTTTTATGCCCTGCCCGCACTGGGTGATTCTTAACGTGAATTAACCCGCCCACAACCTACTAACCAAATTATTACATTACTTTGTTTCATCGCTTTCCGATAAATACATTTTTATGAACAGTAACAGCGAATTGACTATCGAACAAATACAAGAATTCAAAGGCAAATACCCAAAACAACTTTGGTATCTGTTCTTCTCAGAGATGTGGGAGCGGTTTGCTTTTTATGGCATGCGCGGCATGCTCACCGTTTTTATGGTCAAGGAGTTGCTCTTAGCAGAGGGCGATGCACAGCTAAAATATGGTGGCATTCAGGCTTTTATCTATGCCATGACTTTTGTAGGAGGGCTCTTTGCCGATAAAATACTAGGTTTCCGCAAGTCTATCTTTTGGGGTGGCTTGCTCATGATTATTGGCAGCTTCACACTGGCTTTCTCGCCAAAAGAGCTTTATTACATAGGCATTAGCTTCACCATTATAGGCACAGGCTTTTTCAAACCCAACATTTCTACCATGGTAGGCAATCTGTATAGAGATGGAGATGCTCGGCGAGATGCCGGATTCGGCCTTTTCTATTCGGGCATCAATGTTGGCGCACTGCTGGGCGGCTATTTTTGTATTGTTGTTGCCAAAAACTACTCTTGGAATGCCGCCTTCGCTCTAGCAGGCATAGGCATGATCATTGGTTTATCTATCTTCATTTTCACCAAGCGCACCCTGGGTCCTATAGGTCTGTCTCCTATGTTGGGTAAAATGTCACTAGCCCAAATCAAACGAAATGATTTGATGGTTTACGCCGGTTCTCTTCTGGTCATTCCGCTCATTTATCTCATGGTTAAAAACAGTGAATACACAGACTACTTTATGTACACAGTAGGCCCTCTTGCACTACTCTATATATTTTATGAGATTTTTAAACTCAACGAAAAAGTAGCCAGACAAAAAATGATGGCTGCCATGGTATTCATTATTTTCAGCATCTTCTTTTGGGCATTCTTCGAGCAGGCAGGTGGTTCGCTTAGCTTATTTGCACTCAACAATTTGCACGATACTGTTGCCGGCATCAAAATAGACCCCAATGCTGTCAACAACTCTTCCAATTCAGTCTTTGTTGTTATCCTCAGCCCATTGGCTGGGCTCTTGTGGTTGTGGCTTGCCAAAAGAAAGTTAGAGCCCAATACAGTGGTCAAATTCGGCATTGGCTTCTTATTCGTTAGCATCTCATTTTATCTATACTATTATACTCGGTTCTTTGCCGATGACAATGGTAAAACTTCACTCGATTTATTCACCTTTGCCTACCTCATCAGCACACTTGGCGAGCTATGTCTGTCTCCCATAGGCTTATCGCTCATGACCACCCTAGCCCCCAAACCCCTACATGGCATGATGATGGGCATGTGGTTTCTGGCTAGTGCATACGGACAGTATGCTGCAGGTATCCTGGGTGCGGCAATGTCCGAAGTTGGAGAAAATGCTACCCAAACAGAGAAATTGATGGCCTATACCGATGGCTACAAAAATCTGGCTATTTATGCACTTATTGCAGGCTTGCTGCTGCTGCTCATTTCGCCGCTCATTCGTCGCCTCATGCACAATGTCCATTAATCTAGCATCATTATTGTTGCTTATATCCACATCATTATTTTAACAATAGCCACCATCTGTAGCTGTCTTTTGCACACTACCTTTGGCATTAAAATCAAAAAATCAGTACAATGAAAAAAATGGTTCTTGCTCTGTTCGCCTGCATTAGCTTCTTTAGCTCTTGGGCTCAGGCTCCATATACCCTGCCGCAGCTTCGTTATGCATACAATGCACTTGAGCCACATATAGATGCTCAAACTATGGAAATTCACCATAGCAAGCACCACTCAGGCTATGTCAACAACCTCAATAAAGCACTAGAAAACAACGATAATGCAGCCAAATCACTTATCGATCTTTTACTAGGCATTTCCAAAACCAACGATGCTATCCGCAACAATGCTGGCGGACACTACAATCACAGCCTGTTTTGGGAGGTGCTCGCTCCTGCTGGCACTGGCAACTTCAACCCCGAGTCCGACTTTGGCAAAGCCTGCATCAAGCAGTTTGGCTCTGTAGAGGCACTCAAAAAACAAATATCCGACTCTGCCGCCAAGCGTTTTGGCTCAGGTTGGGCATGGCTTATAGTCACTCCTACTGGTACGCTTCAGGTGTCTAGCACCCCCAACCAAGACAACCCTCTAATGGATGTAGCAGCAGCCCGTGGCATTCCAGTGTTGGGTATAGACGTGTGGGAGCATGCCTATTATCTCAAGTATCAAAACAAACGCGCCGACTATCTTTCAGCTATTTGGCAGGTAGTCAACTGGAGCGAGGTCAACACCAAATATCAAGCGGCTATAAATAACCCCCTACTCAAAAAGCTAGGGAATAAATAGCATCGTTACAGATGTTATTGAAACTACCTCCCTACGAATCGGCCGTTCTGGGGAGGTTTTTTTATACAAATCATAACGTTGCATTACATACTAGCACCATGTTCTTATCGCTATTTACACGTATATTTGAACAAAACATCCATGCATGAATTTTGACCACCAAGACGATGCCAGCAAAGCCCTGCACGATATGCGGCAGGCTATGGAGCGTTCGGCTCGTATCATTTCGCTCAGTGGGTGGAGTGGCATTTGGGCTGGCATAGTTGCTCTGGTAGGGGCATATATAGCTCATCAATGGTTGCAGCGGCCAGGCTACGAAAATGTGGGCATCACACTTCACGCAGGCACCGACCATTTCGACTCTTTTACCACCAATTTCATATTCCTCGGCATTGCTATATTCACAGTGGCATTGGCAGGTGTTTTGTTTATCACTTCTAGGCGTGCAGCCCGGCAAGGCAAGAAAGTCTGGAACCCAGCCTCTCGTATCATGCTCGTGCAGATGTTCTTTCCACTTTTTGCAGGTAGTGTCTTTGTATTCATGTTCATATACTATGGCATTGGCATATTTGTGGCCGCTGCTTGCCTGGTCTTCTATGGCTTGGCGCTCATAAGTGCCAGTCGGCATACCCTATCCGATATCAGATATCTTGGCATGCTTCAGGTTGCACTGGGCTGCACCGCTTTATTCTTCCCCGGCTATGGCCTCATATTCTGGGCACTAGGCTTCGGACTACTACACATATTATACGGAGCCATTATGAGTGGAAAACAGTAGCAACACACCTTTAAAACTTTTACCATTTCCTTAAAACACCCAAACCGCATCCGTTTTATTATATTTGCCCTCCCAGTAAACTATAGATGCGCAGTATTTTCATAAAAGAGATCAACTCTTTCTTCAGCTCCATCGTCGGCTATGTGGCCTTGCTCGCATTTCTGGCGTTTTGTAGCCTCTTCTTGTGGATCATTCCAAAGTATAGTATCCTAGCATATGGCTATGCCTCCATGGAGCGCTTCTTCGAGATAGCTCCTTGGCTACTCTTGCTATTAGTGCCTGCTGTCACTATGCGCTCCTTTGCCGACGAGTTTCGCACTGGCACCATAGAGTGGCTCTCCACCAAGCCTGTTTCTGATGTTGAAATCATTTTGGGCAAATACTTGGCCACACTAGTACTCATCATCATTGCGCTCTTGCCCACTTTGGTTTATGTATATACCATCAGCAATCTGTCTTATGTCGATATTAATATCGACTTTGGTGCCATCATTGGCTCTTATATTGGGCTATTCTTTTTGGCTGCCACATTTGCGGCAGTAGGTGTTTTCTGCTCCTCTCTCACTGCCAATCAAATAGTATCCTTCCTGTTCTCCCTATTTGCTTGCTTCCTACTTTACACTGGCTTCGAGCAGCTTAGCAAACTTCCTAAATTTTCAGAGGGTATAGATTATTACCTCAGCATGGTAGGCATGGAGTTTCATTACAATTCCATTAGCCGTGGCTTCATAGACTCTCGCGACGTTGTTTATTTCTTATCCGTAATAGCATTTTTTATATCACTTACCCGTTTCTCCCTGTCTGCTCGCACACGCGGCATCACAGGTGGTTTGGGCTAGTCTCTTAGCACAGTTATGGCAAAACCGGGCAAAAACAGTCAGCAACAGCAAGCCAAGATACGTATCGTTATCATGGCTGCTATTGTGGTATGTCTCAACGTGCTGGCTTCTTACTTCCACACAGGAGTCGATCTCACGCACGAAAAAAGATTCACGCTCACCCAACCTACTAAACAGCTACTCAGCAATATGGACGAGGTTGCTGTGATAGATGTTTACCTCAAAGGCAAATTCCCTGCAGGCCTGCAACGCCTGCAAGAGGCTGTCAAAGAGCGGCTTCGATCCTTCAAAGAGGTAGCTGGCAGCAAACTCATTTTCCGTTTCACAGACCCTTTCGAGGGCAAAACGGAAAAAGAAAAAAAACTAATAGCCCACAATCTCGAAAACAAAGGAATCTTTGTGATGGAACTCAAAACCGAAGACGACGATGAGTATTCCATGAAACCCTTTTTCCCTTTTGCACTCGTTCAGTACAATGGTCGCGAAATGCCCATTCACCTGCTCGATGCTCCTCGTGGCTCAGGTGCCGAAGAGCAGATAACTGCAGCTGAGGCAATGCTGGAATATAAATTTGCCAATGCCATCAATCAACTCAGAAAACCTACTCGCCCATATATAGCTTATCTGGTAGGTCATGGTCAGCCACTCGGTGTCAAAACCTACGATATGCTCTCTACACTACCACGCATGTACAAGGTAGATACACTCGATTT
>CALRKH020000150.1:0-6368 GCA_943367855.1 Asaia bogorensis | reverse complement strand
CTGGAAAGGAACAGGAGCTGCAACTAAATGTAGCTGTGGGTATGTATCTGCTGCAGGTGGTGACGCCCGTGGGCAGGGTGAGTGCTAAGATAGTAGTGGAATAAAAAATGGAAATGGGGGTTGTGAAGGTGTAGGCACAGCAATGAGGTGTTTTTTAAATAAGAACTATCAACTTAAAGTATAATTTTACAAAATGAAAAAACTACTGCTACTGGTTGCTACCTGCGTACTGAGCGCAATACAGAGCCATGCACAATATTACCTAATGCCCATAGCGGGCAGCGATTCTATGGGATTTGCAGGAGATGGGGGACCGGCTAGACAGGCGTTGTTGAATTTGCCATTGGGAATATGTAGAGATAAAGCGGGGAATTTATACTTAAGTTCACAATCTTTTGGCTTTACCTATTGCATAAGAAAAATAGATGCGACAACAGGCATTATAACAACCATAGCGGGAAATGGTGATAATCCTGATACACTAGATAATGTGCCAGCTACAAGTGTGAAGCTCGGAGAAATGAGGAGCATTTGTATGGATAAAGATGAAAACTTATTGATATGCCACCTCCATGACAATAGAAGGGTTAGAAAAGTGAATAAATTAACAGGCCTCATAAGCACAGCGGCAGGCACTCGTTCGCTACCGCTTGGCTATAGTGGAGATGGAGGGCTTGCAACTGCTGCGCAACTAAATTTCCCAAGTGCTATAGCAGTGGATAGCGCAGGAAATATCTATATAGGTCACGGAAATGGAGTAATAAGAAAAGTGGATGCTGTGACAGGCATAATAAGCACCTATGCAGGAACTGGTATGGTTGGCTATAGCGGCGATGGAGGGCCAGCAACTGCTGCTCAACTATCAAGCTTAATAAGATCAATATGTATAGATAATATTAATAATTTATACATATATGATTATATATACAATAAAATACGAAAAGTTGATGCCAATACTAAAATTATAACATCTGTAGCTGGAAATGACACTGCAACGACTAGAATAGATGGCAACTTGGCTACAAACGTTAAGTTGGGCGTATGTGCACAATTAATATCAGACAATAATGGCGATTTAATAGTTTCTGAAGTTGACGTTTATAGCACCAGGATATCAAAAATTGATATGACGAGTGGTATCATTAGCACTATAGCTGGTAATGGTATTTTTCCAAGTGACATAACTGATTCAGTTGGCGACTATGGATTAGCAACAGCAGTAGCATGTAGGGGAACTGGCTTATGTGTGGATAGCTGTAATAATATATACTTTAATAATTACTCTAAAGTAAGAGCGCTGGTGACGAGCCTGCCGAGTACGGACTGGCTGTGTGGGATGAAGCTGACCTACCCTGCTACGGGTGTGGGTGGCGTGCGCCTAGAGGCTAGCCAGCTGAGGGTGCTGCCCAACCCTAGCACGGGCACTATGCGAGTGCTGCTGCAAGCAGAACAGACTATACCTATGGATGTGTATGTGACCGACCTGGCTGGCAGACAGGTGCACCATAGCAATGGGCTAACAGGACAGGAACAGGAGCTGCAACTAGATGTGGCTGCTGGTATGTATCTGCTACAGGTGGTGACACCCGTGGGCAGGGTGAGTGCAAAAATAGTGGTGGAGTAGAAATGCGAGTGGTATAAGCGAGTGAGTCTTTATAAACAAGCGACCGAATTGGTGGCTTGTTTGTGTTTAAGCGCGGTATGCTGTGTGGATGAAACAAATTGTTGTTACAAAATCTGGACTTTGGGAAGTGAAGAGCGCTGCAATGAATGTGTGCAAGGTATGTTGGTGACGTAAAGTAACTGAGCGCGAATGTAAGTGTGGGTGTGGGTGTGGGGGAGTAAAAGATGAATAGTGAAAAAATCGAGAAAGGAAATTTTTATTATTTAGTTGGCTAAGTTTACTTTTGACGTTTGAATTAAGAAATAGGTGGGTGATGAGCCTGCTGCTATATATTACCGGATATGATAGACGTATTATTGGGTTTGCAATGGGGCGATGAAGGCAAGGGGAAGATAGTGGATTTTCTTGCTGGTCAGTATGACATTATTGCGCGCTTTCAGGGTGGGCCAAATGCTGGGCATACGCTGTACCTAAATGGCAGCAAGGTGGTGCTGCACACGATACCATCGGGGATATTTCATGAGCACTGCCTGAACCTGATAGGTAATGGTGTGGTGATAGACCCTGTGACCCTGAGTAATGAAATAGACAAGATATTGCCCCTATGCCCGGACATGCTGAAAAGGCTATACGTATCGCAAAAGGCGCATTTGATATTGCCTACACATAGGGCACTGGATGCGGCATCGGAAGCGGCGAAAGGTGCTGAGAAGATAGGCTCTACACTGAAAGGTATAGGCCCAGCCTATATGGATAAAACGGGCAGAAATGGCCTGAGAATAGGGGATATATTATCGCCCAACTTCAGAGAAAAGTATAACAAACTGAGAGATAAACACCTGATGCTGATAAAGCAATATGGTGGTGCAGCGGTGGAATGGGAGCAGTGGGAAGCACCGTTTTTTGAGGCTGTGGAGCGCCTGCGTTTTTTGCAGATAGTGAATGCGGAATACTGGCTAGACAACCATCTAAAGGCGGGCAAACGTATATTGGCAGAGGGCGCGCAAGGAAGCATGCTGGATGTGGATTTTGGTACGTATCCGTTTGTGACCTCATCTAACACGATAGCCGCAGGCGTATGCAGTGGGCTGGGTGTGGCACCGAGCCGAGTGGGAGATGTATATGGCATAACAAAAGCCTACTGCACGAGAGTGGGTGGAGGGCCTTTTCCGACAGAGCTGGAAGATGCAACTGGTGAGGCGCTGAGAAAAGCAGGAGCGGAATTTGGCGCGACAACTGGCAGACCCCGCAGATGTGGCTGGATAGACCTAGTGGCACTGAGGTATGCGATAATGCTGAGTGGTGTGAACAAGCTAATAGTGACCAAAACAGATGTACTAGATAGCTTTAGCCCACTGATGGCAGCAACCGCCTATAGTGTGAATGGGGCTGAGACACAAGAGCTACCATATGACCTATGCGAAGGCAACATAACACCTGTGTATACCGAATTTGCTGGATGGGACAAACCGATAAGCACCTGCAATACGTATGCGGAGCTACCGGAAACTTTTAAGCAATATTGTAGTTTTATAGAGGAATATCTGGGTACCAAGATATCGCACATATCGAACGGAACAGGCAGAGACCAACTAATCGTATTATAGGTTAGAAAATAAATATAGTAGTGTAACAAAAAAAATTTGGCAATTTCATCAAACTATTAAAATTTTACGGCATCAAGATTTAGGGCTATGAAATCAAAACCAGAGAAAAAAACTGACATTAAGAAGAGCGTGAAAAAAAGCGCGGCTCCTGCATCTAAGAAAGCAACACCGAAGTCGAAAAAAGAGAAACTAGACGACGATGATGACCTGGACGAGGAGCTAGATGAGGCACCTGCGAAAAAGCCTAAGAAGGCTGTGGCAGCGACTAAGAAGAAGAAACAGGATGATGATGATGACGATGACATAGATGATGACGACGACGATATGGATGATGATGATGATGACAGCTTGGACGACAGTGATGACGAGTTTGACCTGGACAAGGAGTTTGAAGAGTTTGATCTTCCAAAATCGAAGAGTAAATCGCCTAAGAAGAAATCATCAAAAGACGATGACTTTGATGTAGATGATGAGTTCAAGGATTTGGGCTTCTTCTCTGACGGAGGTGGTGGATTTGACGATGATGATGATGATTTTTAAGTTTCGGTAAAGAAACGTGAGGAGTCAAAAAAAAATTGACGCATTGACACGTAACACAATAACGATAACCATAGACCCGGCAAGTGCCGGGCTCATAAAAACAAGAATGCTGAACTGGGCCAACCAATTCAGCATTCTTATTTTTCTGGATAGTAATAACTATAGCGGCCTAGCAAGCCGATATGAATGCCTGATGGCATGTGGTGGTGGACAGGGAGCGACAGCCACTACCCTAACCCAAGTGCAGCAACTGCATGCAGCGCAGCAAGACTGGCTGTTTGGACACATAGCCTATGACTATAAGAATGAGCTAGAGGCGGGCTTGAGATCGGTGCATGAGGGCTATATAGGATTTGAGGGTTGCTACTTTTGGGTGCCGGAAGTGGTGTGCTATATGAACAAAGAGCAGAGCCAACTAAGTGTGGAAACTACTGGCGATGCGGCTGCTACTATGACCGCAATACTAGGCAGTAGTGATACACAGCCCAATGAGCAGCTACCGAGCGTAGCATTTGAGAATAAGACCGATAAAGAAACCTATGTGGCAACAGTGGAGCGACTAAGAGCACGCATAGCAGCAGGGGATTTTTACGAAATCAATTATTGCACACAAGCACAGGCCAATGATGTGGAGCTGAACCCGCTAGCGGTTTTCAATAAACTGAACCGACTATCGCCAGCACCGTTTGCTGCATACTACAAAAACAACGGGCGCTACCTGATATGTGCCAGCCCAGAGCGCTACCTGTGCAAAAATGGCGTGCGTGTGTATGCCCAACCTATAAAAGGGACCGCCAAGAGAGGGGCTACTGCTGAAGCAGATGAACTGGCCGCTGCACGCCTGCAAAACGACCCCAAAGAGCGTGCAGAGAATGTGATGATAACGGACCTGATGCGCAACGACCTGGCGAGATGCTGCAAAACCGGCAGTATAAATGTAGATGAGCTGTGTGGTGTGTATGCTTACCCGGGTGTGCACCAAATGATATCGACAGTATCGGGCGAGCTGGAAGCGGATAAGGATATAGTGAATGCTATAGGCTGCAGCTACCCAATGGGTAGTATGACAGGAGCCCCCAAGTATATAGTGATGGAACACATAGACCTGTATGAAAACTATAGAAGAGAGCTATTCTCGGGCACTGTAGGCTATATAGACCCTAAGGGTGATGGGGACTTTAATGTGGTGATAAGAAGCCTACACTATAACCAAGAGTTAAAAAGGCTATGCTACATGACAGGTGGCGCAATAACCTATGATAGTGTGCCTGAGCAAGAATGGGAAGAACTGCAACTAAAAGGCTGGGCTGTGCGCAAAATTTTTGAATAAACGTATATGCATGTTAGCGGGATGTGTGTTATGTTTGCTGGGCTACAAAAGCGATATTTGTAACTAAACAAGAATGCAGCGCATGATACTAAGAACAGCTATACCCACTATATGCCTGGCCCTGCTAGCGACAGTAGTAAGTGAGCGCAGCTATGCGCAGTATGTGGCGCCCCGTTTTTCGATACATGTTACCAATCCGCTGAGCCTGGGTAATAAGTTTGGGGGTAAGCTACAATATAGGCTGAACCAAGAGAACTCTGTGCTGCTCAGCTACAGGACCTATTATGGATTTTTTCCTGGCTATCAGGGTGCTGCGGAGTATCACCGATATTACAGAACACATGACAGATGGGAATCTTTCTTTTACGGCAAGGTAGGGATAGGAGATGCGGGGTATACACCCAAGAACTACTACTCTGGCTGGAATGAGGCATTTAATGAGCCCGGCAGCTACCTGTTTATAGGTGGGGGGCTAGGCAGGAGGCTCAATCTGGGTGCATTCTTTATATCGTTCAACGCTGGATTGAAATATTGCCAGACGCTAGAAGAGGTGACGAACATCAATGAAAATCTATTCTACACACTGGGGCCAGCATCGCTACTAGACTGTGGCGTGACACTGGGTATACAATTTTATAATGAGGAGCGCCACATGTATAGGCGCACACTAGGGCCGCACCGACCTAACTGGTAAGGGAGGTAGGGTTACTGAAAATTGGCATCGAACTGAGCTTGTATTTTCTTGCGCACTGTGGCGTCTTGCTCGGCAATGAGTATACGCTGAATGGCGTTCTTGAGTATGCCTAATCGGGGATGATCTTCTTTCTTGTCCTCATCGGGACTGTGCTGATAATTGGGGGCTAGCTGACAGAGTATACCTGCCATAGCCGACCTGCTACGGGTTTCGGTCTCGGTAATGGTGAGCCGTTCGGCTACAGAAAGCGCTTGGCTAAAGGCTGTATCAGTAGACAACTTCTTGAGGTAAACAGACAATGCGTGCATGCAAGAGAGGCGCTTGCCACCAAAGCTGCGTGCTGCAAAAGCCGACAACCATTCTAAGTCTTGAATATCAGCTTTGTGGGCGATGGTGGTGAAGACTTGTGTTGCCAATTCGCCACCGAGGGAGGCATGACGAAGGGATGTGGCTAGCAGATAGGCGGTGTCGGGAGCGAGTGAGCGCAAGGCACTGAGCGAGGCCCCAGCAACAGCATAGGAACTATCTGTAATGGCTTGAATGAAGACTGAGAGTGCCTGGCTGAGCTTCCAT
>CALRKH020000149.1:0-6402 GCA_943367855.1 Asaia bogorensis | reverse complement strand
CAAATGCTTTTGATAAACTTTCTGTCTCAATAATATAACTCACCACAATTGTTTTGACAAAGGTAGCCTTATTAGGTTGCTTGTTGTATTTTACAAACTTATACCATCATAATAGCTTGCTAAGAGAATTTTGTAACTGTTAATCTTGTATATTTGTTAGGTGAGACTCGTCATACCTATTATACTGAGCATAATCTGCAACAACACATATGGTCAGGATTTAGAAAAATCAAGACAATTATTAAAATCTGCATATAACTCTAAAGTCGGAGCAGACTCCTTGTACAACTATTTTCACAAAAATGAATTCTCAAGTGCAATTGGCTTAGGCTATAAGGGAGTATCTGAAATGATGATATGCAAATATATTTATAACCCATATTCGAAACTATCTTCATTCAGAAAGGGAAAGAACAATTTGGAAAACGCTATAAAAATTGCACCAAACGATATAGAACTAAGATATTTGAGGTATGCTGTTCAAAATAACATTCCATCAATTCTGAACTACTCAAATGATGTAAACTCAGATAAAAAAATATTGCTAGATTACATCAATAAAAATGAAGAGTCAAGAAAAGACATTTATCTATATAATATTATAGTAGAAACACTAAAGAAGACAAATTAAATTACTATTTTTTATTGTACATTGATTGCGAAAAATATTCTTAACAAATTTGGCATAAAAATTTATTTCAGTGTAATTATTATTTTTGCTTTGATATTTATAATTAAAATCTTGGTAAAATATTATAATGGCATAATAATAGACGCTAAAATCACTGAAACTGTAAACATTACTACAAATTTTAACAGAAACAGAAATACAAACAAAAACTTTGTTTACGTTGAATATACTTACAAAAATAAACTATACAATATAATGGTAAACCCTAATATTCCAGAGATTTACAATGCAAATGATAAAATTAAAGTTATCTTATCGACAACAAATACAGAGGATATACATATTTATAGTTTTTTCGAGTTCTGGTTTGATTTACAAGGGTTAGTGTGGTTTATTGTAAACTCTACAATATGGACTATAATATATTTTATATATCATGAAAAGCCTTGGAATTTTCAAAGATAATTGAAATATTTTTTTAATTTATTACACGTGATAGGAAATCATAATGATATAGTTTTATAACTTTTACAAATAAGCGTGAATTCTTTGTTATAAGGAGTCGGGGTAGTCTAAATACCCCCATTTACCACTAACTACTCCATTATTCAAAAGCATTAATCCTGGATTGGTTCTAATAGCAGTTTTTGATGCAGTGAGATCTAATGTTAAAAAAGCAACATCTTTCATATCCCAACTCTCTTGTAAAGAAATACAGACATCCCTACCAGATGAACAGGCTACATAAAACGGGATATTTTCTGATTTAGCTTTCTTAGCTAATAATTTTATTTGGTCTATTGTTTCTAAATGAGCTTTATTTGGTTCACGCACAAACCAAATATATACTTTTCCTTTGGTAGTTAAAATCTGAGCTGTTTGATCTACATTGTCTACATCTGTTAATACAAAATCATGAATTTCTGGCAAACCAGTTGCTGGTTTCACTTCAACAGACTGTGATGAAACAAATTTCCATGTTGTATCCTGCCAGGGATAATTTTCAGCAGTGAATTCTTTCTTTTCTCCTGCCTTTTCATAAATAAACGTAGTTTTAAACTCAGCTTCTTTATAATCTGGCCCAGGCTTAGTTTTCATAAAGATATTGTTACCAATTTTATATGGCAAACAATCGTAAAATGGCAGGTGACTTAAAACCCACAACTGTAAAAACAATGCTAATGCGCCACCTACACTTACTAACCCAACATTAATAGAGTAGTTTCTAAATACAGGCTTTACCCTGTTCTTAAAAATGTATAAAATGAAAACAGCAACAGTTAAAACCACGTCTTTATAAAAAGTAGCAGTATTAGATATTTTTATACAATCGCCAAAACATCCACATTCCTTAATTTTACCTGAATATAAAGCATAACCAGTTAGGAAAGTAAAAAATATATTCAATAAAAGTAAAAGGGTTACCCAAAGTTTGAAATAATTACCAATGATCATGGCGACACCAGATGTAATTTCAAACACAATCATGGCTACTGAAAGATATAAAGAGTATTGAAGCATGAAACTCATTCCCCAAACTTCAAAAAACTCGTTCATTTTATAGGTAAGACCTAATGGATCATTGGCTTTAACCAGACCTGAGAAAATGAATAGAAGCCCTACTGCAATTCTAAGTATCCACAAAATTATTTTCATACTATTTAAATTTTCAACGTGAAAATACTAGGTTTTTCTTTTCATTACTAATACTTGTGGTTAATCAAAACTTAAAATAAGTAATGAGGAATTTTCAGCTAAAATTATTTGACCAAAAGTAGATTATATACTAGTAAGCAACTTTTAGAAACTTAAATAGACAACTAAATGAAAATAGACTTAGTATTACGTTTTTTATCAACGGACCTATGCTGAAATTTAAAAATAAAGACAAAATCCTTGATCTATCTAACCCTATAGTGATGGGAATAATTAATGTAACACCTAATAGCTTTTATAACAAAGGGAGGTGTAGTGATATTGATAGCATTTTTAAATTAGCTAAAGAGATGGTAGATAATGGAGCAAAAATCCTTGACATAGGGGGAGCTAGCACTAAACCAGGTGAGCCATTAATAGATTCTAATCTCGAGCAAGAGAGAACCATTCAAATAATTGAATTATTAAGAAAATCACACCCTGATATATGGCTATCTATAGACACTTATAACTCAGATACAGCAAAAGAAGCTATTCTCAAGGGAGCAGATATTATAAATGATATAAGCTCAGGCAAATTCGATAGGAATATGCTAAATACAGTAGCGGAATTGGGGGTTCCATATATTGCTATGCATATACAAGGAAAGCCAGAGAATATGCAAATATCACCTACTTACAATAGTGTAGTACAAGAGGTAAAAAATGAACTAGCAAACACAATTAAAAGATGCATTGATTCGGGCATAGAAAATGTAATTATTGACCCAGGATTTGGATTTGGTAAAACATTACAACATAATTATCAATTACTAAGTATGCTGAAAGTATTTACAACTTTAGGATATCCTGTTTTAGCTGGCGTATCCAGAAAGTCAATGATATGCAAACCTCTAGGAATTGAACCAGAACAAGCTCTAAATGGAACTACTGCAATAAATATGGTAGCACTCATGAATGGTGCAAGCATATTAAGAGTACATGACGTTAAAGAAGCTGTAGAAACAGTAAGACTTTTCAATGAGTATAATAGTATAGAAAATACCCTATGACTTCTCTGTCCAAATTTGTGATAAATGTACTATAGACTCAACAGCTTTTTCCATATCCTGCACACTTACATATTCTTGCTTAGAATGTATACCCATTTCTCCTGTAAAAATATTAGGGCAAGGTAAACCCATGAATGAAAGTCGTGACCCATCTGTCCCTCCACGTATACTCATTCTAATGGGTGACATACCAGCACGGCGATAAGCTTCTTCAGCATATTCCATAACATGAGGACATGTATCAAGTACCTCTTTCATGTTTCGGTATTGCTCTTTTACTGTCATTGTTACAGAGGAGCCAGGAAAAGATGCAACTGCAGATTCAGCTATTTCTTTTAGTCGTGCCTCATGAATTGCTAATTGTTCAGTTTCAAAATCTCTTATGATGAAAGAAACTGTAGCTTGTTCAAGACCTCCCTCAATAGAAACTGGATGTACAAAACCTTGCATGCCTTCTGTTACTTCCGGACACCATTCATTCTTAGGTAGCAGATCTACAAATGCAGATGCTACTTTTATTGCATGTACCATCTTGCCCTTAGCGTAACCGGGGTGTGCACTGATACCAGAGAATACTAGTGTAGCATAATCAGCCGAAAAAGTTTCACCTTCCAGGTGAGCTCTTTCGCCACCATCTAATGTATAACCAAAATGTGCTCCAAGTTTAGACATATTGACGGCAGCAACTCCACGACCAACTTCTTCATCAGGAGTGAAAAGAATTCTTATGTCGCCATGTTTTATTTCAGGATTACTGATTAGGTAATTAGCTAAATCCATAATTATTGCAACCCCAGCTTTGTCGTCGGCACCTAATAGGGTTTTACCTGAAGCAGTTATAATGTCATCTCCGATTTTCTCTAAGAGATATGGGTGCTCTTTGGTAGATATCACAACATTATTGTCATCTGGCAGAATAATATCTGCACCAGTATAATTTTTATGTATAATAGGTTTTACATCCTTACCGCTACAATCGGGAGCAGTGTCGACATGAGCACAAAAGCATATGACGGGTACCTGCTTATCAACATTAGAAGGTATAGTAGCATAAACGTAACCATGTTCATCCAACTCAGCATCTACAATACCTATTGCCAGCAACTCTTCAACCAATATCTTACTGAGATCTTTTTGTTTTTCGGTAGATGGTTGGGTAGGAGAATTGGGGTCGCTCTGAGTATCGATTTGGACATAGCGCATGAAACGCTCAGCTGCAGTATGCTTGTAGTTGGGAATAGACATAATAACTTTATTGCGGAGCAAATGTAAGGAAGTGCAACCACTTTATAATATTGGGTAAGTGAGGTATATTGCCACATGTTTGGACTTACAAAAATTGACATTTCGCAAATAGTAACTGTTTCGTTTACACTGTTTGCGGTTATAGATATGCTTGGTTCGCTGCCTGTAATAATAGGTATAAAACGAAAAACTGGTGATATCAATGCTATGCAAGCAACATTGATATCTGGAGGGTTGATGCTACTATTCTTTTTGATAGGAGAACAGATGCTACAATTTATGGGACTAGACATAAAGTCTTTTGCAATAGCGGGTTCGATAGTGATATTCATATTAGGGTTAGAGATGGTGCTGGGGTTAGAGTTTTTTAAACCTGATAAGGAAGGTGGTGCAAATACTAGTACTGTAGTTCCGATAGCATTTCCGCTGATAGCGGGATCGGGGACGCTGACTACTGTGATGTCTTTGAAAGCTGCTTACCAGTACTACAATATATTGATAGCAATCTTTATCAACTTGGTGATCATCTATATAACTCTACGATCGGTGAATACTATAGAGCGATTACTAGGGCCATCGGGTATATTGGTAGTACGTAAATTTTTTGGGGTGATATTGCTGGCCATAGCTATAAAGATATTTATGGGTAATACCGGACTGGACACTCGCCCACCCCACCACTAAGCTAACGAAACCGCTTGAAGTATAACAGCAATACTATACTGAAAACGGCATCTATGACTGCTAAATTGCTAACATATATAGCTCGAGTAACTGTGTCTTTGACAAGAAGTAGGAGCGCTATATCTACTAAGACCAGAGCAGTGTAGCCAAAAACTCCCCACTTGCGTAAGCTACAGGCTGCCAACCAAAATGCTGTGTATAGAAGCAACCACGCTGCCTGAACCCATGTATAAGACAAATGTGGCTGGGCTATGACCTGAGCTATGGACCAAAACAGCCATACCAGATGAGCCGCCCCTATGAGGACTAATGCTAGTGGTGGGCGACTCAACCAGTTTTTTGCTGCTGTGGCTAGATTCATCTTGAGTATTGTGCGATAGACTACTAGCCTTTAGAGAAGGCGTTGAGGATATCGTATTTGGTGATGATGGAATATTGACCGCTTTCGTCGCGGGTGAGGACGGCGCCATTGTCTTTGTTGATGAAGCTGGTGAGGCGCTCAAGTGGGGTATCGAGGTCGACGATGGGGAGTGCTGCATCCATAACATCTGCTACGAGGTAGTCTCTCACATCGGACTGCTCGATGAGGCGCTTGAAGAGGGTGCTTTGAGATACGCAGCCTACCATATCGAGATTTTGGAGGACTGGGAGGTGCTCTATGTCGTATTTCTTCATGAGCTCTAGTGCGTCCATAACTTTAGCATCTTGCTGGATGGTGACAAGGCGGCGACGGCCAAGACCATTCATGAGGTCGCGGACGGTATCTACCTGAAGGAAGCCACGATCGAGCATCCACTCGTCGTTGTAGACTTTGGCTACATAGCGGCTACCATGATCGTGGAAGATAACGACTACCAGGTCGTCTTTAGTGAGTTGACTTTTGAGCTGGCGGAGCCCTGCTATAACAGAGCCTGCTGAGTAGCCAACAAATATTCCTTCCTCGCGGGTGATGCGACGTGCCATAACAGCACCGTCTTTGTCGGTAACTTTTTCGAAATGGTCTATGGCGTTGCGGTCGTAGTTTTCGGGGAGGAAGTCTTCGCCAAAACCTTCGGAGATGTATGGATATACTTCGTTCATATCCAGCTCGCCAGTTTCGTGCCATTTTTTGAGTAGGCTACCGTAGGAGTCTAT
>CALRKH020000148.1:0-6410 GCA_943367855.1 Asaia bogorensis | reverse complement strand
GTTACTGCATATCGTCGCAGTAGCACTACTCTTACTGGTTACCAAGCAGCTTCCAACAATAACTTGTTTTATGCTGGTGTCCCAGCGGCCAATCGCACTATTATGTTCGATGGTACAGCTTCTTACCAAACACTCAATAGCTACAAAACACTTGTTAGTCCTAGAGATGCAAATTCAGTAACCGAAAACACTACCTTCCAATCTTTGGTTGGCGGTGCTTCAAATTTCTTACGCCCTAGTCTTTCAGTTGCTACACAAGTAGAAAGCAATGGTGGTTTGATAACTGGTTTTACAGATGACATATATAATACTGTACGTGGAGGTTATACAGGATACACTGGTACAGGTGTTGCGCCCGACCTTGGTGCTGTAGAAGATAACTACATACCATCCGATATGTCAGCTCCTGCTATTACTTTGGCTGCATTACCTTTCACTTGCAACACTGGTGATAGGGTATTTACTGCAAACATAACCGATGTAACTGGTGTAGCATCCGGAGCTTTATCACCAAGGGTATACTATCGCAAAGGTACTGGCGCTTGGTATTCATCACCAGGTGCTCTTTCTTCAGGTTCTGTTACCAGTGGCGTGTGGTCGTTTACCATTTCTGCTACAGATATGGGAGGCATCACTGCTGGAGATGTAATATCTTACTTTGTTATTGCACAAGATATTGTTGCTACACCAAATGTAGGTTCTCTTCCTTTTGGAGCCATAGCTACAGATGTTAATACAATAGGCACCTTCCCCACTACACCAAGCACTTATACTATTAATACTACTTTAACTGGTGTTATCAATGTAGGTGTGGGACAAACATATACTACCATTACAGCTGCTGCTAATGCTTACAATAACAACTGTATCAGTGGTCCAGTAACATTTAGACTGATGGACGCTACATATCCTTCAGAAACTTTCCCTATTACTTTCCAGGCAAATCCTTTTGCTAGCGCCACAAATACATTAACTATTCAACCAAATGCTGGTACAGCTGTTACTATCAATGGATTAGCTGGCTCAGTAGCATTATTCAAATTCTTGAATGCTTCTTTTATAAATCTTGATGGTCTCAATTCAGGGGGTGCAAGCCTCACATTAAATGCTACTAATACTGGTGCAAACTCGGTGGTTTGGTTGGCTAGTACAGCTACTCCTGGTTCAGGTTGCAATAGTATTGGTATTAGAAACCTCAATATTAATGGTGGCATCAATACCTCTACTACCAACTGGGCTATTGTAGCTGGTATAGATGGTGCTACACCATCTAATACTGCCGCACCAGATATCGACAACATCACAATTCAAGGAAACAATATACAGCGTTGTGGTTATGCAGTAGCAGGTTTTGGTACTTCCAATACTTCAGCGGGAGGTTGGGACAACTGGGTAATTAGCAATAACATCGTTGGTCCTGCAACTTACAGTGCTACTGCCAATCTAGGCTTCAATGGAATATTCACAGGTAGTCATGTCAACCTCACAATCTCTGGCAATACTTTCCAGAATATAGGTCTGGTTACATCTACTACCCAAACTGCTGGTGTTGTGATCACAGCCAATGTTAACGGATTCAATTTAGTGAATAACACTATTAAAGACATCCGCGCTACTACAACATCTAGTGGTCTAAACTCTGTTTGTGGTGTTTCTATTGGTAATAATGTTATTAATTACAATATCCTTCGTAATAATATCACCAACATTTCAAACATAAACACTGGTGGTTATGGAGCTAGAGCGATTATACTTAATACTTCAAATGCTTCAAATGGTTTGATTGCTAACAATATGATTTCCAACATTTTTGGATTATCAAATAACGGCATCAATTTCTGGAATATTGGAATCACAATCGAAGGAGCTACTGGCGGTTTAAGTTTATATCACAATGCTATCAATTTATATGGTTCTTTTGCAGGCCTAAATGCAGCTCTTGGCACTCGTTCTGCCTGTCTTTCTATTAATACATCTGGCAGTAACTTAGATATCAGAAACAATATTCTAACCAATACTTACGATAATACTACAAACACTACAGATCTATCTTTTGCAATTTATGCTTCAGCTACATCTGCACTTGCTAACTTAAATTTCAATAACTATTTCGTTTCAGGTATACAAGGTGTTTTAGGCAATCTTGCAGGTACTAACTTAAATACTTTAGCTGATATTCAAGCAAGCTTAGGTGGTAACCTCAATTCTATAAATACACAACCTAGTTATAGCTCAAATACTGACCTTCGTTTATTACCCGATCCTGCTAACATTCCTTTTGGTGCAGGCACTCCGCTTGCCGCTGTTACTACCGATATTGATGGACTGACTAGAAGCATAACTGCTCCAGTAATGGGTGTGAATGAAGTTAATCTGGTTACCTTCCCTCCAACTATTGTTTACACGCCGCTCAATAGTTCTTGTACAACAGGAGATCAGATAGTAACCGCTACAATTGGCGACACTTATACTGGAGTCCCTACCACGGGTCCAAATGTTCCTCGTATTTATTATCGCAAGAATACTGGCGCTTGGTTGTCAGCAGCAGGCACACTTTCATCTGGCGATGCTACAAGTGGTGTATGGTCATTCAATATGACAGCCTCTTCAATGGGTGGTCTAACACCTGGCGATGCTATCTCTTACTACATAGTAGCACAAAGTGTTGGTGGTTTAGTAGGTGCAAGACCTTTCCCTGGTTTTTCAGCTACCAGCGTAAATTCAATTACTACACCGCCAGCTAGTCCTAATACATTCAATATCCTACCAGTACTTTCTGGTTCTTACAATGTTGGTGTTGGTCAGGCATTCACTACCCTTACTTCAGCTATCAATGCTTATAATGGTTCATGTATAGGTGGCCCAGTAACTTTTTTGTTGACTGATGCTACTTATCCTTCAGAAACATTCCCAATCACAATTGCTACTAATGCTTTCGCTTCTAGTACCAACACACTTACTATCAAACCAGCTACTGGTGTCAACGCTTCAATTACTGGTACATCTACAGCAGCATTAATCAAACTTGATGGCGCCGATTATGTGACAATCGATGGTAGCAACGATGGTTCTACATCTCGCAATTTGTCATTAACCAACAACAACACCACTACTAGTGCTGTAATATGGAATGCGTCAATGAACAGTACTAATGGTGCCACTTTTAATACGTTCAAAAACCTAAATATCAGAGCAGGGGCTAATATTACTGCTACTGTTATTGGTATTGCTTCTACATCTACCAATACGCTAACTACTCAAGGAGATGATAATGATAACCTTACAATTCAGAATTGTTCCATAACGCGCGCTTATCATGGTATCAGCATTCTAGGCACTCCTGGTTTCCCACACAATAATGTTGTAATTACAGACAACTCAATTGGTAGTCTCACTGCTGCTGAGCATGTTAAGTTCTTTGGTATATATGTTGTCAACCAAGCTGGCCTAACAATATCAAGAAACAACATATTTGAGATGAAGAATACTACACTCACAAATATTGCAGCTATAGAGTTGGGTGCAAACATTGTTGGTGCGTCTATTACTAGAAATATAATTTCTGGCATTTGGCAACAAAGTACAGGTGGTTGGGGTGCATTCGGTATTGATTTCAATGGTACAGGAAGCTCAGATATATTGATAGCTAACAACATGATTTCTAATATCCAAACTATCAACTACTCATCTACATCTACTTCTTTCAATGCTTTTGGCATTAGAACAGCCTCTCCAATTAATAATATTAGAATCTACCACAACTCTATAAATTTATATGGAAATATCACAATCTCTGCAGCTGCTGGTATGTCCTCTTGTGTATTGTTTGTTGCTGCTAATACCAATGTTGACATGCGTAATAACGTGTTTGTAAATACTATGAGCTTCTCTCCTACAGGCTCTCTTGTTTATGCGGTATATATGTCAGCAGCTCAGTCATTTACTAACATCAATAACAATAGTTATTTCGTTCAGTCTTCTGGCACTACATCTGGTCACATTGGTCGCAACCTTACTGCTAATGTTACTACTCTGGCAGCTTGGCAAGGTGTTACTGGTCAAGACTTACAATCTCTTAATGTAAATGCTGCATTTGTTGCTCCTACAGATTTGCGTTTGCAAACTGTAGCTGCAAATATTCCACTTGTATCAGGTACTTTCATAACTCAGGTACCTATAGACATTGATGGAGCTACACGTAGCACATCTACTCCAGTTTTAGGTGTTCACGAGGTGGTTTTCCCTCCATGTTCTGGTATGCCAGTTGCAGGCACTGCTAATGCTAGTGTTACTACAGGTTGTGCTACTTTTACTTCCAATCTCACAACAACAGGTGCTACTGTAGGTGTATCTGCTTTGGCTTATCAATGGCAGGTTTCCGACGATAATGTGTTGTTTACAGATATCCCGGGCGCTACTACGCCAGCTTATCAGGCCACAGTTACAGCTACTAAATACTATCGTTCTCAACTCACATGTACTATATCTTCTCAGTCAGATGTTACACCTGGAGTGCTTATCACTAGCAATCCTAATCCACTGCCTATCACTGGTACATTTACACTTTGTCCTACTACCACTACAGCATTAGCGTCTGCCACATCAGGTGGCACGTGGTCTAGCAGCACACCTGCAAGAGCTACTGTAGATGCAACTTCTGGTGTAGTAACAGGTATTTCTGCTGGAACAACTACAATTTCTTATGCACTTTCTACTGGCTGTTTAGTTTCTGAAATTGTTACTGTTAGGCCGGCTCCATCAGCTATCACCATCACTCCTGCTGGTAGCCCTACAGTTTGCTTGGGTAGCTCAGTTACGCTCAATGCTTCAACATCAGCTACAACGCCAATTTTACAAGTATTCAATGGAGATTTTAATTCAGCACTTGCACCATGGACGGTTGATAACACTGGTAGTACTAATCCTGCCGCTACACAATGGGCAAGATACACTAGCGGTACATCTTTAGCTTCTACAGTTCATACTACTCCAGATGGTTCTGCTTTCGCAGCTGCAAACTCTGATGCTGGTGGTTCTGGATCTACAACATCTACTGCTTTAATCTCACCTATGTTCTCTTTAGAAGGATATATTTCTGCTTCTGTTTCATTCCAGCAGTTCTATAGATATATTTCTTCAGATGTCGACGCAAATATTGAAATCTCTACTAATGGAGGTACTACTTGGACAACATTATTCAATTATAGAACTGGTGCTGCTAGTGTTGGTTCTGGAACTTCTTTTGCCACTTCTAATGTTGACCTAACTCCTTATGTAGGTAATGATAGCTGTAGAATAAGATTCTATTATAATGGCAGCTTTGGTTGGACTTGGGCAATAGACAATGTTAATGTTTCTGCTGTTCCTCCTCCTACTTACACTTGGGCTGGTATATCCGGTGCCACTGGTTTAGGTTGCGAAACTTGTGCTACTAATACTATCACTCCTACTGCACTTGGCACTAATGTTTATACAGTTGTTGCTACTGCTGGTGGTTGCTCTTCGTCTACTAGTGTCTCTGTTAGTGTCAACCCTGTTCCTCCTGTTATTACTGGTATACCACAGGTTTGTGTTGGTCTAACTACTGCACTTGCCAATACAGACCTTTCAGGTACATGGTCTAGTACCAACACCGCAGTCGCCACTATCGGTTCAGCTACTGGTTCTGTAATTGGTGTTAGTGCTGGTACTACTACAGTATCATATACTTATCCATCTACAGGTTGCGCTCGCACTCAGGTTGTCACTGTCAATCCACTGCCAGCTGCTATAACAGATGTTACTGCAGTTTGCGAAAATGCTACTGTTACACTTACCAATTCCGATGGTGGTGGTAGTTGGTCTACTGCCAGTGCTGCTATCGCTACTGCTTCAGGCACTAGTGGTGTTGTAAGTGGCGTACTAGCAGGCACTACCAGAGTTACCTATACGCTCCCTACTGGTTGTATTACTTCTAAGATACTAACCGTTAATCCATCTCCAATTGTTACTGTTACTCCTACTTCTGCTACTACATTCTGTATTGGCGACAGTACTAGTGCATATTCAGTTGCAGCATCAATGCCTGTTGTTACTTTGCTCAATCAAAACTTTAATAGTGGTTTAGGCGAATGGTCTACAGCAAATGCTTTTGGTGACCCATCTGCTTATTGGCAAATAGTACCGTCTCCTGGTGCAGAAGGTACAGCTGGCGATGGCACTCCTATGATGCAAGCGTACGCCAACTTTGCTGCAGTAAACACAGCTCTTACGTCTCCTTCATTCTCTACTGTTGGATTCTCTTCTGCTACACTTAGCTTCAATAACTTCATATTCTCAGATGTTACTGATTTGGCTACTAAAGTTGAATATACTACCAACAATGGTGCTACTTGGAGTACACTTATAGACTATACTGGTGCTATAGATGG
>CALRKH020000147.1:0-6418 GCA_943367855.1 Asaia bogorensis | reverse complement strand
AGCTATTGCCATGGAGCTAAGAGACTATGAAAATGCCAAAAAGTACTACGGCATGCTTCGTAGCAATGCGGGCGACTATGGCATATCTGAACAAGTGTATAGAGGACTGATGCGCAGCAACTACAACACTGGCAATGTGGCAAGTGCAGGCAACTATGCCGATACTTTATTGCAGAGGGAAGGTATATCTATAGATGCACAAACAGAAGGGCAGTTTTATAAAGCAAGAGCCAATCAAGATGCCGGAAATGATGCCACAGCTATGGAATCATTCAAAACATTGGCAGCATCAAGAAATGGAGAAATAGCAGCAGAATCGCGCTATCGCACAGCAGAGATACTACTTAAACAAAACAAACTGAAAGAAGCCGAAGATGCAACTAACGAATGTATTAGGCTATCTGCAGGATATGACAACTGGGTAGGCAAAAGCTATATGCTGCTAGCAGATATATTAGTGAAACAAGAAGACTATTTTAATGCCAAGGCACTACTGCAAAGTATAGTAAAGAACACTAAAATAGCCGAGCTGAAACAAGAAGCTACTCGGAAACTAGCAGAGGTGAAGCAAGCAGAAAAATCTAAGAGTAAACTCTCTGAAGAGTAAAATAATAGCATAATGAGGGTAAAACTATCGATACTGGCATTAATGGCTGTAGCAAGCAATGTGGCTCACGCACAACGTGGTGCCGATACGCTGCTAAAAGGCTCTACTATAGAGGTAATACAAACCTACAAACCCAAAATAAAACAGACCCCCAAACCTGAGTGGAAGCCGCAACTACCACCAGCAGATACTTCCAGACCCAACATGAGTCTGGAAGTGCCCCAACAAACTCTATATTATAGCTACAACTCTCCTCCTCTCAGACCACTAGCACTAGGCAAAACCACAGCTGAACAACCATTTGCAAACTATGTGAAGGTGGGCGGTGGCAATTTGTCTACTGCATACCTAGACGCTGGTATTGGTGCACTTCGGGGCGATGATTATGAAACAAATATCAGACTACACCACATTTCTCAAAAAGGTAGCATAAAAAACCAACAAACATCTCTATCTGGCATAGAAGCCGATGGCGCATGGCACCATACTGCTGGCGAAATAAATGGCGGTGTAGCAGTAAGCAGAAATCAATATCACTATTACGGGTACGACCATACACTTTATGATTATGCCAAAGAGGATGTAAGACAAACGTACACCAACGTAAAGCTACATGCCGACTTTGCTAATAAACAAGATACTGCTGAGCAATTATCTTACAATCCAGGTATTTATGGCTCTTATTTGTCTGGCCGACTTAATACAAATGAAGTAACTGTTGGAATAAAAGCACCTGTCAGTTATAAAATAAACAATAACCTAGGTCTAAGATTAGATTTAGATGGTGCGATAACAAGCTATAAAGCTGACACCCTGTCTGTAGCCAACAATTTCATAACTGCAGCACCAGGTGTTACTCTTGCCATTGATAACTATACTGCACATGCCCTGGGTGGATTTGCTATTGGTAAAGGTGGCAAAAGTTACTTTTTACCAGATGTAGAAGTTGCTTTCAATATGCAAGATTACCTCTTCAGACTAGCAATAGGCTGGAAAGCAACACTACGCCAAAATACATACGAACAAATGACCAACGAAAATCCCTTTATGCTGAACACATACCCAGTGTTTCAATCTAAAAAGGATGAGATTTTTGCACAGGTTAGGGGGGCATTGGGCGACCATTTTTCATACATGGGTAAGGCAAGCTGGCTAAAAGTGACAAATCTGGCTACTTTTTTAAACGATACTGGAGACAGAAAAGAAATGTATGTTCAATATCAAAACATCAATGCTCTTTGCTTTCAGGGAGGTGTGAGATACGAAGAAGCACAAAAATGGGCAGCAAGTTTGATGGCTGATTACAATAATTTCTACAACTCTACAGAGAGCTATGTGTGGCACGAACCTACAATGAGAATAAAAGCAGACTTCTCTATAACGCCTATCAAAAACCTACAGATTTCTGCTTATTACTTTATGCTGGCGGGTATTAAGGCCCGTAATCAGTTTTATGAGCATGTTACATTAGATCCAGTTACAGACTTAGGCCTATATGCTGAGTATTCATTTATATCACGCCTCTCAGCATTTATGAATGTGAGCAACTTACTCAACACTAAATATGAGCGCTGGTATGGATATGAAGCATACGGCTTAAACATTTATGCTGGGGTAAGGTTGAAGTTTTAAATTTAAGCAGTACTTTACAGTGGATTTTCACTAATGGACATAGCTAAATACATAGGGGCATATCTGCTCAAAAACGGTTTTTGTTACTTGCATGGTCTCGGCAACATGGAGATTAAAAAGAATCGTGCAACACATGATGGTCAGACTTTGCAAGCCCCTACATTTGAGGTAATAGTAACCCCTGGCGGGTCAATAGATGACAATCTGGCCAACTACATAGCAACAGCCGAGCAGATAAGCATCTCTAAAGCGGCAAATGGACTGAGAGAATTCAGCATACAAGCCCGTAAAGAACTGGCTGAAGGAAAAGAAGTTATCATCCCTAATATTGGTAAGTTTATAGAAAAAAACGGTAAAATTGGATTTATAACCGATAGCCATTTCAGTTATGCACCTCCTGGCATACCAATAGTCAAAAACAGCAAACAACTAGAAGAGCAAAAACAAAAGCCTGCTCACAAACCATCCTACCCACCACCAGCCAAAGCTGACTCCATCAATTGGAGCATGGTGATACTAGTAGCAGTGTTGGTACTTATAATATCCGGAGCTATCTACGCTGTGTATTACTATAACAACCAACAAGCAGCGCCACAAGAAGTAGAAATAATTGACACACCTATGCAGGCGCCAGCACCTATAGCATTGCCAGATAGTGCAGCAAGTTTTGTAGACTCGGCTGCAACAGACACTAGTGCTGTGAACAGCATTGTAGATACCAATGCAATAACTACTTTTAAAATGGTGATTGGCAACTACCACAGTCAGAAGGGTGCAGAAAGAAGAGTGGAAATGCTGAAACTGAATGGCAATAAAGTAGAAATGGTAAGTAAAGACACTGCTAACTACTATGTTGTAGCACAGATAGGATGCCGCATAGTAGATACAACCCGTGTAAAAGACTCTCTTAAGGCATGGTTTGGCTACAAAGAGGTGATGATTTACAAGCCATAGCAGTAGATTTTCTAATGAATACCCAGGCACTCAAAGTAATCATAACCGGCACTACAGGCATGGTGGGAGAAGGAGTGCTACACGAATGCTTGCTACATACTGATGTGGCAGAGGTACTTATTGTGAACAGAAGACCGTTAGGACTAACCCACCCAAAACTTAAAGAGATAATACACACAGACTTTTACGACTTAAGTAATATAGAAGAACAACTTAGAGGCTATGACGCATGTCTGTTTTGTCTTGGTGTATCATCAGTTGGCATGTCGCAGGCAGATTACTATCAGCTAACTTACAAACTCACTTTACACTGGGGGCAAACACTCTCACGTATCAATCCAAGCTCTATCTTTTGCTATGTATCAGGAGTAGGCACAGATAATACAGAACAAGGAAGAGTAGCATGGGCAAGAGTAAAAGGTAAAACAGAAAACGACCTAGCCAAGTTAGCATTTGGTATGACATATGGGTTTAGACCAGGATTTATAAAACCAACAATTGGACTGAAGAATACCCATAAATACTACAAGTACGTAGGGTGGATGTACCCTATAGGTAGGCTAATAGCACCCAATTCTTTTTGCACTATGCAAGAGCTTGGCAAAGCAATGATAAAGTGTTTACAAGTTGGCTATAACGGAAGAGTAGTAAGCGGAAAAGATATTATAAAGTTAGCTAAAGACTGAAAGTCATAGCTCATCGCATGGCAAGATAAATTCTATGAAGAATTGAACAAAAAAGTTTGCAGGTAATTAAGATTATGTTACCTTTGCAACACAATAACAGCGCGAGGTAGAGCAGCGGTAGCTCGTCGGGCTCATAACCCGAAGGTCTTAGGTTCGATCCCTAACCTCGCTACAGAAAAAAGGGCCTGTCTAAAAAGCAGCCCTTTTTTATGCAAATTACTTTTGGTATTGATCCATACCTTTACCTCACTTTGTTGTTACTACTGCTTTCTTTCACTATCTGTATACAGTTATGGTACCTATTTGTGTATCATAGGCAAAGTTTACTACCCACTACTCAAACAGATAACGCCCAACAAGAAACAGACAAACCTATTAGCATCATTATCTGTGCTAAAAACGAAGCTCAACAGCTAGTGAAAAATCTACCTCTTATCTTGAAGCAAGACTATTATGCCGACGGAAAAATTAATTATGAAGTAATAGTTGTAAACGACGACTCTACAGACGATACAGAAATTATTTTAAGACAAATAGCATCAAGTAACAACCACCTAAAAACGATAAACAGTAGTGGAGGGAAAAAGAAAGCACTTACTGCAGCAATGCAAGTAGCCGCTAATAATTATTTATTATTAACAGATGCTGACTGCCAACCAGTATCCAACCAATGGGTTAAAGAAATGATGCAACCGCTTTTCTCTGGCAAAATGATTGTTGCTGGCTATGGTGCATATACTCAGAAGTATGGTGTACTTAATAAAATTATACAGTTCGAAACACTACACACTTACATGCAATATAGTGGCTATGCACTATCTGGCAACCCATACATGGCAGTGGGCAGAAACATGGCAGTTACTAAAGATGTGCTCACAAACGTTGCAGCCAGCAGCAGGTGGAATGCACTACCCTATGGCGACGATGATATGTTAGTAGCCATTGCAGCCACAAAAAACAATTTTGCCATTGTAGCAAATAAGCAAAGTCACACACTAAGTGAACCTAAAAAAACATACGGTTTCTGGTTAGCCCAAAAGAAACGTCACTTATCTACTGGCAAATACTACAATAAAAAAACAAAAGTTTTATTAAGCGGTTATGCACTAAGCCATGGCTTATTTTGGCTGAGTGTAATTATATCGTTTATAATGCACCCATCTATAGCATTAGTATTATTTCTGTCAAGGTCAGTACCTGTCTGGTGGCTGTTGACTACGCTCAACAAAAAGCTAAAAACTAACATCCCAATTTTATTACTACCATTACTCGATTTTGGCTGGATGGTTTATAATTTTGCACTCTCTCCTTACATTCTATTCAAAAACAGAAAGACTTGGAAATAATAAAAAAATACTTTGACGACTTCACTCCCGAGCAATACAAACAGTTTGAAATGCTGGAAGAGCTATACAAAGAGTGGAATGAGAAAATAAATGTAATCTCTCGTAAGGATATAGACACCTTGTATGAGCGCCATGTTCTACACTCATTAGCACTTGCAGTCATTTGCCCGTTCGATAAAGGAGCGCAAGTAGTAGATATTGGTACGGGTGGCGGCTTCCCCGGTATACCTCTTGCTATATTTTTCCCTGAAGTTCAGTTTGTTCTTACTGATAGCATTGGTAAAAAAATCAAAGTAGTGCAAGAAGTTGCTAACGCTATTGGTCTTAAAAATGTAGAAGCCTACCATACTCGTGTAGAGGACCTTAAAGGCAGAACATTCGATTATGCAGTATCGCGCGCTGTGGCACCCTTGGGCGACTTGTGGAAGTGGGTCAATAAAATGATACGCCAAGGTCAAAAAGGAGAAGAGCTCCCAAATGGTTTAGTTTGCCTGAAAGGTGGTGACCTAACACAAGAAATTAAAGATACTGGTCTGCAAAGAATCGTTCAGGCTTGGGATGTATACGACATTTTTCCTGAGCCCACATTCAAAGAAAAATACGTGATATACATACCTAAACTGTAACATCTTTCTGTACCTTTGCGCCCTAAATACAAATAAAACGAACTTAATATATGGGTAGGATTTTCGAAGTACGTAAACACGCTATGTTCGCCAGATACGACCGTATGGCGAAACAATTTACCAGAATAGGTAAAGAAATAGCTATTGCAGTTAAAAAAGGTGGACCAGATTCGGCCAACAACCCTATGCTGCGCCGTGTGATGCAGAATGCTAAATCTGTCAACATGCCCAAAGACAGAGTAGAAGCTGCCATCAAAAATGCACTAGGAAAAGACACTAGCAACTATGATGAGGTTTTATATGAGGGTTATGCGCCTCATGGTGTAGCACTTATGGTCGTTACTGCTACAGACAACACCACTAGAACAGTTGCAAACGTTCGTTCACATTTCAATAAAGGTGGTGGTGCTTTGGGCAATAGTGGCTCAGTAGGCTTCTTATTCAAGCATCTTGGTGTATTCAAACTTAACCCAGAAGGTTTGAACACCGACGATATGGAATTAGAGTTGATTGACTATGGATTGGAAGAGCTGGGTGAAGACAGCGATGGCAACATAATAGTTCGCT
>CALRKH020000146.1:0-6470 GCA_943367855.1 Asaia bogorensis | reverse complement strand
CTAAACTGGTCGTATGGTCTTTGGAGGTCGGCAGTGGAAAAGCCCAGACCTTCCAGTACTTCGGCTGTTCTGTGCTCCATTTCGTAGCCACCTGCTACTTCGAAGTCGTGCAGGGCATGGCTGTATTCATCTAATAGTTTGGCATCATCTGGTTTTGTTTCCAGCTCTTTGATGATGCGCTCCATGTCTTGCTCTATGGCATGGGCCCTATCGAATGCCTGCATGCCGACTTTTAGTATAGACTCGGATGTGCTGAAACTGAGTAGATCCTGGTTGAAGAAGCCTAAGCTTACATCCTTAGGTTTATTGATAACACCACTATCAGGTTTGTAGGCACCTGTCATAAGACGGAGTAAGGTACTTTTTCCGGCGCCATTGGCACCCACCAATCCTATACGTTCTCCGGTGCTTATCTGCCAACTGGCATCTTCCAGTATTGCGCGTGCACCAAACGAGAACGTAATATTTTGCAAAGACATCAACATAGGGTGCAAAGGTAATAACAGATTAGGGCTATTGCGCACAGGGCCATAAAGTATGGGTAGCTGAGGGGTGCTGTGGCTGTGGATAGCCAGATGTGGCATGGCGATAGGCTGCATGGGGGATGGGGGATAATGTGTTATGTTGGTAAGTGGGTTAGTGTTTTTGCGCATTTTTGATTTTTCGTGTTTTTGGTGTAAGTGGTTGATAGTCAGTGGGTTGTGGGTGGTTTTGTTTTTGGTTTTGCGCAGTTTTTGCGCAGTTTTTGTTTTGTTTTTTGCTCAGTGTTTTTTGCTTGTGTTATTCTGATTTTGTTATTCTTGTTGTGTTGTTCTGCTCGTGATATTTTACTTGTGTTGTTCTGCTTGTGTTGTTCTGATTGTGTTATTTGCTTGTGTTATTCTGCCCAGCTGCTCCTACTTTATTTTGCTTGTCCAAAATAAAGTAGCAAACAAAAGGACCCCATTATTGCGATCGCTCCGCGGCTAAGGTGAGAGCGGGTGCGGAGTGAGAGAGCGGGGATTGGGCAACTTTTCTTATTTGCCTATGTGGGTTCATGGTTGGGGCTGTTGGTTTAGGGTTGGTGGTGGTGCTTGTATTAGGGGTTCGGTTCTGGCTTCTACGGCAACTAAAGTCGTTGATCTGGGTTCGGGGTTGGGTTCGATATGGGGCTTTTTTGTGTTGTATGCTTGGCGTTGTTTTGTTTGTGTTGTCTGTTTGTTTTGTCCGTTTGTGATGTCTGTTTGAGTTGTTCTGATTGGTGCTTTTTGCTTGTGTTACATGCTTGTGTCGTTTTGGTTTGGTGTTTTCTTTTACTTCCTATTTTGGTTTGGCTGAGATATGGGTTTGGTATCGTGCGAATGTAGAGTGGAATATTTGGAGTGGCAAAATGGGTTTTGAGGAGGGTACAGATAAGTGTGCAGGATAGTACAGTAAACTGTCGAGCTTAGTACACTTATCTGCTCAGGTTTATACAGTTTTTGACTTGATTTTTTGGGGTGTTTTGGATGGGATTGTAGGCTGGCAGAGGTTTATGTGTTTCGTGTTAATGTGATGGTAGGTGTAGTAGGAAGATTTTTGTGGTTGAGCAGATTGGTGCGCTGGTGTGGGTGAAAATATGAGTGAAAAAATGATGGTGTAGCTGGTGGTATGTGGGTGAAAATGGTGAGGGTAGCGTTCTTATATTAGCCCAGCAGGTGTGGGATAATGGGGGTATGTTATTGCTGTTTTGTGCTGGTTTTATACGTGGTTAGCCGCTTTTTGTTTTGGCAATAGCAAACGAGGATATTTGCTGTCACTAAGAACTGGTAGGAGGTATGGGTGGATGTAAATGGTGCCCATTGCGCTGCGCTGATGCGTAGGTAGATGGGGCAGAGCGCACAGAAATACCAAACAGAAGTTAAAGAATTATCAATAGGTGTAGTGGTGGCTATAACTGATAGGAATGGGCTACTTTTATAGCAATAAGAGGGTGGGGGACTAGGGATAGTAAACAGGGTGCTAAATAGAAATATAAATACGCTATGCAGGAGTTGATTGTTCATATACAGGACTTGATACAACAAATAATAGATAACCCGATTCCCTCGCTTGCCATTATTGGGAATCTGATCATTATAGAAAGTTTGTTGTCTGTAGATAATGCTGCTGTATTGGCAACAATGGTGCTAGACTTGCCAGAAGAGCAAAGGAATAGGGCGCTTAGATATGGTATATGGGGGGCTTACATCTTTAGAGGGTTGGCTATGCTTTTTGCTGCTGTATTGATACAGATATGGTGGCTAAAGCCGCTAGGGGGGGTGTATCTGCTATACCTAGTATATGACTGGTGGAAGGGGAAACAAACAGCATCGAAGGAAGACGACATTATAGATAAAAAGAGTAATTGGCTATATAGAGCAACGGTTGGCACATTTGGTAATTTTTGGGCTACGGTGGCATTGGTGGAATTGATGGATATGGCTTTCTCTATAGATAATGTTTTTGCTGCGGTGGCTTTTACTCCCAATATTATATTGGTGTGTATAGGTGTGTTTATAGGTATTCTTGCGATGAGGTTTATAGCCCAGTGGTTTGTGCAACTGATGGGGAAGTATGCCTTCCTTGAAACGGCTGCATTTGTAGTGATAGGTATATTGGGATTGAAGTTGGTATTGTCGCTTTATGAGCATTATTATAGCGAAACGGCATTGAGTAAGTTTTTGGGTGGGCATGCTGCTGATGTAGGTATATCTATACTAACTGTAGCTATATTTTTTGTACCTATACTAACCAGTATGCTGTTTAATTTTCCGAAAAAGAATGTTATTGAATCGGATAAGGACAATCATTAAGGGTAGGTGGTGCTGTACTGGTGGCTAATGGGGAAGGACACTCAATTACTTATAGAGCAATGGTGTGAGTATTGATTTGTACTGTGTGTTGAAAACGGGGTGAGTGGAGTTTATTCGTCATTTTGGAGAAAGAGTGCTATCATGTCGTAGACAAGGTGTATGACAAACTACGGGTATATTAATGTGGCTTGGTGGTATTTAAAAATTGGCTTTCAACTGGTCCGTCTTTACTCAAATGGAGCCATACTTTATTTTTAGGAAAGAAATAATAAGTAAAGTCTAATGCTTCTTTCATACTATCGGTGTAGGTAGCTGTATTTAGTAATTTGGGAAAGAACTTATTATGATAGGTATACTCTATACTACTAGATACAGAATCGAAAGTGAGCTCGTAGGCCTCGCTGATTTCATAAGTCTTTTTTGAGGTGTACACATCATAATACTCTAATGTATACATGTGGTTAATGTCTTTTAAGTACCAGCTATCATTTGACTGAAAGAAGGATATATTTAAGATAGCGTCAACAAATTCAACATAAAATTTCAATGATGGCCGCAAGAAGTTATTGTTTTTGGGATAATGATAATTGGGATAACGGTATGCGTGCCTGTGAATACTTTTGAATGCGAGTGTAGATTTATCGATAATCAATTGACCTATTTCATAGCTCTCTCCAGTATAGTCTTGCAGATGATAATTGTCCCACCCGTGCGTTTCGCTAGAATAGTTGCTATGATAATTTATACGATATTCATTATCTGCGGAAATAGAATCGAATTGGAAGAAATAACTGCAGAGTTTTGATGGTAAAATAGAGCTTCGATCTATGTGATAAATGGGGTTTTCTTTTAAAAGCTCTGCTATATGGATTTGATCATCGGACACTTTGTTGCTTTTATATAGGCTTTGTCTGTTGAAACGTGCAGCAAAAGCTTCGCTGGCTGTGAGGTACTTGTTTTTACTATCAATTTGAAACATAATAATGGGATTTGCCTCAAATAGATTCTGAAAACTGCCGTTTTGTTTTTGATATTGACGGTAATGTGCATGACCGAAATAGCTCTTACAGGCATAATTTTCATTAATTACACTTACCGCTTTTTTTACAATTTCGTAAGGGGATAAATAACGAATAGTGACGCCGTCGAGGTTTGTGGTACTAACATTGACATAGACTTTTTCTGGTCTCACAAATGTTAGCTTGTGCTGCACTCTTTCTCTAACGCCAATTGCAGTAATGGAAAGTTTTACATTAACGGCATCTTGTGGTACTACAAATTCGAACTCTCCATTCTGGTTTGTAACTATTTGTTTGTTGTACTCTACAAGATTTATTAGCGCATTGGGTATTAGTGTGCTATCGGCTTTATTGATAAGTATACATTTGACTAAAACTTGGCTATGAATAACAAATGACATGCATGACAATGTGCCAATCAGAAACAATGAGACAAAAGATACTTTCATAGTTTAGTGTTAATTAAAGTAACAAGAATGCTTACAGTCCTTTTGAAAAGTATGTTTTGCAGTGTGATAGGTGTAGCTTAAATATGTGTAGCATATAGTGCTCGTCTACGAAAATAGATTAATTAGTATTCAATTTACGTTTTTGATAGACTGTGCTGATATGTGTGGCAACTAGAACCTATTGCATAATATATTACTATCCTTTTAAAAGATATCCACAAATTTTTTTGGTTATATATGTTTGGTGCTTGGTGGGTAGCTTTGTGGCATATATGTTCAACCTCCTTCTGGGTTGGTGCTATTAGCTTACTTACCCCCGATTTTATCTGGGGCTATTCGTATTGTACCCTTTTCAGGGTTGCATATTGTAATAAGTTACTTACATAGAAAACCTAGACATCTTCTCAAATATTTTAAGTTGATTCGGATTTGGGGATTTTAATCTGTTTGTGGTTTTATTGGACTTTCGTGCTAATTCTGAACGACTGCAGCGTGAATTCAGCTTGATGGGCGACTATGTATAATTAGTTCTTAATGCCCCATGGAATATCTGGTACAAAGTGAGGGGATTGGTCAGTGTTGAGACTGGCGGCCACTATGTAGTAGACAAAGTGTACTACAAACTACGGGGGGGTAGTCCCCCCCAAAAAGCTAACTCAATAATAATCAATTAAGTGTATGTTTATGTTATAAATTGCGTGGCGTATTTTTATCGGATAATGACAATTATCATCAGGCAATTAGGTGTTGCAATATTATTGTTTTGTGCACTTTTTTGCAAGGCTCAGACAGGCGGAACTATTACTGGTAGACTGATAGACAAATATACAAAAAGGCCTGTGCCAGGAGCAGCGGTGTCTATAATGCCTGGGGATACTATTGGTGTAACTTCTGATAGCACGGGCTATTTTGCGCTTAAATCTGTGCCCTCTGGTATATATTCACTTAAAGTAACATCATGGGGATATGAAGGCTTATGGCTAAATGATGTGAAGGTTTATGAGGCCAAAACTACCAACCGAGAAATAGAACTTCAGGAATCGCAATATCAGCTTAAGTCCGTAAGTGTTCGTGCTTTTCGGAATGAGAATAACCGTATGATGCCTGTGTCTGCATATAGTTTTTCTAGGGAGGAAATTGCACTTAATCCTGGAGCACAGGGCGACATATTCAGGGCTATTGGTATGCTTCCTGGGGTATCGAGTAGCGGTGGCGTTTACTCGGCAATAGCTGTTAGAGGGCAGGGTGTACGTGATAATGTGTATATGGTAGACGACATACCAGTGACAGAAGTGGGGCACCTAGAGGGTAACAGTTTCTTTAACGACCCCAACGGTGGTCGATTTAGCATTTTTGCACCCCGTGTTATAGATAACGCTGTATTTCAGGGTGGTGGCTTTGGAGCAGAATATGGTCGTCGTAGCGCATCATACTTGGGCTTATCAGTAAAGGAAGGTGGAGGTAATGCGGTTATCGACGGTCAGATTGACTTACTTGGCCTTACCCTGAACTATGACGGTCCGAGCGGCTTACATAAGAATACAAGTTTGTTTGCATCTGCCAGGTATCAAAACTTTTATGGACTCGTGAATTTGATTGGGCTAAAAGATATAGGGTTACCTATATACGGTGACTTGATTGTAAAAACCACTACAGAGTTCAGCAAACAAAACAAGCTATCGTTAATAGCCATAGTAAGTCCGGAAAGGTATGTGCGCGACGTGGATAATGTTTATGCTGATAAAAAGAAGAACTTACTTTACTTGCCTGACTTTGTGCGCAATAAAGTAATTGCGGGCTTAAATTTACGTACCCTTACGGGCAAAAAGAGCTATTGGCGGAATGTGCTATACTATACCAACTTTACTTCTGATATAAAAGTTGGTAAGGCTTACCCTGTATCGGATACAGAAGGTAATCTGACAGACCCGGATATAAGTTTCAAAACGATGCTACAGACACAGGAATATACCGAATCGAAGGTTGGGTTACGCTCATTGTTTGAGGTTTCGTTGCCACGCAAACAAAAACTAGTGCTGGGTGCAGAAGCTGATGTGCTACATCTGTACAACAACCGTGCACTAATAGGGAATGACACTATCTTTTCTTACCGGGCTAATAATTCACTCAATCGGCAGATGTATCAGGTTGTGACACCAGAGTTGGTGAATGCGCGATTTAAAGATGGT
>CALRKH020000145.1:0-6627 GCA_943367855.1 Asaia bogorensis | reverse complement strand
CCTTTAAAGTATATTGACGTTTGAAAGGTTTTAATTCTATCCAGATGTTGCTTGCGGCGTTTTATAGCATTGCGAATTATCTTGTAAGCTGGGTCTTCATTTGATGCTTTTACTACTACCTCCTTCATCTCCAATCCTTCGTCACTCAGCACAAAGTTGTGTGTCACGCTTTGCCCATCAGTTATTGTCAGTGCATAGCTTTCGGGTTTGAAACCAATGTACTGACACATCAGCTTGTGCTTTCCACTAGGCACCGTAAGCTCATAATCACCATTGCCATTGGTGGTAGTGCCAATAGTAGTACCCTGCAAAAATATAGTAGCATACGGCAACCTTTCGCCCTTAGTATCTGTCACACTACCCTTCACAGTTGCAGCGTGTATCGCTATAGATTCAAGCATCAATAAAACTAAACACAATACTCTAACCATGAATCTATATCGCAAATAGGATGAAAATGTTACAAAAAAACTATAATTAGCTGCTAAACAAACCAAATAGCTGAGCATCCACCTTGCCCACTACCTGAGCCATATCTTCTTCTTTTTCTGCAAAATTGCAGTTGTCAATGTCTATCACTAATAGGGGACCGTCGTTATAGCTTTCAATCCACTTATTGTAAAAACCGTTGAGTCGCTTTAGGTAATCTAAGCGTATATTCTCTTCATATCCTCTACCTCTTTTCTGTATCTGATCTACCAATGTAGGAATAGAGGCCTTGAGATATATGAGTAAATCTGGCGGCTGAATGAGTGTTTTAAGATTCTGAAAAAACGAGCTGTAGTTGTCAAAATCGCGATTAGTCATCAAGCCCATATCAAAAAGATTGGGCGCAAAAATGTATGCATCTTCGTAGATAGTACGATCTTGAATCACAGACTCATTACCCGAGCGAATATCTATGAGGTGTTTTATACGATTGTTTAGAAAGTAAATCTGTAAGTTAAAAGACCATCTATGCATATCTTCATAAAAGTCTACCAAATAAGGATTGTGTTCCACATCTTCGAAATGTGGTTGCCACTTATAATGTTTGGCTAAAATGCCCGTAAGTGTAGTTTTACCCGAACCAATATTGCCAGCTATAGCAATGTGTTTAGGCTTTGAGTTTACTGCCATAAAAACAACTTTCTGTTAGCGAATGTACGCCAACAATAACTATTAACGCACGGCAATAGTGAAGATGCATTTTTAGCATATGCTACTGGGCAAACGCTAGATTTCAATTATTAATTGTCCTTTTTAGAGAACATCATAGAGTTGAAAGCGTCTGACTGATTTCGTGGAATAGTAAGACTCCTCCAAGAGCTACCCTTGCACATTTTAGCTACATATATTATCTGACCAACATGGCTGGAATAATGTGTTAGTTGCCTGCATATGGCATCCATTACAGTATTCGGCTCATTTCTGATGTATATTACCTTATCCAGGTCTTCCTCCGTCAAACTATTTAAAGTTGCAAAAAGACAATCCCAACCTTCTTGCCACCATTTGTACACTGTTTCGGTATTTACCTCATCAGTTTCAAATTCTGTATCTCTATTTCTCCATGGCTTCTCGCCATCTGTTGTCAAAAAATCGGTCCACCTGCTCAGCATATTGCCATGCATGTGTTTTACTATCAGAGCTATGTTGTTCGATTCGGCCGTTGGTTGCCAATTCATATGGTCTTCATTTAGCTGAGCTAATGCAGCTTCGCCAAGTACCTTGTATTTTTCAAACTGCTTAATAGCTAGAGCAATAAATGTAGACATGTTTTAAAGATTGGATGGTATACCGAAGTTAACCAAAAGCATCATTCAGCAAGAACCTATAATTTTATTTAACAATTACTTTCACTAGATGCTTTACCAAACTATACAAAATCAACATTGGCATCAATAACACAAAGAGAGGCGACAATTGGTACAATTTGGCATACATCCTCAGTTCCCCCTTACGCATCTGCCATCTATGTCCACTAAGCCCACCCGATGATGAGACAGGTCTACCCAATTGGGCAAGAATGGCATCTAAAAAATAAATCTTGGAATTGTATGCAATTCTTAGCCACAAATCATGGTCTTCTGCATATCTCATTCGCTCATCAAATCTTAATGAAATGGCTCTTTTCACTACAGCACTTGGTGTATGAATAGGATTGGAACGCAATATGCGAATGAAACCCACTGGCACAGCTACAAGTTGTGCATCTTGATTGGTATATGTGTAAACAGGATTGGTGGTAACAGAATGATAGATTAAATCAGGAAAATTAACACCGGGTAGCGAGCTTGCTATGACACTTAACTTTTGCGCATGCCAAACATCATCTGCATCCAGAAAAGCTATGTATGCTGCGGTAGCTATGTCCCACCCAGTATTTCGAGCTGCTGCCGCCCCCTTATTAGCACTGTGCTTTATTAATTTCACAGTGTTGTATTGAGCCACTTTTTCTGCAGTATTATCACTACTACAATCATCTACTACTATTATTTCTATTGCTTGATGCTGCTGAGCTAAAACACTTTTTATAGCTGCATCTATCGTATTAGCCGCATTGTATGCAGGTATTACTACACTAAACGTTACAGAACTAGGTGCGGTCATATACTCAAGTCCCTATAGTTTATCGTAGGTGGACAATAGCGTTTTGGCTTGTTCTTGCCAACAATATACTGTTCTCGCTTTTAAGCAATTACCACTTAGCCGCTTGTAATAATCTTCATCATCCAACAATTTATTGAGCGCTGACGCTATTGATGTGGGAGACAAATCATCTATTAAGCTAGCTATTTCAAATTGAGCATTTACTCGCTCATACTCAGGATACTTAACGCACAATTGCGGAACACCATTGTGCATGTAATCAAAAAACCTGTTAGCTAACGAAAGCCTATTACTTAGGCTAGTATCTTCAAACAAAGTAATACCTACCCAAGCTCGCAGGGTATAGTCTCTCAATTGCTCTGGAGGAACATAACCCTCAAATACGACCTTATCTTCTAAGCCATATTGTGCAGTGATTGCTTTGGCCTGAGCCGAAAAATTACCTTCACCGCATATGATGAGTTTGGCAGATACATACTGCATGGCAGGTATCAGCTGCTCAAAACATCTACCAACATTCACTGCGCCCTGATATAAGATAAATCGTTCAGGCTTTTCGGGTATGGTCAATGGACGCAATACGGTTGCATTTCGCACCACACCATAATCTACCCCATATCTTTTTTTGAAATCATCGGCATAGCTCTCACCTATTGTATAACCAACCGGAAATCTTGGAATGGCAAATTGTGCAATCCAATTCCACATTTTATATACAGCTGGGCGCGTAATCACCTCTCTCAGGTCAGTAAAAATCTCATGCGCATCATGCACTCTTTTCAATCCTCTTATCTTGGATACAAAATACACTGGCAATATAGTATCCAAGTCTATAGCACAGAGTACATCTGCTTTTCTAAACAAGAGAAAGAAAAACAAATTGAACCAATAATGGGCATACAACAGTTTACCTTCTTCTACTATTATCGGCAGCCTCACTTGCTTGAATGACCTTTCAATAAGCGGCGCACTTTTTTTTCTTTTAAACCCTACCAATGTCACGTCATAGCCTGCCTCTACCAACGTGTTGCAAATACGTATCATTCGCTGATCGTAGTTTAGATCGTTGGTTACAGTACAAACTATTCGTTTAGCAGCCATCTATTGCTTATTGTCAAACAAAAATAAAGTGTAACCGAAAAACAGCTACACTCACTTATAATATATTATTACGCTATTTCTATCTCTCCTCGTTGAACTTGGTAGTTATATTGGTAGCTCTGCGCCTCAATTTGTAATCATTTGCTTTCGCATATTTTATTATGGTTTTATCCAGTCCATAAGTATCATCACCATATACATACACTGTTCTACCCTTCAGCTTCGAAAAAGTACTTGCCACTACTGCATCCTTATCACGCTCATATTGCAGGTCTAGCACTTCCAGCGTTCCCGACAAATGCTCGTTGATATAGTTAAAGTAACCGATATACTTTTTGTTTTCGCCAGAGAAGAAAGTAACAAATGAAGTTTTGGTAAAAATAGGATCCTCAATGTAAGAGAACTTTTTCAGGAAGTCGTTGTAGTAGTTGATTACTGCTTTGAAATCTCTATCATCTATAACTCCCTTTTTAGCAACTATATGATTACCAACTAAGTTATCAAAGTCGCGCACATTGAGCGTATCAACATACTCTACCAATGTCATTTTTTTAGCTTCCAGCTCATTCATCACATGCTCATATCGCTGTGTTTTGGCTGCCACTTTTGTTTGGTCTTCTACCTTCACTTGCACAAGTGGACCATTGTCAAGGTTACATTCGCGTGCCCACCAGGTAGCCACCATTTCATTTTTAACACTCGATAGTGCCAAAGCTGTTCTTATAAAAGATGTATGGCTCAATTCACCTTTAGTATGCCATTTGCTACTAACAGACGGTACATTCACAGTACGCATCAGCATATATCCCCACTCACCCTTCGAATTGTCTGAAACACGTGCATTGGCAGCGCTAGCCACACTACCATGTGTGCGCACAAAACCTGCCAAATCATTGCCATTATTATCCGACACTGCACAATCGCCACATGGATACTGATTCTTACAATTTTGACGTGTTTGAGCAGATACATTCATTGCACCTACACCAGCAGCTAATGATAGAACAAAGCTGAACTTTAATGCTTTGGGAAATAACGACATACTATAAGGTATTTCGGATAAAGAAGGGCAAATATACCATTCAGCAGCCAAGTTAAGAAAAAGGCGCAAAAAACGAAACAGAAAAATAAACACACCCATTTTTAGAATACAAAACGCCTCCACATTATCTGTGGAGGCGTCGTAATATTCATTGTATCGTTACAATTACTTTTTCTTACCTGCTGCTGCAGCTTCGTTTTCTGCTTGACGAAGCGCACGTGTAGTAACAACAGATGCAATCGGAATACGTGGAGAATTCAATATTTCCATGTTTTCAGTCACTACATCTTCTACGCGTATGTTACCATTAAGCTGAAGGTTGTCCAACTTCACTTCTATACTTTCCTTCAAATATTTAGGATAAGTACGGATAATCAAAGTCTTCATTTTCACCTCCAAACGACCACCTTCTTTCACACCTGCAGCTTGACCAGTATAGTTGATAGGCAAATTTGCTATAACCTTACGATCATCTACTAGTTCCAAAAGGTCAACGTGTATCAACTCGTCAGTAACAACATCAAATTGGATGTCTTTAACGATTGTACGGTAAGTTTTACCTTCTAGATTTACCTCTGCAATTTGGAATTCCGGCGTGTATATCAACGTACGGAACACCATTTTAGGAGCTGCAAAGTGGATGGTTTCATTGCCACCGTATATAACGGCTGGCACCATACCCTCAGAACGAAGTTGGCGTGTTACTTTTTTACCAAGTTCGCTTCTTCTTGTACCTTCAATAATTACACTTTTCATCTTTAAGTGTTTTGTGCTCTTTCAGCGCCGATCGGAACTTCCACCTAACGGCCGGACGTTGAAATTTACTTTTTTAAAAGGTTTTCCCTTTGCGGGAGGTGGATTTTTTTGCTTAAACAATTGTCTTTATAAAAAATGGCCAATGACCATCCTAGTTATTTTCTTTTACTGTGTATAAATAACGAACTTATAGACTTATTCTCAAAAGTATTACGAATAGCTACAGCAAACAAATCTGCAGTTGGTAACACCTTTATTTTGTCAATGTGTTGTTTCAAAGGTATAGTGTCACACACTACCATTTCCTCTAGTTCAGAGTTGGCAATGTTGGTGTAGGCATTACCACTCAATACCGGATGAGTACAAAACGCTCTTACCGACAATGCTCCTCTTTCTTTTAGTATTGCAGCCGACTTACTCAGTGTACCAGCAGTGTCACATATATCATCTATAAGCACCACATTTCTCCCTGCCACATCACCTATCACAGTCATAGCAGCTATTTCATTGGCTCTTTTGCGTTGTTTATCGCATATTACCATATCTACCTCAAAATACTTTGCTACCTCACGCACCCTATTGGTACTACCAACATCCGGCGAAGCGAAAATCAAATTATCAATGTTCAGCTTCTCTATATAAGGAATAAATATTGCTGAAGCATCTAGGTGATCAACCGGGATATCGAAAAAGCCTTGTATCTGTGGGGCATGCAGGTCCATAGTCATCACTCTGTCTGCACCAGCTGTGGTCAGCAAGTTAGCCACTAGTTTAGAGGCTATTGATACACGTGGCTTATCTTTTCTGTCCTGGCGCGCAAATCCGAAATATGGTATTACAGCAGTGATGTAGCCAGCCGAAGCTCTGCGAGCTGCGTCTATCATCATTAGTAATTCCATTAAATTATCCGAAGGTGCAAATGTGGATTGTACTAAAAATACATAATCTCCACGAACCGACTCTTGAAAAACAGGCTGGAACTCCCCATCACTGAATTTTTGAATAGTCAACTCTCCAAGAGTTGTACCAAAACTTTTTGCAATTTTTTCTGCTAAATAGGTAGAACCTGTACCCGAAAAAATCTTGACTGAAGAATCCATATGTGCGAAATGGAGTGCAAAGGTATAAAACCCTAT
>CALRKH020000144.1:0-6707 GCA_943367855.1 Asaia bogorensis | reverse complement strand
CTCGCATCAGTGCCACTGGTGTTGTTACTGGTGTATCAGTAGGTACTACTACTATTAGTTACGCTGCTGGTTCCGATTGTTTCCGTTCTGTAGTTGTTACAGTCAACGGTGCATTGCCAACAAGCGATGGTGGTCCAATAGTATGTATTGGTCAAACAACTACTATGACTAATGCATCTACTGGTGGTACATGGCAAAGTAGTGCTACTTCTGTTGCTAGCATCAATGCAACTACTGGTTTACTAACAGGTTTAGCTGTTGGTACTACTAACATTACTTATCGTATCGGTACCACATGTATGTCGGTTAAACAAGTAACCATCAATCCTGCTCTCGCTACCGTTACAGGTACTGCTAGAGTATGTTTAGGAAGCACCACCACATTGTCTCATGCTGATGCTGGTGGCACCTGGTCTACTAGTTCTGCTAATGTTACTGTCGATGCTAGCACAGGTCTTGTTACTGGTGTAGTTGCAGGTACTGCAATTATCACTTACACTACTCCTTCTGGTTGTTTCCGTACAATCAACTTCACTGTTAATCCATTGCCTTTAGCTATAACAGGTGTCAATACACTCTGCGAAGGTGCTAATACTACTTTGGCATGTGCTACAGCAGGTGGCACCTGGTCTAGCAGCAATACTGCTGTAGGTACTATATCTACTGCAGGTTTATTGAGAGGTATCTCTGCAGGTACAACTAATATCACTTACACTGCTACTACAGGCTGTATCTCTACCAGAGAAGCTACTGTCAATGCATTGCCTGATGTATTCACTGGCCCATCAGCTATGTGTGCTACATCATCTGCTACTTTTGGTAGCGCACCATCTGGTGGCACTTGGGCAAGTAGTAGTGTATCTGTAGCAACTATCAACTCTGTAACTGGCGATGTAAACGCTCTTATAGGTGGTAGCACGGTTATATCATACACTGGTCCTAATGGTTGTCGTCGCACAGCCCCACTTACTGTCAATGTATTGCCAGGTGTTATATCAGGTTCTGGTTTAGTATGTATCGGTAATACCTCTACACTTACTTCTACTAGCGCAGGTTTCACTTGGAGCAGCTCCGATACAAGCGTAGCTCGTATATCTGCTACAGGTGTGGTTACTGGTCTTAATACAGGTAATACTACCATCAGCTACACACATACCAATGGTTGTGCTAGATCGCTGGTAGTCACAGTTAACCCTACTTTGGCGGCTATTACTGGCAACCAGTTGATTTGTGCTACTCAAGGAATAAATCTTACTCATCCTACTACAGGTGGCACATGGGCTAGCGGTGCAACGGCAATTGCAGTTGTCAACGCTACTACGGGTCGTGTTACAGGTAGTGCTGCAGGTACAGCGCCTATTACTTATCGCACATCTCCAGGCTGTTTTGCAATAACTACTGTCACTGTTAGCCCTGCAATGAGTGCTGTCATAGCTGGTACAGCTAATGCATGTGTAGCTCAGTCATCTACACTCACATACGCTAGCCATCCAGGCGGTACATGGAGCAGCAGCAATAGTGCAATAGCTACTGCAGATGGTTCTACAGGTGTCATCACTGGTGTTGCCGCAGGTACATCTACTATCACTTATGCACTTAGCGCAGGTTGTGTCAGAACAGCTACTTTCACTGTTAAACCAACCCCAGCAGCTATCGCAGGTGCTAGCTCAGTACCAATGTTGGGTACCACTACACTAACCAACGCTACTGCTGGTGGCACATGGAGCAGCAGTAGCATACTCAATGCCACAGTATCATCTACAGGTGTTGTAACAGGTGTCTTATCTGGTACTACCACTATCTCCTACAGACTCGCAAACGGTTGCGCAGCTACAAGAGAGATAACAGTTATCAGCAGCAGACCTACTACACCAAACGACGAGATCGCTATCCACACTTGGTCTATGTATCCTAACCCAACAAACGGTGCGCTTACTATAGAGTCAGGTATTGGTGGCACAATGGCAGTCTTCACTGTCGATGGTCGTCAGGTAGCTACATTCTCATTGCAAGCTGGTACTAGTCACATCGATTTACCAAAAGAATTGGCATCAGGTACTTACCTCTGCCGCTTCACAGGTGCCGATGGTACTACTACTATCAACCGCATAATCCTCAACTAAGATTATCGGTTCTAATAACAAAAGCGGTCGGCATCCATTGCTGGCCGCTTTTGTTTTATTGCTTACGCTCATTTGCTTTTACTGACCTTCGCTACCTTGTCGCTTATTGTATCTACTGCTGCATATAGTAATATCAAGCTTTTTCACCCTGCTTTTCATCAGCTGCCTATCACTCCAAGTCACTCTTTACCTCATCTAGCTTATGCTGGCGCTCCTTATAATTGTTGCAGATCATTTACCAGCCATAAAGCTCACTGGCCATGCTTCATACCCTTATGCCAACTTGCAATCTTACATCACCACCGCTTCATCATTCCTACAAAGTCCGATTGCTGCTTTATCCCTCCCTATAGGCACAAAAAAATCGCCTATGTTGTGTTTCCACACACATAGGCGACTCTACTATTATCTAAATTTACTTAGCTTTTTTCTTATTTACTCCCTACCATGCTCTTAAATACCTTTTCATCTACTTTTACAGGGTATTCTTTGCGCATTTTTTCGTTCCACTGTTTTTCCAGATAATCCTGATACTCAGCTACCACATATCCTCTGGCTTCTTCTAGCGATTTTGGTGCAGGCGAGTTATAAACTTGTTTTGCTACCACTACCGTATATCCACCATTATCTGCTGGCAACACCTTTATCTTATTTCCGGTTAAGTCATTCAGCGTAGCATCAGCAAACTTCGAAAATTCATATCTGCCCCTTTGCACCGTCACCCAATCCGTATGGCTGGCGTTGTTTACAGCTTTTGCTATCTCTTCTTCGTTATACTTCTCTGCACGTATCATGCCCATGCCAGTGTCAAATGCTGCCTTATTCTTGAACTTATATACAGCACCGTCAAAACCAGTCTCCCACATGTACTTGTCTTTCTTACCGTCATAAAACGCTTTCAATCCAGCAGTATCTTTCGATGCCTTGCCCCACACATTCCTATCCATCAGCTCAAACAGCATGATGCCATCTCTATATTCACTCATCAACAGCTTGAACTCCGGATTCTCCTCCACTAGCTTATGTTCCTGAAAGTCCGTTACTATATTCATCACATACAGCTTATATCCATCAGTAGCCACAGTGTGTTTAGGCCCATTCAGTTTGCCACGTGTCAGGTTATACAGATACGTTATAAAGTCCGTCTGTGTATAGGTCTTACCCGCTAGGCTAAACAATGTCTTGTTCATACTCCTAAACTCATCTAGGCGAATCGTTTTGGCGTTAGCCCCAGTGTCAGGTATTTGTTGAATCTTATTGTACACCTCTTGGTAAGCATCGGCATACTCCTTGAATCCATTCTTTGCCTTCACCTTTTCAAAATAGGTATCCTTAGCATTTTGTGCTCTGGCATCATTTTCCACCTTACGTTTCAGTATGTTATACAGCGTGTCATACGGTGCCAATGGTATTTTAGCCAGCAGTTTTATGATGTGAAAACCATAATCTGTCTTTATTGGCCCACCTATTTCTCCCGGCTTCTTCAGCCCAAATGCCACATCTTCAAAATCTTGCACCATTTTGCCTGCGCCAAACGGTTTCATTACACCGCTATCAGTATTGGTATACTTATCGTCAGAGTATTTCATTACTAGGTCAGTGAAGTTGGCACCAGCTTTCAGTTGTGCCATCACACTATCAGCACGCATTCTGCCAGCCTTCAGCCCTTCTTCACCTCTCGCTTTCGATACCTGTATCAATATCTGAGCCACCTTCACCTCGCCCCTGTCTGCTCTTCTGTCTAGAACCTTTATTATGTGGTAGCCAAACTGTGTTTTGAATGGTGCCGATACCATCCCTTTAGCAGTGTTATAAGCAGCATTCTCAAACGGATATACCGTTTGTAGAGCAGTAAAGAACCCTAGGTCTCCACCACGCTCTCTCGATCCTTTATCGTCCGATATCGCTGCGGCTATATCTTCAAGTTTCTTACCCTTTGTTGTTATCTCTAGGTATATGCTGTCTATCTTTTTCCTGGCCTCGCTAGTGTCTGCTCCTGGCGGGCAGCTTATCAATATGTGAGCCACACGCACATTCTCTTTCAGGCGCTCATAAGCCTCCTTAATCAGCTTATTAGTTATCTGCTCATCAGTCAGGTAGCTTTTAGATAGTTGCTTTCTGTAGTTGTTCAGCTCCTTATCTATGCTAGCCACAGTGTCTAGGTGCTGCTTGTCAGCTTCAGCCACCTTCATCTTAAATAGGGTATACAATTCCAGATAATTACGGAGTTCCTTCTCCGACATGTCCGGCTTTTTGTTCAGGCTATTCTTTTTGTAAACCCTCAAAAATTCTTCCTTTGTTACAGAGTTAGGGCCATAAGTAAATAGCGTTTGTGCACGGCCCGTTGCCATCAATGCTCCGTATGCTACCCAGGTCAGTACCAGTTTGCGCATGTATATACTGTTTTAGTTTTTCTGTTTTTTAGTTTGCTTACTTTGTTCTAGTTTATCTATCAGCCCGCCTATATTGCTATAGTCCAGGCGTTTACCTCTTATTATCTTCTGCTCATCCAGCAGGTATATAGTAGGTGTGCTATACACATCATATTTCGATCTCCAGTCCTTCACACGCTCAGGGTCCCACGTCGTGGTCCAGTCTTGCAGTTTATACCGCTTCACAAAGTCCTTCGCTGCCACATCATCTTGCTCAGTGCTCACCGCATATATCTTCACACCTTTCTTCTTCAGCACAGCTTTGTGCACAGAGTCTATGGCAGGCATCTCCACTTTGCAGTGTCCGCATGTAGGCGCATAAAACACCAGCAGTGTATACTTAGCCTTCACCTCGCTCAGTTTAGCCGTTCCTTTGCCATTCAGCAGCGGCAGCTCTATCTCAGGTGCCAGATTCCCTATCACATTTGGGGCTATCTTCATAGCCCTGTCTATATACTTATTCAGCGCATCATCAGCCAGCCATGTAGCATCACCCTTCATGTAGTAGTTCTCCACCAGATACACAAACACCTCATCCATTCCCATCACCTTACTACCCTCAGCATTCTTTGTCAGCCACCATAGCGTATACTTAAACAACTCCTGTGTACCCCTTGTTTTTTTTAGCAGATAGTTACACTCTTTTATCACACTGTCAGGGTAGGGTACAGTCAGTTTGTTGATGTACTCCTCTAGTTTGGCGTCAAACACTGGCGTGTGTATCAGCCTATCATCCTGTAGGTCAAATCTATCCCAATAATGCTCCTTATAATACCTCCAGGCATAAAGCGTATCCTTCGTTTTGCCATCTGCTAGCAAATGCTCACCTTCAGGCACTTGCGGCATTTCTAGCGCGTCAAATATCGACGATAGCAACGTCCCTCTATGCTCCTGCACATACCTACGTCTATAGTTGGTCAGTTCCTTACCCGTGCTAGCTATCTTTTGTTTCACTGCTACAGTGTCTTCCTTGCTCTTGGCCTGTTGAAGCTCTTTTTGTAGCGCTTGCTGTTTCTTACCATAGTCAGCCAAAAACTGGCTATAGTTCAAAAACAAACTATTCTCTTCCGACCCCTCAAAACGCACATCCAGTGGCAGCCCCGCAGGGTTGGCCACTATCTTCATATCATCACCCTTATTCAGCAGAAACTCAAAGTAGGTCTTGTGGTCCGATAGCAACATCATATAGATACCACCCACAAAACTCCCATCCTTACTTTCAAACACCGCACGACCATCCTTGTTCAGCCTGGCCGAGTCAGCTACAAAGATGTTCGGCAGCGGCTTGCCATAGTAATGCACCAAGTAAACCATCGAATCCCGCAGCCCGGGCATATTTAGGTCTATTCGGTATCCATCTCTTGCAACACCAGTAGTCGCCATGCCCATCACCAGCATGGCAAACAGTACAATACGGTTCATGTTATTCGTTCTATTTTCCGCAATAAGACGGAGATGCACACAGCTACGTTGGCTGGGCCGTCCAAAAATAAAGCATTCACAACAAAGTTTTCCGCAAATTGTACCCATTTCTGTGAAAGAATATCAAAATATACACGCCACACCAGCCCAGCACACCCCAAGCCACACAAGCACTATGCAATATTTTTACAATTCATTACACCCTATTCTAACCATTTTTTGTTAGTTTGGCTCCGCAATCATCGCTGCATATCAATACTTCGCTCATGAACAAGTTAACCACCCTCTTATTGTCGGCCACTATGCTCGCATTTGGCGCAGCTACTCATGCACAAACACAGTCCCCAATCAACCCTCAAGACCTCGAAAAACTCAAAAAAATGGAGGACTCCCTCGTCCGCACCGCCGACTCCATGTTCTTCGCCTTCATACCCGATACCCGACCCACCTATTGCGAGCGCTTTGCACGTCAGCTCGTCCGCACGCTCAAGATACCCAACTCCTACGCATACCCATTCGATACACTCGAAAAACTCATCAACATACTCCCTTCCGAAGACGGCGCATTCCGCATCTTCAACTGGTCTATAGAGGCAGGCAACATACCCAAACGCTACTACGGTGCCATCCAGCTCAATCAGCCTACACTCAAGCTCGTTGGGCTCAACGATTTTAGCGAGCAAGTCTCCGCCTCTGTCGAGGATAGCATACTCACAGGCGGCAAATGGTT
>CALRKH020000143.1:0-6744 GCA_943367855.1 Asaia bogorensis | reverse complement strand
TTGCAGTGCTTTAATGTTACTTTCCAGTATTTCGGTTTTCTTTCCAAATTTGTCGTGCAAAAAGGAAGTAGTGCTAGAAAGGTCTCTGTTGTATAACCAGTATAGGAAGCCAAGCACGAACATGTTTTTGGCTCTATCTTTTTCTTTGGTGCCTAGCTGAATGTCTTTGAGCGCCTCTCTGGTGAGCTTGCTAATGTCCATTTTATGAACATCGTAACCCACCAATGAGTCGTTTTCTATAGGGTTGACACCATCGGGATAATTGGCCAAACGTAGGTTTTTGGTATCGAAGCCAGCGATATCGACGATAATGATACCCCCTGATTTGAGTGTTTTGAGGTTTACCTTGAGTGCAGCAGCATTCATGGCTACGAGCACATCGCAGTTGTCGCCTGGAGTGTAGATTTTATTACTTGAGAAGTGGAGCTGGAAGCCACTAACGCCTGGCACTGTGCCCTGCGGTGCTCTAATTTCGGCTGGGAAATCGGGGAATGTAGACAAGTCGTTACCTATCAATGCACTATTGTTGGTGAACTGACTGCCTGTGAGCTGCATACCATCGCCGCTATCACCGGCAAACTTAATCACTACATCTTCTACTACTTGTACCGGAACTGCCATATTGTTTAAAAATGGCTGCAAAGGTAAGCGTTTTTGTTAGTGCAAGATGGGAATGGGTGTGATAGATATATAAAATTAGCAGTGCTGGTATGTAATGTATAATAACTATTGGGAGTATATGGTGTGTGAATGTAAGTAACTGGATGGTTCGTTTTACGTACCTTTGCACACTTAAAAAATACAGGAGAATTCCACATGGCCAAAATAACTGAAAAGAGGTGTTCGTTTTGCGACAGAAGCGAGTCGGATGTCAACATACTCTTTACCGGCATCAAAGGCAATATATGTGATGTATGCATAGAAAATGCACATGCACTGCTAGCCGATGCTATGGGCAACGATAAAGAAAAGGATGGGCAAGGCAAAGCGACCGACTTTTCGAAGAACAAACTATATAAACCAAAGGAAATCTTTAGCTTTCTTGACCAATATGTGATAGGACAAGATGATGCTAAAAAAGTGCTATCTGTAGCCATCTACAACCACTACAAGCGCCTGACAATGCCTGCGCAAGATGAAGTGGAGATTGAGAAATCGAACATCATGATGGTAGGAGAAACTGGCACTGGCAAGACCCTACTAGCACGCTCTATAGCCAAGCTACTACAGGTGCCCTTTGCGATAGTAGACGCAACCGTGTTTACAGAAGCTGGGTATGTGGGAGAGGATGTGGAAAGCATACTATCGAGACTGCTACAAGCTAGCAACTATGATGTAACAGCTGCTGAGCGTGGCATAGTATATATAGACGAGATAGATAAAATAGGCCGAAAAGGCGACAACCCATCTATAACCAGAGATGTGAGTGGCGAAGGTGTGCAGCAGGCTATGCTGAAACTGCTAGAGGGATCGGAAGTGCTGGTGCCACCACAAGGAGGACGCAAGCACCCAGAGCAGAAGATGATAAAGGTGAACACCCAAAACATATTGTTTATATGCGGAGGAGCCTTTGAAGGAATAGACAAAATGATAGCCCGCCGTATACAAACGAGCAGCATAGGCTATAATGCCATAAAGGCTACAAAAGACATAGACAGAGCGAACTTGCTACAATATGTGAATGCGCAAGATCTTCGCACCTTTGGCCTAATACCAGAGTTGCTAGGCCGCCTGCCAGTGGTAACGTATCTGAACCCGCTGGATGCATCATCATTGAAGCGTATATTGACAGAGCCAAAGAATGCACTGGTGAAACAATACAAGCGCCTGTTTGAATATGAAGGTATAAAACTGGTAATAGAAGATGCTGCACTAGACTATATGGTAGAGAAAGCCATACAGTATCAGCTAGGTGGCCGTGGACTAAGGGCAGTGTGTGAGATGATATTGACAGATGCTATGTTTGAGCTACCATCGGAGCAACATGATGGCCAGTTTGTGCTGACGCTGGACTATGCCCGCCAAATGATAGAACACTCTAAGCTAGAGCAAATAAAAAAAGCTGCTTGAACAACTGAAAACAACCAAACAAATGAACGAGCTGATAAAACAACTGAAAGAAAAAGCCGGCCTAACAGACGAGCAGGCAATAAAGACGGTGCAAGTATTGCGCCAGTTTCTTAACGGTAAAGTACCTGCAATGTTTAGCGGTGTGGTAGACAAGTTTTTTGCAGATGCTCCAAAAGACAAGTCGGACGACATACTAGGCTAAGAAAAAGTAATAAATGAAATGGCTGCAACTCATCATTGCAGCTATTTTTTTGAGTAATTAAGTGATAAAAAGCGAGAAAAGAGCAGGAAAGTAGTGAAAATGAATAGTGGCAAAAAAATAATTCACACCATTATTCACATTCAATACAATTATTTGCTTACCTTTGCCGTCCAAATTTGAATACCATGCCAAAAATGAAGACGCACTCACGTGCGAAGAAGACGTTCAGAATTACAGGTACGGGCAAGATACGTAGATATAAAGCGTTCAAGAGTCACCTTTTGACTAAGAAAGCAAAATCTCGCAAGCGCCACCTCCGCATTCATGGTCTTGTACATCCATCAAACGCACGCCTTGTAAAGCGTATGCTTGTAATAGGATAGTACTGTACTAGCGTTTCAACTGATTCAAAGTAATAAATTACAATCCTGCCAAAATTTGATTTTGGCTTCGCAAAAGGAATAAAAATTATCAATTATGCCACGTTCCGTAAATGCTGTTGCATCACGCGCGAGAAGAAAAAAAATACTGAAAGGAGCCAAAGGCTTCTACGGTAAACGTAAGAATGTCTATACCGTTGCCAAAAACGTATTGGAGAAAGGCCTCGGTTATAAATTTGTAGGCCGTAAGCTTAAAAAACGCGAATACCGCTCTTTGTGGATTGTTCGTATCAACGCTGCTGTGCGTGAAGAGGGTATGAGTTACTCTCAGTTTGTAGGCAAGCTAGCTGCTAAAGGTATAGACCTGAACCGTAAAGTTTTGGCTGATCTAGCAATGAACGAGCCAGAAACTTTCAAGAAGCTGGTAGCAGAAGTAAAATAGTTTATTAACTCATTATATAGTTAGCCGACATCCGCTGGGTGTCGGCTATTTCTGTTTGTTGCCTAAAGTAGCGAGATAATAGGCCTACAGGACCCAACGATGTTTTAGGACAATGAGATTTGCTGCCTAAGAAAAGGTGCAGCCTCGGGGTAGAGCACCAGCTCAGCAACGTTATTGTTACTAGCATTGTAGGTGGCTACCCAGTGATCTCTGAGCACATGACCCGACTGAGTGTAATAGCCCAATGCGTTTTGCGTATGTAATGTGTATGCCTCTGTACTATCGAAAATATTAACTACCAAATTGTCGTAGCCATACTGTGCTACTATATCTTTAATAATATCGGTGCATAATGCTTCGTAATTGTCTTGAGTAGGGTCTATATTCTTAACAATGGCATTGAATACGTGTGTACGGGTAATGCTATCTGAAGGACTGACCATTGTTTGCTGGTGCAACTGATACCCCAACAACAAATCGTGACTACCGATAATAGTCTTGTAAACTGTAGCAAACTGTTGTCTACGTTCTAACTCGGCACGGGAATATCTTGGTTGTAAAAAGCCGCTAAAATGTAGTGCTGAAGTAGCAGCAGTGATGGAGAGCAATAGCTTGTAACCTGACTTCATGCTTGATTATATATAACAGCGAGATAACGATAAAAGTGGTAAAATATTGTGTGGTTGCCTATACTTGGAAATTGTTAAGAAATGAAGCCGGCTGATGACAGGTAAGATTTATGCAATTGGAAAGCCGTAAATTACATGCTATAGCATAAAATTGAGGACCATGAACAGAAGCATAAAAAAGGTGACAGTGATAGGCAGTGGTGTAATGGGATCGAGAATAGCATGTCATTTTGCTGGTATAGGCGTGCAAGTATTGCTGCTAGATGTAGTGCCGACAGCTCTTACGGAAGCTGAAATGGCAAAAAGCATGACACTGGAAATGCCTGCTGTAAGAAACCGTATAGTAAATGATGCGCTGCAAGCCACACTAAGATCGAAACCCTCGGCAATATATAGCAAACAAGTAGCCAGACTGATAACTATTGGTAATATAACTGATGACCTAGCGCAAATAAGTAGCTGCGACTGGATAGTAGAGGTGGTGGTGGAAAGACTGGACATTAAACAACAACTGTTTGCACAAATAGAACAATACAGGAAGCCTGGAACATTGGTGAGTAGTAATACATCGGGCATACCGATACACCTAATGAACGAAGGCAGGAGCGAGGACTTTAGAAAGCATTTTTGCGGCACTCACTTCTTCAACCCGCCAAGATACCTAAAACTACTAGAGCTGATACCTGGGCCTGACACAGAAGAACATGTAATAAGCTTTCTGGAAGATTATGGAAGTCGTTTTCTGGGAAAGACCACTGTGGTATGCAAGGATACGCCCGCCTTTATAGCCAACCGTGTTGGGGTGTTTGGGTTTATGGCCGTGTTTAAAGCAATGGAAGAACTAAGCCTGAGTATAGATGAAGTGGATAGCCTGACAGGACCAATAATAGGCCGACCAAAATCGGCAACATTCAGAACGGGTGATGTGGTGGGGCTAGATACCCTGGTGCGAGTAGCAAAAGCATTGCCTATGAATGCGCCTAACGATGAGCTGAAGGAGCTTTTTGCGGTGCCTGCATTTATAGAAACCATGATAAGCAATAAGTGGTTTGGGGATAAGACTGGGCAAGGGTTTTATAAAAAAGTGAAGAACACAGCTGGGAAAACAGAAATACTAACGCTGAACCCTGCAATAATGGAATATGGCCCGAAAGTGAAAAGTAGGTTTGCAACAGTGGAAACGGCCAAAACTGAGGAAGATCTAAACAAAAGATTAAAGAAACTGTATCAAGGTAATGATAGCGCTGGTGCTTTCTATCAAAGATTTCACCAATTACTGTTTGCGTATAGTGCCAATAGAATACCAGAAATAACAGATGCGCTGTATAAAATAGATGATGCCTTAAAAGCAGGCTTTGGCTGGCAGCTGGGGGCATTTGAGAGTTGGGATGTGCTAGGAGTAGCTGAGGTGGCCGATAGTATAAAAGAGCATGGACTGCCGCTAGCACCATGGGTGCAGCAAATGCTGGATAAAGGTATAGACCGTTTTTACAAAACAGAGCAAGGGAAAAGATATTATTATGAGCATGTGAGTGGGGCCTATGTGCCTGTGCCTGGAGAAAACGGACTGATAATACTGGAGCGACAAGCAGACAAAGTGGTATGGAAAAATAGCGCCTGCCATCTATATGATATAGGGGATGATGTGGTGGCACTAAGCTGGAATACTAAGATGAACACCATAGGCGGTGAAGTGCTAGCTGGTGTGCAAAAAGCGATAAGTATAGCAGAAGAAGGCTATAAGGGATTGGTAATAGCAAACAGTGGCGAAAACTTTAGTGCAGGGGCCAATGTGGGGCTGATATTTATGTATGCTGCTGAGCAAGAGTATGATGAGCTAGATATGGCTGTACGCATGTTTCAGCAAACAACGATGAGGCTACGCTATAGCAGTGTGCCTGTGGTGGTGGCACCACATGGGCTTACACTAGGAGGGGGCTGCGAAATGTGCCTGCATGCAGATGCGGTGCAAGCTGCGGCAGAAAGCTATGTAGGACTAGTGGAGGTGGGAGTAGGCCTGATACCCGGTGGTGGCGGAACAAAGGAAATGGCCATGCGAGCAACAGACAGGAGCATAAAAGAAGATGTGGAAGTTAACTTCTTGCAGCAACTATTTATCAATGTAGGAACGGCAAAGGTATCTACATCGGCCAGGGAGGCATACGAGCTACATATATTGAGGGAATGGCGGGGCCGAGTATCTATAAATGCAGACAGACGTGTAATGGATGCCAAACGCCGTGTGCTGGAACTATGGGAGCAGGGCTATACACAGGCTGCACCAAGAAACGACATAAAGGTGCTAGGTAGAAGCGGTATGGGTGGACTGCTGGCGGGGATACATGGCATGTGGCGTGGTGCATATATAAGTGACTATGACAAGTATATAGCTGAGCAGCTAGCCCATGTGATGTGTGGAGGTGACCTAAGCGCTGTAACGACCGTATCGGAGCAGTATTTACTAGACCTGGAACGAGAGGTGTTTCTGCGACTATGCGGGCAACGCAAAACGCTGGAGCGGCTAGAAAGCATACTGAAGACTGGTAAGCCGCTGAGAAACTAGAAGAAAAGATGTGAAGGCTGATGATAAAAAAGTAAAGAGCCGCTTCGGAATGAAGCGGCTCTTTGAGTATCAGTAGCAGTTGTAAGAACTGCGGCTAATTATTTGATGATTTCAGTTACCTGACCTGCACCTACTGTACGTCCACCTTCGCGGATAGCGAATTTAAGACCTTTTTCCATCGCTATTGGAGCGATAAGTTTTACAGAAAGGTTTACGTTATCACCAGGCATTACCATTTCTACACCTTCTGGAAGAGTACACTCACCAGTTACGTCTGTAGTACGGAAATAGAACTGAGGACGGTATTTGTTGAAGAATGGAGTGTGACGGCCACCTTCTTCTTTGCTCAATACATAAACTTCACCTTTGAAGTCTGTGTGCGGAGTGATAGTTTTAGGAGCGCAGATAACCATACCACGACGGATATCTTTCTTGTCGATACCACGGAGTAGAAGACC
>CALRKH020000142.1:0-6855 GCA_943367855.1 Asaia bogorensis | reverse complement strand
ATATCGGCCCATGCGCCACCCTAGCAAGAGATAACAACTAAACTGTAACAACACAAAGCCAATAGAATATAACTGTGCAATGGCCGACAATGGCAACTGCAATTTTGTAGCTATAATAGCTGGCAACTGTGAAATGGCCTCGCCAAATCGATTCAATTGTACACAATAACTGGCTTTGCGCACTATGTGAAAAAAGGAAAATGCCGTATCTACAAATACCGTACGCTCCAGATAAAACACATATGCCAGCACAAACAGCATGCACCATGCAACTATACCAGTCCAATAAAGTTTCTTGTACATATTATACTAACACGGGTAAATGTAAAATATCTGTCGGGCATCAGGGCCAAAACAATAAAGTTTTATTTTCTTTGCAGCCTACAATCTTCGCAAAACAAAAGTAGTATGCAACCTAAGTATAGCCGTATTTTATTGAAACTTTCGGGCGAATCTCTAATGGGCGACCGTAATTTTGGCATTGCTCCTCAAATGCTGGAGCAATATGCCAATGAAATAAAGGCTATCACCGATATAGGTGTGCAAGTAGCAATAGTAATAGGTGGCGGCAATATTTACCGTGGCATGAACGAAGCAGAAACAGGCATAGAACGTGCCCAAGGCGACTATATGGGCATGCTGGCTACCTGCATCAATGGCATGGCACTACAGGCAGCTCTCGAAAAATGTGGCGTCACTACCCGCTTGCAGAGTGCCATCAAAATGGAACAAGTAGCGGAACCTTACATAAGAAGAAAAGCTATTCGCCACCTAGAAAAAGGCAGAGTAGTCATATTAAGCGCAGGCACCGGCAACCCATACTTTACTACAGACACTGCTGGCAGCCTACGCGCCATAGAGATTAATGCAGATGTAATACTGAAAGGTACTAGAGTAGACGGCATATACACTGCCGACCCCGAAAAAGACCCCACAGCTACTCGCTACGAAACGCTAACCTTTAGTGAGGTTATAGGCCAAAACCTAAAGGTGATGGACATGACAGCATTTACGCTTTGTCAAGAAAACAACCTGCCAATCATAGTGTTCGACATGAACAAAAATGGCAATCTTCTAGACGTTGTTTTGGGCAAAAAGGTGGGCACATTGGTCAATTAGCATTGCTAGCCTAATCCAATGTACCCATAATACTCAATAGCTTGTTATTTTTTGTATCTAAGTTCCTCAACTAGGAATCTACCTGTATGGCTTTCAGCTACTTTGGCTACAGCCTCAGGTGTGCCTGCGGCTATTAGTGTGCCTCCGCCAGACCCACCCTCTGGGCCCATATCCAACACATAGTCTGCTACCTTTATCACATCCAGGTTATGCTCTATTACCAATACAGTATTGCCCCTATCTACCAACCTGTTGAGCACAGCCAATAGATGCTTGATATCTTCAAAATGCAAACCTGTTGTTGGCTCATCTAATATGTATATGGTCTGTCCCGTATCTCTTTTAGACAACTCAGTGGCTAGTTTCACACGCTGTGCCTCACCGCCACTCAGCGTCACCGCACTCTGCCCCAGCGTCACGTATCCCAAACCCACATCTTGCAATGTCTTTATTTTTCGATGCAGGAAGCTGACATTAATAAAGAATTCCACAGCCTCGTCCACTGTCATATTCAGCACATCGGCTATAGACTTGCCCTTAAATCTTATTTCAAGCGTTTCTCTGTTATATCTTCTGCCAGCACACTTTTCGCAGGGCACATATACATCTGGCAAAAAGTTCATTTCTATAGTTCGCATACCGCCACCCTGACACTCCTCACATCGTCCACCCTTCACATTAAACGAAAACCTACCTGCATTATATCCTCTGATCTTAGCTTCTGGCACTTGAGAGAATAACTGACGAATTTCGTTGAAGAAGCCACAATAGGTAGCTGGGTTGCTGCGTGGTGTTCGTCCTATAGGGCTTTGGTCTATCTCTATCACTTTATCTATATGCTCCAGGCCGCTCACCTTCTTATAGGGCATTGGCTGTTGCTTGAAGTTAGGATAACAATGTTTGGCAAGTAATGGATAAAGGGTCTCATTAACCAGGGTACTCTTACCACTTCCGGATACGCCACTTACGCATACAAATGTACCTAGCGGCACCTTTATTGATACATTCTTCAAGTTATTACCGTTAGCCCCCTCTAGTACCAGCTTTTTACCATTACCTTTTCGTCTTTCGCTTGGCACTTCTATATTAAGGTCATGACTCAGATAACGGGCAGTAGTTGTTTGCTCTTTGAGCACCTGCTGTGGTGGTCCTGCACTTACTATCCTACCACCATGCACACCTGCAGCAGGCCCTATATCTATCAAGTGGTCCGATGCTAGCATTATATCTTTATCGTGCTCCACCACCAGCACAGAGTTCCCACCATCTCTCAGATTCTTAAGAGCAGAAATAAGCTTCATATTATCTCTTTGGTGCAGGCCTATACTCGGTTCGTCTAGTATATAAGTAATACCTGTGAGCTGAGAGCCTATCTGTGTAGCCAGCCTTATTCGTTGGCTTTCTCCTCCACTTAGTGTTCGTGTAGGCCTATCTAGTGTTAGGTAGTGCAGGCCCACATCAAGCAAAAAGCTCAATCGATCTCTGATTTCTTTAAGTATATCTCTGGCTATGGTGTTTTGCCTGTCCGACAATCGTGTTTCCACATCAGCAAACCAATCAGCCAACTTTTGCAAAGACAGATTGGACAGCTCTGCTATATTACTTTCTGCAACTTTAAACCATCTACTTTCCATTCTCAGTCTGGCACCATTGCAATCTGGACAGGTACTCAATTCCATAAAACTTTCAGCCCACTGCCTTATCGACTCAGAGGTTGTCTCTGCAAACCAACGCAACACCATATTCACTATGCCCTCATAGTTGTTGCCAATGGCTGCTTCCGATAGTTTATTAGGTTCGTCAGGCGAATAGGTTATCACACCTTCTTCATTTCCATACAGCAATAAATTCAATTGCTTTTCGGGTATGTCTTTGATAGGTTTATCCAGAGATATTTTATTTTTTCGGGCTAAAGTAGTGGCCATTTTAAAAGACCAGGAATCGCGCTCTACACCCAAAGGCGCTATTGCCCCTTCATTTATAGACTTCTGCTCGTCTGGCAATACCTCTCGCATATTCACAGAGTATATCTTGCCCAATCCCTTACATTTAGGGCAGGCCCCATAAGGCGAGTTGAAAGAAAAAGTGTTGGGCGAAGGCTCCTCATAGCTTATTCCAGTGTCAATGCACATCAACTGTCTGCTGTATTGATGTATACTTTCACTATCCACATCTGCCACAAACATCAAATCCTTACCTACTTGCAGTGCTTTTTGCACACTTTGAGCCAATCTAGGATTGCCATCTTCTTGCACAGAGAGCCTATCTACCACCAGCTCTATATCGTGTATTTTATACCGGTCAAGCTGCATTTTCTCTTTCAGGTCCATCACTTCTCCATCTACACGCACTTTCAGGTAGCCTTGTTTACGCAGTTGCTCAAACAACTCTCTATAATGCCCCTTGCGTCCGCGCACCACAGGCGCTAGCAGCATGATGCGCTTACCACCAAAATGCTGGCGAACATGTGCCACAATCTCCTCTTCCGAGAATTTGGACATCTTTTTACCAGTGTTGTAAGAATAAGCATAGGCAATACGTGCAAACAGCAACCTTAAAAAGTCGTAAACCTCCGTTACCGTTCCCACAGTCGATCGAGGATTGCGATTGGTTGTTTTCTGTTCTATAGATATAACCGGCGATAGCCCCGTAATTTTATCTACATCGGGTCTGTCTAGGTCGCCTACAAACTGACGGGCGTAGGAGGCAAAACTCTCCATATACCTGCGCTGCCCCTCGGCAAAAATGGTATCAAATGCTAAAGATGATTTTCCACTTCCACTTATCCCAGTTATTACCACCAATTTATTCTTGGGAATATTTACGTCTATATTCTTCAGGTTGTGCACACGTGCTCCCTGAACCACAATATTATCCTGTCCTATCGTACTCATCTTACCTGCAAATTAGTGGATATTTATCAACAGGGCATTATACCCCAATAAAACACAAAGAAGCCGTACCCAATTAGGATACAGCTTCAAAAACCTTACTATTCTTTGTGACTATTTGTCTTTGTGACTATAATAAACCTGATCGTCAGTAAACTCGTTTATTGACTGCAATGCAGGATTAGCCATGCGCTCATAGATACGAGATATCTCTATTTGCTCCTTATTTTCATGCACTTCCTCCAGATTGTCGCCATGCACAGTAAACTCATCCAGCTTACGATGCAACTCTTCTTTCATATTCACACCTATTTGGTTGGCTCTACGAGATATCACTACGATAGATTCGTAAAGATTGCCAGTTTTACCTTTAAGTGCTATTACATCGCGTGTTTCTATCAATGGATTGACAGAAGCGATTGATTTTCTATTTGTGCTCATTTCGTAGCTTTTTAATATTAAGGTCTGTTTCCGAATAAATTTTCTGTGCATCTCCCATATACTGAGATGATGGGTATGCATCTTTCAACTCTCTGAATGCACTCAGCGCAGCTGCATAGCGCTCCTCTTGTTTCTCGGGCACGCTCACTTTTGCAAATTTATACTGAGTTTTCATTATCATATACAGGTACAAGTCTGTATTTTTCGATTCTGGGTAGTTTCGCATCAAAGCTCTGTAAGTTACAGTAGCAGCTTTATACTGGTTGAGGTGGTAATATAACTTTGCAGCATCTGCCTGCTTTGTTTCTAGTTTGCCTCTAGACTCGTCTATGTATTTATTAGCATCATCTATCCTCGAAGATTTAGGATACTTTACCGTAAAAGACTGTAGCGCCTCCACAGCTTTATACGTATTTGTTTGATCAAGTGAACTTTTAGGAGCAAACTTATATAAGCAAACAGCACTCATAAACTCACATTCTTCAGCATCTTTCGATGTTGGAAAATAGTCATTGAAACTCTTGAAATAATAAGACGCCTCTATATAATCTTTGAGGTAATAAAATGTGTAGGCGTACTTATAGTATAATGCCTCAAAATTTCTGGTGCTCTTCATTATAGGCATCAGCTCTTTGTACAATATATTGGCATGAGAATAATCTTTCTTCTCAAAATACTCATTAGCTTTAGTGAGCTTAAAGTTCACATCGCTGCTCTTGCGTATCTTTTCAAATTTGCCACAAGAAGCAATTGATACGCAAATAACCAACAAATAAAATAAATTCTTAAGACGTATAGTCATGCCGGGCTGCAAATATAGATAAATGTTGTGTAATAATACACCTATGCTACCAATCGGCGTTGAATGTGCTAGATAAAAGTTTCTTAAAAGTGCAAACTAGCTGCTTTTGGTACTAGCTAAAAGAGTGTTTGCTTTCATATTGTTTAGCTCCTGTCGACACTCTTTGCTCACTTTTGTCAGTTGTCGACTTGGACGTGCGGCCAAGCCCTGCTTTCTTTTTTTCCAAACTCAGAAATAAGCGCATCCATTTTATAGTTTCTGCTGTAGGGTGCTCTGCTTCTTTACTCATCTTGTTCATTGTTTCATCATTTTATAAGTGAACATTGATACAAAGTAGCAGCATCCCAAAACCACAGCCAAAAAAGATTGGTAAACGGTATAAAAACTTTTTAAACGGTAGTTTCGCATGATATTTTTGCGGTAGAAGACCTCCAAAATCACAAAAACAATGCTCAAACAAATATTTACCGAAGGGTTAATAGAAGCCGGGTGCGACGAAGCAGGTAGAGGTTGTCTGGCTGGTGCTGTTTTTGCAGCTGCTGTCATCCTCCCACCCGATTTCTATCATCCACTGCTCAACGACAGTAAACAGGTAAGTGAAGCAAACAGAACAGAGCTCAGGAAAATAATAGAACAAGAAGCTATTGCTTGGGAAGTAGCGCGCGGAGAGGTGGAAGAAATAGACCGAATCAATATTCTTAAAACTTCTTTCAAGGCTATGCACAAGGCAATAGACCAACTGAAAGTGAGGCCAGAGTTATTGCTAATCGATGGTCATATTTTCCCTGCTTATTTAGGCATCACTCACAGATGTATAGTGAAAGGAGACAGTAAATATGCTAGTATAGCTGCGGCCAGTATACTTGCCAAAACCTATCGTGATGAATACATGATGCAATTACACAGCCAGCACCCACAATACAAGTGGCAAGACAATAAGGGATATGGCACAGCAGCTCATCTAGCAGCTATCAAACAATTTGGCATTACCGAACATCACCGCAAAACATTTGCTGGCTGCAAATAACACATTACAAAACACCCACAACCATGCAATGTTAAGCGAATATTGCGCCAATATTAAGTTAACCCAAGCGTAAACTTGGGTTAATGATATGATAACATTCGACTGCCACCTTTGCACAAAATTTATAATTCGATGCGAGGTATTACCTTACTCACGTTCTTACTGTTATCATTCTTCAACGTTTTTGCCGATGGAAAAATCATAGGTAAAGTATCAGACGAGAAAACAGGAGAAACCATTATTGGGGCCGTAGTAGTAGTAAAAGGCACAGCCAATGGCACTACTACTGATTATGACGGCAACTTCTCCATTCCTGTAGCCGCCGGAACGTACACACTCGAAATTAAATATCTCGGGTATCAAACAAAAGAAATAGCAGACATCAACGTAGCAGATGGCAAAGATGTTACAGTAGCAGTAGTCATATCTCAAGCAAAATCTACAGAGCTAAAAGAGGTAGTAATACAATCTACCATGAAGAAAGAAAACATCAATGCAATGATTGTGTATCAAAAAAACACCAATACCGTTGCACAAGTTGTTTCTGCCGACGCCATTCGCAAATCACCAGATAG
>CALRKH020000141.1:0-6890 GCA_943367855.1 Asaia bogorensis | reverse complement strand
TGGAAAGTAACATTAAAGCACTGCAAGCCGGCTACAACTATGGCGATACTGTAGAAGCTATTGCTGCTCGTTACAAGGTAGAAAAAGCTAAACTACCCCCAGGTGAATACCGTAATATAACAGGCAATATTGCATTGTCTTACGGGCTTATAGCTGCAGCCGAAAAAGGCGCTTTGCCATTGTTTCTAGGCACTTACCCCATCACCCCTGCTTCCGATATTTTACACGAGCTTTCTAGGCACAAGTCTTTCGGCATTCGCACTTTTCAGGCCGAAGACGAAATAGCTGCCATCACTGCTGCCATTGGTGCTTCATATGGCGGTAGCCTGGGCATCACTACAACTTCTGGGCCAGGTATGGCACTCAAAACAGAGGCTATGGGCTTGGCAGTAATGCTCGAAATACCTTTGGTTATCATCAATATTCAGCGTGGTGGCCCTTCTACGGGTCTACCCACCAAAACAGAACAGAGCGATTTGCTGCAAGCATACTATGGCCGTAATGGCGAGTGTCCTATGCCCGTTATTTCTGCTTCCACTCCTAGCGATTGTTTCGATGCCGTTTACGAGGCAGTGCGTATTGCTGTAGAGCACATGACTCCTGTTATTTTCCTTAGCGATGGCTATATCGCTAATGGTGCAGAGCCTTGGCGTTTCCCCAAAGCAAGTTCCCTCAAGCCAATTACTGCAGTTTTCAAAACCACACTAGCCGAAGACGAACCAAAGTTTATGCCATACAAACGCGATGAAAAATTGGTTAGACCTTGGGTAGTGCCAGGCACTCCAGGCATGGAGCATCGCATTGGCGGCTTGGAAAAAGAAGATATTACAGGCAACATCTCTTACGACCCCGACAATCACCAACATATGGTGAAGACCCGCGAAAGTAAAGTAGAGCTTATAGCAAACTATATTCCCAATCAAACACTCGATAGCGGCCCCGAAGAGGGCGATGTACTGGTGCTAGGGTGGGGCTCCACATATGGCTCTATCAAGAGTGCCGTGCTAGAATTGCAGGCTCAGGGGCTCAGTGTAGCTCATGCTCATTTGCGCTATATTCGTCCTTTCCCTGCCAATCTCGGCCAGATGCTAAAACGCTACAAACGTGTCCTAATACCCGAAATCAATAACGGTCAGCTCATTAAAATCATACGCGACAAGTATTTGATAGATGCCGTTGGTTACAACAAAATCAAGGGCACTCCTATTACACGTAGCGAGTTAGTTACTGCCATCAGAGAGTTATTGGCACAGTAAACTATTGATAACCCCAATAACACATTATCATAGCCGCTGTATGCGGCTTATGATGCTTGTAGTAGAGTAGCCCTCTACAAAAGGTATGATATGTACTTTGCCTCCAATAGATTGCACAAAGTCTGCGCCCACTATCTTGTCTATAGTGTAGTCGCCACCTTTCACCAGTATGTCTGGCCTCAATAGGCTAATCAGCTCAGCAGGCGTATCTTCATCAAACAGGCACACTGCATCTGTGGTCAGCAGTGCCGCTACCTGAAACGCTCTATCCTTTTCATTTGTTACAGGTCTGCTCTCACCTTTTAGTCTTTTCACAGAGGTATCAGTGTTCACACCCACTATCAGTTTGTGTCCCAGGCTAGCAGCTTTTGCCAGCAGGTCTAGATGTCCGTGGTGCAGTATGTCGAAGCACCCGTTAGTAAATACTATCTTATTGCCTTTCAGCCGCCATCCAGCACATTCTTTAGCTAGCGCTTCACGCTCATATATCTTATGGTGTATCCATTGCAGCTTGTCCATTGCGCTTCCTGTTATATGGTTGTATGAGCAAAAATGAGAGTAAACCCAGAATAATGATAACCGCAGTTTGTGCCAGCCAGGCTATCCACCCAAACGCCTGTGCAGGGGCAGCATCTACACCATAGGCCACCAGCATCTGTGCCACCAATAGTGTATACAGCCCTATGCCCCCAGGGGTTACTATCATGCCTAGGCTGCCATATACTAGTATTACCAGCGCAGTAGCCATCGATAAATGACTCGTAGCAGCCATACAGCTAAATCCTACATAAAGTTGTAGCAAATACATCAGCCAAATGAGCACCGAATAACCCAAAAATGCCCATCTTTTCTTCATCTTAAAGATGGATAGAATACCTTTCAGTAGCTCGGTCACAAATATGCCCACCTTTGTGTGCTTAAACTTTCTGTACAACAATACAGCTACAGGTATTGACAGTAGTCCACCTACGCCTAGTATTACTAGCAGTGAGCGGCTATTCTCAAACTTCTGTTGCAAGCCACCAGTTATAGAGGCAGCATAATGGCTCACAAAATCCATTTGTAACCCAAATGCCAATAAGGCTATTACCATGAGCGTAAACATGTCGAACGCACGCTCAGCCACTATAGTGCCTATCATTTTATGGGCCGGCACTTTATCATACTTGGCCAGCACAGTGCATTTGGCTACCTCACCAGCCCTCGGCAAGGCCAAATTAGTAATATAACCTATCAGTACTGCAAAGGTGGTATTCGTAAGAGAGGGACGTACATCTACTGTCTCTAGCAAGAAACGCCAGCGGATAGCCCGAAACCAGTGCGATAAAAACCCAATGATAAAAACGGGCAGCAAATACCACGCATTGGCATTCCTGAATGCATCAGTAAGCTCTTGCTTCTGCGCATCAGTTAGCTGATGGAGCATATGATAGATGACCCATATACCCAACCCCAGAAACAACATATACTGGACAATCGTGATGATGGTCTTCTTCATTTGCCTATAAAGTTAGTAAAGAACAATATCAATAGTGGATCGCTATTAGTTACAGTTTGTTTAATTAACACGCACATACTACAGCGGCCATGCCTTTGTCAGCAGTTATTTACAGTGTGTTGCCTTCTTTCGGAAAGATAATCCATGGCTTATGTTGCTTGGCAGCTTCAAAATCCATACTCGCATACGATATGATGATTACAGTATCACCTACACCTATTTTATGTGCAGCTGGTCCATTCATACATATCATACCACTACCGCGTGTCCCTTTTATGATGTACGTTTCCAGTCGCTCCCCATTATCTAGGTCCAGCACCTGTACTTTCTCATTTTCTATCATGTTGGCCGCATCTAGTAGGTCTTCATCTACAGTGATGCTGCCTATGTAGTTCAGATTGGCCTCAGTAATGCGTACCCTATGTATTTTAGATTTTAATACTTCGATGTGCATAGCGGCGCAAAGGTAGGGTATTAACAGTTAGTTTTTGTTAGCCATCATTACTTATACATCTTTACACCATACACTATGCCTGCGGCAGCCTCACCGCAAAACTTGTACCTATCCCTGGTGTGCTCTTCACCTCTATAATGCCACCCATAGCTTCTACTTGGTTTTTGGTGATGAATAGACCCAACCCTCGCGCATCATTATTACCATGAAACGTCTTGTACATGCCAAATAATGCACTGCCATATCTGTTCAGGTCTATGCCTATACCATTGTCACTTATATTCAGCTCCACATAGTTCCCTCTGCTGCTCGCTTGCACGCTTACCTTACTTTCCTTCTTGCTATCTCTATACTTTATACCGTTCGATATTAGATTAAACAATATGCTGTCCACATAGGCTGGCAGCCCCATCACTTCTAGCGCTGGGTCTACGTTTGCCTCTATTACAGTTTGCTTATCCATTGCCATTTGCTGCACGCTCGTTATTGCTAGGGTAGTGCGCTCTGCTATATTTACTGCATGTAGCTTATCTTTAGTTGTTGCTGTTATTTGCACTATTTCTGTAAGCCCGGCTATTGTCTCTGTCAAATTCTGAGACGCTATTCTCAATAGCGATATGTATTCATTATTGTGTAGTTCTGGCTGTTCCATCAGCATCAGGTCCATCAGCGATTTGATGTTGCCAGAGTGCGCTCTCAGGTTGTGAGATACTATATGTGCAAAGTTCGTTAGTCGCTTATTTTGATCTGTACTTATTTCTAGTAGCGCAATAGTTTCTTGTTCAGCCTTCTTTAGGTTACTAATGTCAGTGGCCACACCTACATACCCTACTATTATTCCATCTCTGTCTCGCATAGCCGTCACCGCTAGTTGCACAGGCACTAGCGATTTGTCTTTACGCACATAGGTCCATTCTCTGCATTCCACTATTCCAGCTTTTGCCCTCGCTACAAACACTTCAAAACCTGCCACTGGCGCACCCATTATCTCTGTCAGCTCTTTACCTCTGTCCTCTACTTCTGGCAAGTGGTGTATCAGCACTGGGCTATTGATGCCCACCATTTCTTCAGCACTGTATCCCAATAGCTGCTCCGCCCCTTTACTAAAATGGGTAATAATACCTTGGCTATCTGTGCTTATTATAGACACATTACCCGCGTTTAGTATGCTTTCTAGTTCATCCTTAGCTGCTTTCAGCCGCTCTGCTGCCTCCTTACTTTTAGTAATGTCTTGCAGTAGTCCATATCTTTTAGCATATACTCCTTGTTCCATAATGGCTTCTCCCACTATCCGTAGCCATTTCTTATTGCCATTGGGTGTCAGTATGGGCACTTCCACATCATAGGGTGTGCCATATTTGCTAGCGCATTCCACAGCTTCCAGTAGTTTGTCTAGTTCAGGTCCAGGCACATACATTGGCAGCACATTTTTGATGTTCAAATCAAAGTCCTCAGCTACCTCATAGATCGATGTTGCTGCTGGGCTCCATTTAGCGCTCCCGTTTTTTGTGTCCACTTCCCAGCTAGCTATCTGTGCCAGCTCTCCACTTTTCTCTAGTATAAACTGATTCTTTCTTTGTTCACTCTGTCGGTTCACAAAGTCGGTTATGTCGGCAGTATACATCATAATGCCGCCTATCTCTCCCTTACTTTTATACCACGGTCGCACATCCCATTTCAACCACTGCATACTACCATCTGCCCGTTCAAAGGGAGCCGCATCATTTTTATCCACTCCCCCTGCCAAACACTTCTGGTGTATAGCCTTCCAGTCATCACCTATCTCCGGAAAAACCTCATAGTGCGATACGCCTATCACTTCCTTACCTTCCAGCTTGTAGTCTTTTATCCACTGTTCCGATGCTGCCAGATACCGCATTTCTCTATCCAGCATTGCTATTGCATTAGGTGCTTGTTGCACAAATATCAGGCTGCGCTCATAACTTTCGTTAGCTATTCTTTCAGCTTGTTTTTGCACACTTATATCTCTCAGCACTTTCGATATAGCTATCAGCTCACCTGCCTCATTATATATCGGAGATAGTGTTATCGATACATCTATCACTACTCCATCCTTTCGCACACGTTTTGTTTCATACTGCTCCACTTTCGCCCCACCTAGCACTTGCTCCGTCAGTGCTCTTTCTTCAGCTTTCCGTTGCTCTTCAAACAGCATACTTATATGTTGCCCTATAGCCTCTGCTTCACTATAGCCTAGCACCTGCTCTGCTCCTTTGTTCCAGGTCAGTATGGTTCCGTCTTGCCGTTTACTTATTATCGCCTCAGTCGACGATTGTAGTATTGCAGCTAATAATGATTTTGTTGGCACATCATCTTTTGGTGTGTTGCCATTTATTTTTTCATCTTTTTTCAGTTCTTTCCATTGCTCTATATATCCCACTAGTTCCGCTCCGTCTTCATCCGCTTCTACGCGCACCTGTAGCATATATTGCACATCATTGCTTACTATGCTTTCCACTCGCTCCACTATTTGCTTCTTCGTCCCAGCTCCTATTAGCTCTGCTATTGCAGCACCACGTTTATGGCTTATCTCATCTAGCTCATTTACGCTGCGCACTCCTTCATTTATTATTCTTCTATACCTCGCACTAGCAAAGACGCACTTTAAGTCTACCGTCCAATAAGCTACCATAGTTTGCTGTGCACTTACTTGTTCATTTATACTCCGCATCAATTAGTAGTATTTATCACATTTGCTAACCGCCTCTGCGCTCTTCTTTCGTCACAATACAGTGTTAGAATAACTGTTTGTATTAACCTTTCGTTGTCTGCTTGTAAAGGTAATCTTTTTCTCGCTTCAAATGCTATTTTGTCATACATGTTAATGTTTGGTTTTCATTGGGTTATGTTAAACAACTCATGAAAATCTGTTGATCAATGCCTTTTCTCAATGCTAATCACAAAAAATTCTGTCCTCATTTACTTGCAAGAGCTATTTGATTTAAATACCTTTAAAGTCTATCAAGTTCTTTATCCCCTTTTCAATTACACGCTAATGCATAGTTGGGCAGCCCATTTGGCTAATGTTGTAGCCTCGCAAGGTCGTTTCTTTTGGGTCGAAATCGATACCTTGGGCAACTATAAATATGTAAATGATGCGTTCAAAAACAGATTCTCGCACCTTGCCAGCAATTTCGTTGGTTTAAACTGTGTTCCGCACGTACATCCCGACGATCACCAGGAACTAGGTAATGTCACCAGACTTTGTTTCGAGAACTCAGGCAAAAGCTTTCCCATTCGCATTCGTAAACCCATAAACGACACCTCATTCATCATCTCCGATTGGGACTTCGTAGCTATTTTTAACAATCAAGGTCAACCCGAAGGTATCCTTTGTATAGGTTACGAGGTCACCGAATTCGTTACCAATATAGCTCATGGTCAAAGACGCATTAACGACATGCTACAAGTGCAGTCGCACGAAATCAGGCGTTACCTCGCCAATATATTAGGTGCATTGCAGATCCTTGATAGGCAACAACTCAATACAGAAAACGAACAACTCATTACCCTCATTGCTCACTGTGCCAGCATTATGGACAATATGCTGCAGCAGATGGCCGCCGAGCAATAATACTTACCTCTATTGCGCTTCATCCCTATCCTTATACCCGGCTAGCACCATACATGCGTGTTCATAGCCTGCTTTGTAGATGTCGCC
>CALRKH020000140.1:0-6902 GCA_943367855.1 Asaia bogorensis | reverse complement strand
AAATAACACACTTCTTTTTTGTCCAGAATGCAATTCTGTGAAATATCGCATTTTCTGAAAAGATAAATTTCTGAGCATTTTATTTCGTTCATTCCGAATGTGCTGTGGTACTGCCCCATCCATGTTTTCTGCAAGTGTGTTAGTACGCTCAGAATATGCAAACACATGAAAATAGGAAACATCTAATTCATGCAAAAAATCAAATGTTTCTTTGAACTCTATATCAGACTCACCTGGGAAGCCTACTATTACGTCTACTCCTATGCAACAATGAGGCATTAATTTCTTTATCAGACTAATCCTGTCGGCATATAATTCTTTTTTATAACGCCTGCGCATCAAACCCAATATCTTGTTACTACCGCTTTGTAATGGAATATGAAAATGCGGCATAAATCGACTCGACTGAGCAACAAATGATATGATTTCATCTGTCAATAGATTGGGCTCGATAGAAGATATTCTAAATCTTTCTATTCCTTTGTGAGCATATTGCTCAATAGCTTCTACAAGATCAAAAAATGTCACTTGTTTTACCTTACCACCATCTGTCCCTTTACCAAAATCCCCGAGATTAATTCCGGTCAATACTACCTCCTTAACTCCAGCTTCTCCTAATTCGTTTAAGTTGGCTAGGACTCCGTCTATGCTATCGCTTCTACTGTGCCCCCTGGCCAATGGTATAGTGCAAAAACTACAATTGTAGTCGCAACCATCCTGTACTTTTAAAAAAGTGCGTGTACGATCTGATACAGAATAGGAACTTTGAAAACCAGCAACTTCTTCAATATCACATGAACATATTTTCGCTCCATCACTAGCTGGCCCTTCTAAAATAGTCTTCAGATGAAATGGAAGATTAAACTTTTCAGCAGCACCCAACACTAAATCTACACCTTCTATATTGGCTATTTCTTCTGGCTTCAATTGAGCATAACAGCCTGTTATTACAACCCTTGCATCGGCATTACGTCTTTGTATTCTCCTTACAAGTTGCCTACACTCTTTATCTGCATTGTCAGTAACAGAGCATGTATTTATAACATATACATCAGCTACATCATCAAATTCACGTTTCTGGAAACCATCAGCTTCTAACATTCTGCCTAATGCAGACGTTTCTGAATAGTTCAATTTGCATCCTAGTGTGTGAAAAGCAACAGTTTTAGCTGACATAATTATATAGTAGTGCAAAGTTACTAACATTCATTCAATGTCTAATCCAGCGAGCAACGCTTCTATTTCCAATATTACACCTGATAGGTTATCTTTGCCATATTCACTTTCTTAGTATCAGCTAAAGAAAGCTAACTATTATAAAAGGCCAAAATACATATGTCAATAAGTGTAGCCAGCAATGAACGAATTTCGTTTCAAGATTTCAAACTTGAAGCACTAAAAGATTATCGTATTGCAATAGCTAGCAGAGAAGCTAGCTTAATAGGGAGGAGAGAGGTATTAACTGGCAAAGCAAAATTCGGCATATTTGGTGATGGTAAAGAACTGGCGCAGATAGCTGTAGCCAAGTGCTTCAAACCAGGCGACATTAGATCTGGCTATTACCGCGATCAGACATTGATGTTTGCAACAGGCATGAGCGATATCAATAAATTCTTTGCTCAACTATACGCTGACCCTAACATAGAAAACGAACCTGCAACTGGTGGACGTATGATGAATGGTCACTACGGCACCAGATGGCTAGACGAAAATGGTGATTGGAAGAACCTAATGCAAGCGCCACAATCTAGTAGCGATATTTCGCCTACTGCGGGTCAAATGGTTAGGGCTTTAGGGCTAGCATATGCGTCTAAAATTTACCGAAATGTTGACGCTGTTCAAACAGGATTTGAAAAGTTCACCAATAATGGAAATGAGGTAGTATTCTGTACTATTGGAGATGCTTCTACTTCAGAAGGTTTGTTTTGGGAAAGTGTAAATGCTGCAGGTGTATTGCAGGTTCCTATGGCAATCTTCATTTGGGATGATGGATACGGCATTTCTGTTCCTCGAAAATATCAAACTACCAAGAATTCAATTTCTGAAGCTTTAGCTGGTATGCAGTGGAATGAACAACAAGGTGGCATCAACATTTATACAGCTAAAGGTTGGGATTATGCTGGTTTAGTTCAAACTATTCAGCAAGGTATAGCAAGAGTAAGAGAAACCCATATCCCTGCCATATTCCACATACAAGAAGTTACTCAACCTCAAGGACACTCTACTTCAGGTTCTCACGAGCGCTACAAATCAAAAGAAAGACTTGACTGGGAAAAAGACTATGATTGCATCATTAGAATGCGTCAATTCTTGCTTGAAAATTTGATTGCTTCTGAAGAAGAATTAGACGCAATAGAAACTGAAGCTAAAGACGAAGCCAGAGCAGCTAAACAAAAAGCTTGGGACAACTTCATTTCCCCAATAAAAGCACAAGTTAGCAAAGCTGTTACTTTGTGTAATGCAACTGAAACCTCACTAAACACTATAAACGAAGCAATACAAGCTGCTACACGCGAGCTAGCTAGTATCAAAGAACCAATTAGGAAAGATGTGCTCCAAACAGTGCGCAAGGTGCTTTCTCTAACTGAAAATAGTGGCGCAGACACCATAGCTCTTCGCAGCTTCTATCAAGAGTTATTAGCTGATAATAAAGAGAAATTCTCCTCTCACTTACATTCACAATCTCGCCATAGCGCGATGAAAGTGCCAACTGTGGCTCCTGTATATCATGCAGACGCTCCTTCGCTAAATGGTTATGAGATTCTAAACAAATTCTTCGACCATACATTTACTACAAATCCTGCAGTGTTAGCTTTTGGCGAAGATCTTGGCAAAATTGGCGATGTAAATCAAGGATTTGCTGGATTACAAGATAAGTTTGGTGAACTAAGGGTATCTGATACTGGAATAAGAGAAGCTACAATTATTGGTCAAGGAATTGGCTTAGCAATGAGAGGTCTGCGCCCCATCGCAGAAATTCAATATTTAGATTACTTACTCTATGGCTTGCAGCCCCTCAGCGACGATGTAGCTACACTTCAATACAGAACCCGTGGCGGCCAAAAATGTCCAATTATAGTTCGCACTAGAGGTCATAGGTTGGAAGGCATTTGGCATAGCGGATCGCCTATGGGTATGATTATCAACTCCATTCGTGGTATGTATGTTTGTGTGCCTAGAAATATGGTTCAGGCTGCTGGCATGTACAATACCCTACTGCAAAGTGACGAGCCTGGAGTAGTTATAGAATGCCTAAATGGATATAGACTGAAAGAAACTATGCCAGCTAACCTCAGTGATTTTACTGTACCGTTTGGCGTACCTGAAATAACAAGAGAAGGCTCTGATGTCACAATTGTCTCTTATGGCTCTACACTGAGAATTATAGACGATGCTATAAACAATTATCTGGCACCAAAAGGTATTAGCTGTGAAGTTGTTGATGTGCGTACACTTCTACCTTTCGACATCAATCATTCAATTCTTGAGTCCCTCAAGAAGACAAATAGAATTGTATTTATAGACGAGGATGTGCCAGGTGGAGCTACAGCCTACATGTTTCAGCAAGTTATGGAAATACAAGGTGGTTATAGATGGCTAGATGTTGCTCCTCGCACTATAACTGCTCAAGCCCACAGACCAGCCTATGCTACAGACGGCGACTACTTTTCCAAACCTAATGCTGAAACTATAGCATCTGTTATTGAAGAAATGATGGCGGAATAGTGTTATCATCTAACCGTTACTTTAATAGCCCGTTGTATTAATGCGACGGGCTATTTCATTATCTTTCATAAACTCTTCACACTTTCAAGGCTATATTTGACGTTATCAACAGTGCTATAAGACATGAAGTACCTACTGCCATTAATATATTGTATTTGTTGTGCCATATCAGCCATGGCACAGCAATCTGACAGTACGTTGTCGGCGGCAGACACCCTAATAAAAGATGGACAAGTAGGTGCACTAAAAAAAAGAGAAAAACTTAACCCATATCTTCAAGACACTTTATTGCACCCTATTCCACTCTCTCGAACCCTGTTTCATGATAAGATAGATAATGAACAAAAGAAAGCCGATGTACTTGATGGATTAGCAGACAATAGAATATCCATTTCTGGTAGCGAAATAAAATCAGCTATCCTCACAAATGCGTTATTAAAATCTATAGACAGAATTCAAATTCTTGTTGAAAACCTGCCACAGAATAAAAAAGACTCCACCACTACCAATCAACTTAAAATACAATGCTTACGTGGACTTTGGGAAGTACTAAGAGGCTTCAATTACGACCCTAAACCATCGCCAGCATACTACAAACTTCTAGTAAACAACACCTACGACTATATAATAGCCATTAATGAGAATAAGGCATTGGATTATGCCTTAGCCAATCCCACATTATATACATTAGATGGCAGTAAAGTAATACTAGATAACCAATCTGAAGCTAGAAACTTCATTTACAAGTACATAGGCAAAAAAGACCCTGTTTATCTATTAAAAAGACTGGAAGAATTTGCAAAAGACACCTTTGCAAGTAGTATAATTAATGACGCAGCACTCATCGAACCTAAATTAGTGTTCAACTATGCATTATCTACCAACCTGACACTAAAATCAGCTATATACCGCACAAAAACGCCTATGGTACAGGCAATAGTAAAACTAGCAACAGAATCGGAAGCACCATTGAAAGCCCTACCCTTTTTAAGTTATTTGGCCAACAACACTAAAAGCATTGAGGATATAGATAACATTGCTTCGCAACCCGACTACAGCTTTAATGAGCTTGTAAAACTGCGTATATCGGGCGAAAGTAGTACTAGAGTGTTATATACCGAAGAGCTAGAATACCGAACATTGAAATACTATGTAAGGTTAATGAATGAGCTACATGACACAACTGAGCAAATTAGATTTCAATGTATAGATAGCTTACCCGATGTAGCATTGTATTACCTACTTGTCTATGGCAGAGAGGAGATATACACCAGTAGTTTCACAGGCACATTTTCCAGGCTGATAAATAGAATGACACCTAAAAAGGGCAACGAGTTGTTACAGCAATTAGGCTACGATCAGTTTCGCACATTTATCCGGCTTTGTGCTGCTTATAACACTTTAGGTACACTACTGGCCACTATGGATGACACAGCCAAAAACAATGTAATGACCAGATTCATAAATGGGCTTGATAAAGGCAATATGAATGATCTGGAAGATGCTGTAAATGTAGCAGACGCCATAGGTAGCATTAAAGACACTACAATGCTAAGCTTTCTGAAGCTAAAAATAGCTCAAAACTATGCCAGCGCACAAAAATCGCAAAACAGAAAAGGCACTGCTGTTTACAAACTACTTGGATTACTGGCAGAGAGTGCAGCTGGCGCAAATGCTGATAGCATTATGAAACAAACTTCGCAAAACGGACAAATGGCACCAGTCACACTCATACCAGTTAAGACTCTTGGCAATGATACCGGCACAGTGTTTGAAAGAGTGTTCTTTTATGGTGATGATGATGGCAAGAATGCATTTGCTGGCTTTATGGATGAATATAAAAGAAACAGCAAGTGGAAAGTTGACACCAATAAGTATTGGGTTACCATTACTTCTGTAACAGGCAAGCCTGTGGTATTATTTGCTAACAAACCACTGAAAGAGCCAGAAGATGAAATAGCAATAGACTCACTAGACTGGCACTTGAGAGAGAATGGAGTAACACCAACTGTAGTAGTGCATAGAGGTCATAGCTATCATGTAAAATCTACACTAGCAAGGCTAGACAGTTCATCTAGACTAGTAATCCTGGGCTCATGTGGTGGATATCAGAATCTCACAAAAGTATTACAGTCATCGCCCGATGCACACATCATTTCGTCAAAGCAAACTGGAGTAGGTGCCATTAACGAGCCTATAATGCGCGCTATCAATAGTACCATGCAGGATGGCAAAGACATCAATTGGAACACAACATGGCAAGAACTAGATGGATATTTTGCCAAACAAACAGCCCTCTACGAGAAATTTAATGACTACATACCTCCACACAAAAACCTAGGTGTAATGTTCATAAAAGCATATCGCCAAATGACAGGAGAATAGTTTAATAGCAAACTTGAGTCAACTGATACAATCGTTCACTTAACCCAGAGAACTAAACAATAAACAAAGAACTTAATTGATGTACACTAATTCCATATCATGCAGATATGATGAGCGAACGCATGGATATTGACCCCATATCAAAACGATCATTGAAATAGGTTATATGCTCTGCCTGCTGCTGAAGACCTAAGATGTAAAAAAGCGGTAACAAATGATCATATGATGGGTGTGCCATAGTAGCAGTGTGGCCTAATAACTGCTGATAGTTTATAGCAGATTTATGGTCGCCTTTATCCATCCAATTCTTGAATTTGGCATCAAATTCTAGTGCCCAATCATAGGGCTTAGTATTATTGCCCGACCAATCTACCTTACCGAGATTATGTACTATGTTGCCGCTACCAATAATCAGCACTCCTTTGTCTCTCAATTTAGCCAACTCTTTACCAATTTGATAATGATAGCTCATTGGCTGATTATAATCTAGACTAAGCTGAAACACCGGAATATCTGCTGCTGGGAACATAGGCAGCAATACACTCCATGTACCATGATCAAGCCCCCAACTATCATCTCCCTCTACATGAGTATGGGTTACCAACTTTTGAGCTAGTAATGCCATATCAGTAGAGCCAGGAGCAGGATATTGCTGGTCGAAAAGCTTCTTTGGGAAACCACCAAAATCATGAATGGTTTTAGGTTTTAGATTGGTAGTAACTTTTGTGCCTTTTGTGAGCCAATGAGCTGAAATAGACAGAATAGCCTGTGGACGTGGCAACTTCTTACCT
>CALRKH020000139.1:0-6951 GCA_943367855.1 Asaia bogorensis | reverse complement strand
AGCATGAAGTATGCATGTATAAGCCACAAGGGTATGCACCTATTGGCAGAGCTGCAAACATGTGGCTGAGCGGCTATGATGAGTAAGGCTTGCTGCATGTGGCTGCGAAGCTCTATAGTTTTGGTGATGAGGGCAATGATTATTGGCCTGGTGCACTGCAGGGTGCTGACAGTATAGACTACAACACTAGTGCCAAATGGGCGAAGTTGTGGCGCATCACTCGTGCTGATGTGCAGGACTATCTGGCACTAGGTGTGCATACTGTAGCCAACACGCCAACAACTATACTTGACTGGCCTGGGCGTGGCAATAGCTATGCTACTGATGCTGCAGGCCAGCCACTGCTTATAAGTAGTGATATGGCTCCCTTCAAAGACTTGAATGGTAACGGTAGATATGAGCCTCTGCTAGGAGAGTATCCAGAGTTTAATGGGGATGAAGCAGTGTGGTTGGTGTATAATGATAACGGCCCCGTCCATAGTTCAACAAACGGTAGGCCATTGGGTGTGCAAATTAGGCTAATGGTGTATGGTTATAAGCGTGGTACGCTAATAGATAATGTGGTTTACTACAGCTACACAATTGACAATAAGAGTAGTAATAACTACAATAACTGTAGTGTGGCATTGTGCGATCTGGCAGATGTGTTTGGGGGAAGCTCTGGAGCCCGTTATGGTGCTGTGCTAGACTCTGCCAAAAGAATGGAAATAGTGTACAATAAGGTAGCAAGAAGCTATGCTAGTTACGATTCATTTACGAGGGGGATGACATTTATAGAAATGCCTGGGGATGGTGCAGAAGGGCTAAAGCCGATAGAGAGTTTTTTGTATTTCAATAGTAATGTGAGTATAATGGGTATACCTCAAAACGATGTAGAAGTTAACAGGTACATGAATGGTAGGATGCGTAATGGAGACTCTATATTGATAAATGGTGTGCAAACAAAAATAATATCTACAGTGTCGGAGGGAGGTGTGACGGTAGCGGAGGATTGTCTGGATAAACAATTCAGCTCATCTGCTTTTTTTGTGACCACAGGTAGTAAGTTTGATTTGAAGGCAGGCGGAACGACTAATGTAACAATAGCGCTGTTGGTGGCTGCAAAGGGAGGTGTGTGTGGTAGAATAGATGATGCGCATATAAGGGCAGTGTGCGACACTGCCTGGGCTGTGTATAAAAGACCTACAGAGATGGTAAATGATAGCATGAACAGTGTGGCATTTGATTGGTCTGTTTTTCCGAACCCTGCACAGAGCCAAACTACTATATCTATAAAAGGTGTGCTGCCCAGCGATGCGGAGTGGATGTTACTGACAGTAGATGGAAAGGTGCTACAAAGAGGGCTGATAAACAGGCGCATTACTACTATAGAGCTGGGGCAACTACCAGTGGCTCCATATGCACTGAGGCTAAAGGTGGGTGGAGATTTTTACACTAAGTTGTTGATGATAAACTAAGTGCTGTGCATTAAGCTTAATCAATAAAGACGTACATCTTATGAAGCGTGTCATTTTAAATAGTTTGTTACTGCTAGCCTCGTTTGTTGGCTTAGCTCAGGAGCCTTTTGAGTATGTAGATTCTCTGAACATTAATAACCTCTGTGCATCAGTGATGGTGCATGGTGATTTATGGGCTTCGCCCAACTCTACGAGAGCAATATGCAGGTATGCAACAAAGACAAAGCGTGCTATAGGTGAGCGTGCCAGTGTGTGGATGAGCGGGTATGATGATGCAGGGATGTTGCACATAGCTGCACATACGTATGTGCAGGCAGGGGTCGACTATTGGCCTGGACCGCTGGGTGCTGGTGCTACACCAATTACCTATGAGGAGAGTAGCCGATGGGCTAAGGTGTGGAAGGTGAGTAGGGCAGATGTGGCTATGCACAAATTGAGGACGGAACGCACGGTAAGTAACACCCCTGTATCGATATTGGAATGGCCGGGGAGGAATAGTGATTATGCTATAGGTGCAGATGGTGCTGCGCTAACCGTGAGTGATGATATGGCGCCATTTGCAGACCTGAATGGGAATGGAAAGTATGAGCCTCTAATGGGTGAGTATCCAAGTTTTGAAGGTGAGCAAGCTATGTGGACAGTGTTTAATGATAATGGGCCTACGCATGATTTGACAAAAGGAAGAGCACTGGGCGTGCAGGTGAAGTTACTTGTATATGGGTATAAACGTGGTACGCTGATAGATGATGTGATGTATTATAAATACAGTATTAGCAATAGAAGCACAAATAATTACAGCAATTTTAGAATAGCCTTTTGGGACTGGGTGACTATAGGCAGTTATCCTGAAGCATTGGGTGTAGTATTGGATTCTGCAAGGCGTATGGAAATAGTATATGACCAAACATATTTAGATGGTAGTCCTGGACCTGCATGGTTTACCTGGTTAGATACTTGCATAAGAGCAGTGACTTTTATAAATATGCCAGGAGATGTGTATGGCGCTCTGAAGCCTATGGCAAGTATGGTTAACTATAGGTTTGATCCTTCATACATTGGAGTGCCTACAGAGGATGTTCAATTTGATCATTACATGAGGGGGCGCACTCGTTTGGGTGCTCCCCAAATGGTAGACAGTGTGCCGAATAATTTTTGGTCAAAATTAAGGACTGATACTACTTATGATCCGCAGTTGTGCTATAGGTTGATTTCCAAACAAACAGGAAGTATAGTATTGTCTGGTAGTAGTTTTAATTTGCCGGCAGGTAGTGGCACTACGTTTACTATGGCACTATTGGTAAGGCGTAATGGAGGTATTTGTCCAGACCTGGATATAGACGGCATAAGAGCAGTATGCGATACTGCATGGCAGGTATACTACAATCCGTTAGTGGAGACGAACGATGTATCTGAAATGTTGCAAAAGGGTGGCTGTAAGCTCTATCCCAATCCGGCTGGTGATGAAGTGACTGTAGTATTGACAGATGGTGCTATGGGTGGCAGGTGCATTGGCAGGTGTGTAGTGTAGATGGCAGTGCTGTGACGAACGGTATAGATACCAATGATGAGCTACATATATCCACAACTAGTTTGTCACGTGGAGTGTACATGCTACGTGTGCACACAGCTACAGCGGTATATAATACAGTATTTATGAAGCAGTGACGAGTGCTATAATTTATCTTGTTTGGTGCGCTCTTTTATCATGATGTTTACCCTGTATAGCATGTATAGAGCAATGGCAGTAATGGCTATCATGATGTAGCCAAGCGTGTCATAATGTTGTATAGGGCTTGTTTTCGTGTTTTGAACCACTATCTTGCCCGCTACTGCAGCTGCTACACCGCCAGCTATTTGTTGCAGGCTAGCATTGATGCTCATAAAAGCTCCTCGGTCTTTCATGTCGGGAATGGCGGTAGTAAGTGCTGTTGCAGGTACTACTCTTGCCATTACACCCATCATCATCAGAATGTTGGTGAGGCAAACTAGCCAGAATGGAGCCATGCTGAGGTTGGTGTATAAAGCTACCATCACACTCATCCATACAGATGCAATGACAAACAGTTTTAGCTTATCTATCTTATCGGACATGCGACCAATAAGAGGCATGATAACCAATGTGCTGATGCCTGTTATCATAAAAAGTAGTGGTAGTTGCTCGTTGGTGACGCCCAGATTGTTGATGGCAAATGCACTGCCAAAGGGCATCATCATGAAGCCTCCTAAAGACAGAAGCGCAGTAGTGAGGAAGCCCATACGGTAAGTACGTTTGCTAATGGTATTGACTAAGTGCGAGAAGGCATTTTGTTGCTGCTGCTGTGCGTGGAGATGCCCGGTAACAGGTGCCATATTGGTAGCTATCACTAATGCAACCACTGCCCCCAGCCCAGCCACCATAAAAAAAGGAGTTTGCCAGCCCCAGTGATTGGCAATGTAGAGACTTATAGGTATGCCAAGTACTTGACTAGCGCCAAAGCCCATTTGCAAAAATCCCATCACTCGGCCTCTATGATGAATATCGAATATGTCTGTGATGATAGCCATAGATATAGAGCCTATAACACCGCCAAATATGCCTGTGAATATGCGGGCGGCTATAAGCATGGCATAGTTGGTGGCAAGCCCACAAAACACTGTGCCTATTATGAAGCCGATGTAGAAAAACTGTAAAAGCTTCTTACGGTCGAAACGGTCGGCAAAGCCTGCTGTTAGTAAACCCGATGCGCCAGCACTAATAGCATATGCAGATACGGCCATGCCAAACTGAGTAGTAGTGAGTCCCATAGACTTCATCAGCATATCGCCCATGGGCGACATAACCATAAAGTCGAGAATTACGGTGAATTGAGTAATGGCTAAAATAAATATCACTAGTTTTTGATAACCGGTGAAGGGGACGATAGTAGTATCTTTTGACATGTGGATGTGTAGTGGAGGTTTGATGAATATATAATAGGGTAAAAATGTATTGAGTGTGCAAATCTACATTTTAATTGTAGTTGTATTGGCATAGCCAGACACAGAAGCCTAATATAAAATAGTAACTTGCACGCTGCAATGAAGGTGGCATTCGTTCACGACTGGTTTAATGCTAATGGCGGTGCCGAGAAGGTGGCTGGAGAGATATTAGACATCTTTGCCGATGATGATGTGACTGTATATGCATTGTTCAATAAATTTGGACCAGAGGCTGAGCAGACCATACTAAAGGGACGAAAGGTGGTGGTGACACCACTACAATATGTGCCTTACATATCGAAATTTTATCGCTATTTCTTTCCGTTTATGCCTTGGTTAATGAGTCGAGTGCATTTGTCGGGTTATGATTTGATAGTATCAACTTCTCATGCAGTGGCTAAGGGCTACTCATCGGATGGGGTAACGCCAAGTATATGTTACTGCCACACACCACTACGCCCCATTTGGGACATGTATGACGACTATGCAGCACAAATGAAATGGGGAGGCTCGCTAGTGTACAGGCGTTTTGTGCAATGGTTGCGTCGGTGGGATAAAGGTACTGCTGATAGGGTAGGTTACTTTATTGCCAATTCGGGTCATATAGCGCAGCGCATAGCTCGTAGTTATGAAAGGGAGTCAGTGGTTATTTATCCTCCGGTAAGAACAACAAAATTTGAACTGAACGAGCAAAAGCGAAAGGAGTATTACATGTGCCCTGGTCGATTTGTGCCCTACAAGAAAATAGACCTTGTAATCAGAGCATTCAAAAAGATGCCAGATAAACGACTTGTTTTGCTTGGTGAGGGGTGGGGAGAGTCGGGTTTTGCAAAGCTGGCAGATGGGTGTAGTAATATAGAATGGCTGGGCTATAAGGAAGATGAGGAAATGATAAAGTATATGCAAGAGGCTAAAGCTTGCATTTTTGCTGCAAAGGAAGACTTTGGCATTATGTGTGTAGAGTCTCAGGCATGTGGTACACCGGTGATAGCGCTAGACTATGGCGGGTATAAAGAGACAGTAGTAGATGGCAAGACTGGTTATCTGTTTGCCGAGCAAACTGAGGAGGCTATTATAGCTGCGGTGACCAAGATGGACGCGCAACCATTAACGGACTACGTTGGGATAAGAAATAATGCACTTCGTTTTTCGGATGCAAGATTTAAAGAAGAGTTTAAGAACTTTGTATCCGTATGTTTAGCCGATTATCGTGCTCGCAATAAAAGGTAATCGATAAGAGATTTTATAATTTGTACAGTATATGGCCATATTAGGCAAATTAGGTAGATACCAGAATTTTGGTTTGTTAATACTTAGGATAGGTCTAGGTGCCATGATGATATTGCACGGCAAAGATAAACTGATGGGTGGTGTAGCTACTTGGACAGAGCTTGGTAGCGCCATGCATACATTTCACATAGACTTTTGGCCTGCGGTTTGGGGCTTTTTGTGTGCTGTTACGGAAACCATTGGTGGGTTGTTTTGCATGTTGGGATTATGGTTTAGGTTAGTTTCCCTACTGTTGTTTCTCAATTTTGTGGTAGCTACTACACAGCATGTTACATCTATTTCTACTATAAGTGAGGGTGCTCATGCCATAGAGTTAGTTGCTATATTCTTTGGGTTGATGTTTATAGGCCCTGGTATCTATTCTGTAGATAAAGGATAAGGGTTATGATGTATTGTGAATATTCATTATAGCATGGGCAATATCTTATTTGGCATTTGCTGGTGGTGGTGCTAAATTTGCACAATTGCATAAAACCAGCAGAGATGAAGTTTACATATTACGGTCATTCGTGTTTTTTGGTAGAGGTTAGCGGTAAAAAGCTATTGTTCGATCCGTTTATTAGTGGAAATGAGTTGGCAGCAGGCAAAATAGATGTTGCAACTGTAGAGGCCGACTATATATTAGTGTCGCACGGGCATGGCGACCATGTGGCCGACTTAGTGTCTATAGCTAAACGCACTGGTGCCAAAGTGATAGGTGCATATGAAGTAGTAGACTGGGCGCAGCGCCAAGGAGTAGAAAATGTGCATCCAATGAATTTTGGTAGTGCTCAATTTGAGTTTGGCAAGTTGCACTTTTTGCCAGCTGCACACAGCAGTAGCTTGCCAGATGGTAGCTATGGTGGCAATCCGGGAGGTTTTTTGGTGCATGGAGCCGATAAAAAGTTTTATTACACAGGCGATACTTGCCTGACCATGGATATGAAATTGTTGCCTATGTATGCACAGCTCGATTTTGCGATTATGCCAGTGGGTGGTAACTTTACTATGGATGCACAAGATGCAGTGATAGCAGCAGACTTTATAGGATGCAACCAAATAATTGGCGTACATTTCGATACTTTCGGGTACATAAAGATTAACCATGATGCTGCTCGTCAGCTTTTTGCAAGTGCTGGTAAACAACTTACCCTGCCTGCAATAGGTGAGACGCTAGACGTATAGAAGCAAAAGTGTAGGCTGCGGGTAGTAAAAAATAAATAGAGGACTAAAGAAAATGGCAAAAGTAATTGCAATAGCAAATCAG
>CALRKH020000138.1:0-7207 GCA_943367855.1 Asaia bogorensis | reverse complement strand
AAAACATCGCCAAAACCGATTGGGACTCGACGATATGCGCCCTTGGGATGGCGATGCCGAGCCACAAGGCACACAGCCACTGCGCCCGTTTCAGAACGGTGCCGAGCTGGCAGATAAAACCATTCAAGTATTGCACAGGCTATCGCCATTCTTTAGCGGCTGCCTGCTCACCATGCAGCAAATGCAGCGGCTCGACCTCGAAAGTCGCAAAGGCAAAGCCCCCGGTGGCTACAACTGCCCATTGGCCGAAACCGGTGTACCCTTCATCTTTATGAATGCAGCTGGCACCATGGGCGATGTCATAACCATGATGCACGAAGGCGGCCATGCCATACACTCCTTCCTGTCGCACCAGCTACCACTCACCGCACTCAAAGAATACCCTATGGAGATTGCCGAGCTAGCCAGCATGAGCATGGAGCTATTCTCTATGGAGCATTGGGATATCTTCTTTTCCAATCCCGACGAGCTCAAAAGAGCACAACTCGAAGAGCTGGAGCGCGCAATATCAGTATTGCCCTGGATAGCCACTATCGATAAGTTTCAGCACTGGCTCTACACCAACCCTGGCCACACCATAGCCCAGCGCGAGGAAAGCTGGCTCAGCATACTAGCAGAGTTCTCCACAGGCATCACCAACTGGTCGGGCATAGAAGAGTACCGTGCCAACCTGTGGCAGAAACAGCTGCACCTGTTCGAGGTACCTTTCTATTACATAGAGTATGGCATAGCCCAGCTAGGCGCACTAGCCATGTGGCGCCAATATCGCCAGAACAAAGAACAAGCGCTCAATAACTACAAAAACGCCCTCTCGCTTGGCTACACCCGCACCCTCAAAGAACTATACCAAACAGCAGGCATCCGTTTCGACTGTTCGCCCGCATACATCCGCGAAATAGCCAACTTCGTCACCCCCATCCTCAGCGATATGGGCGTGCATTAAGCCTAATAAACTTTTACCCAAGAGAGCAGGAGACACCATTTTCTGCTCTCTTTTTTTTGGGGGGGGAGTAGGAAGAAAAACTATTACGCCAACTAGCGCTGGTGAAATGAAAAACCTAATATCCAAAGCATACCTTTACTTTATGATCAGGCACACTATCATTACATCATGGCTAATACTATGTGTTACCATGGCTCATGCACAGCATAACAAGGTTACTCCAACCGAGGGATTTCGAATAACTGGCTCTGTAAAAAACGAACTAAATATTAGTCTTGCCGATCTTCTATTATTTAAACAAGACTCATTAGGTGATGTAACAATTAAAAATAAACAAGGTAAAGACAAAGAGCAGGCCCGAAGTATGAAAGGTGTGCTGTTAAAAACAGTGTTAGATAGTGCTCATATTTTTGCCGAAAAACACAAAGAATACAGTGAACTATGTATTAGTTTGATTGCTTCTGATGATTACCGAAATGTTTATTCATGGAATGAAATATTCAACACAGAGGTGGGCGAACATGTCTACATTATTACAGAAATGGACGGCAAGCCCATTACCAACATGCCACAACGAGTTTTAGTTATGAGCCTATCCGATTTCAACTCAGGCAGAAGACATCTGAAAGCACTAACAAGAATAGAAGTGAAGAAGGTGCCATAACCCCCCAAACGGCTTTTATATCCAATTACAATTTGCTGTTAAGACCAAAACACTAACCGCATCATCCCAATTCTTCTTCAATTACAGATGTAGCAATTTCTTGTACGCTCGTTTCGCCTATGTACAGCACATACATTAGTATGGCCAATAGATCCAATTGTAACATCAGGCATTCCACAATTTACGATTCATAAATCGTAAACTATTTTATTTGTAAGCTTGAATTGCTTGGCAGCTCGCTCCCTCTATTCCTAAAAAACAAAGCTATTGTCAATCATTGTTCGCTTGGCTACATAACAACCTTTAATGCACACCCCGATTTTCAAACATACATTTCCCCCAAACCAAGGCTGCTAATATCGCCCAACGAACATAACTTTACAAATGCATTTATACTACTCGTAGTATGGCTGTTCACAAATACTAGCATATGTATATAAAGCGTGTTTCCATCAAAAACATACGGTCTATAGATAGTTTCGAAATGACTTTTGATACACCTGCAGGTTGGCATGTGCTCATTGGCGACAATGGCGTGGGCAAATCCACCGTCCTGCGGGCTATTGCAGTGGGGCTACTAGGTCCAGAGCGAGCATCTATGCTCGTAACAGATTGGCAATCATGGGTCAAATCTGGAAATAAAAAAGGGGAAATTGATGTAGTGATTCTACCAGATATCAAAGTAGAAAACGCAACATTATCCAACCAAAATAATAAGACACCTACAGAAATGCCAAGAGAAGTGAACAATGCTCTAGTAATAGAGCTCGACAATAGTTCACAGCTATACCGGCCACGTTCCAAATCAGGCGCGCTTTCCAGAGACAGTTCATATCAATACAATTGGCTTTCACATTCAAGATGGTTTGCTGCTGGCATTGGTGCAAATAGAAGAATAGCAGGAGGTAATAGTAGATGGAATAATATAGAAAGTAGTTTCCAGATGCATGTCCCTAGTCGTTTTCTTACACTTCTTAATGACAACACAACTTTCGATATGTCTGTTAATTGGCTATCACAATTGCAGTTCAGAAAGTTAGAAGAAAGAAGCTTGCTCATTGACTATGTTATTGCACTTATCAATTCACCAGGCTTATTACCTGCTAATACTACATTATACGAGGTTAGTTCATCAGGTGTAGTTTTCAAGCAAGACGATGGAGTCTTAATAGATATCAACTCTTTAAGCGATGGATATAAGTCCACGTTGTGTATGCTTCTTGAAATATTAAGGCTACTAATAGATGGGTACAATAAAGATCAATATTACAAAAACTCAATACCCGTATTTGAACAAGATGCTGATGGAGGCGTTTATGTCGCAGTACCTGGCGTAGTGCTCATAGACGAAATAGATGCACATATGCACCCCAGCTGGCAGGTGCGCATTGGCTCATGGTTTCGTAAGTTCTTCCCCAATATCCAGTTTATCGTCACCAGTCACAGCCCACTCGTATGCCGTGCAGCTCATCAGGGTAGCATATGGCGGCTCACCACATCGGGCAGCCATTCAGCATCGGGCGAGGTAACAGGCATAGATAGAGAAAAACTAATCAGTGGCAATATATTAGAGGCCTATGGCACTGAGGTCTTTGGAGAAAATGTGGTTAGATCAGCTACAACTATACTAGAGGTAAAACGATTGGGTGAACTTCGATTAAAAGCGGCATTTGGTAAAGCTACAGATGCAGAAGAAGAGGAACGTCTACAACTGGAGAAAATACATACCACAGAATGATACGTATTTCCGAGCGAGCACTACCCAACGATATTGCTGCCAAACTTTCCGACCTCCAGCTACAAGTCAACAATCAGCCCGGCTTCAAACAAAAAGTAGCCAAGGCCAAACAACTTTGGGAAACCAAAGGAGGTGTGGCAGGCAAACAAGCTTTCGAACAAGTGCGCCAGCACCTGCTCGAGATGTGCGTCTATGTTGGTGTTTGCAATTACTGCGAGCATAACGAAGCCGGAGACATAGAGCATATTCACCCAAAATCCTTTTTCCCAGAACAAGCCTTTGAGTGGAACAATTATCTGCTAGCTTGCAAGCAGTGCAACACCGGCTACAAACTAGACCGTTGCATAGTGCTCAATGACCAAGATGAACAAATAGAAGTGAGTAGAGGCCAGCAACCTGGCTCAAATAGATTGGCCATGATAAACCCTAGGCAAGACGACCCTGCCGAATATATGATGCTCAACCTTTTAGACTACAAATTCCAGCCGCTACCCTTTATAGAAAAATCAAAAACAGAAAAAGTAAATGGCACCCTGCAAATACTCCAACTCAATGAAAGAGACACACTCATTGCAGGCCGCAAATCCACAGCACAGCACCTGTTCGATGTGCTTGAACGACTATCAAGAATGCTAAACGCAACTACACTGCAGGAGCTACAGCAAGCCCTATCGCTAAATTTATCAATAAACGAAGCACTAACACTTGATGAAAATAAAGCCCAACTAAAGTTAGCCCTCCGTAGCTACATCCAAAGGTATCAGCACCCTTCAGTATGGCATGCCATCAAAATAGTAGAAGCAAAGTACAACCAAAGATGGAAACAATTATTCCAGCAAATTCCCGAAGCTATTGATTGGTAATATGCAGCGGCAAAGCTGCTCACAATACAATTAAAATTATTGCCTGCCATAACATCTTTTCATCACTAGTGGGCTTAGCACACCACATTACTCCACTGATATACCACATACCCATATTTCGTTGTCTACCATGCCGCAGCACTACCGATGTGTGCAGCCTACTGTCCAGCTTACTACAGTTACTTCACCAGCACACTTCCTCCCAAAAAGCCTTACCCAGCTTGCATTTGCACACTACAACCCGCTAATTATCACACCCAAAACTGTATAGCCCTGCACACTTATCTGTATACTCCTGCACACCTATCTGTACCACCACCAAAATTTGTGGATATCTTTCATCCATACACCCACTATTCTGCACCAAACATCAGCTACCTTAGCATACCCACTACCATTTCCTATCACCCACCAAAACCTTAACAGCCATCCCTATGTACTCCTATATTATCTACACACCACCTACCCGCAGGCACAAAACACCCCATGCAAAAAGTGCGCAAAAATCACACCTTCCCACCTCACAACTCATTGACTATCAACCACTTACCAACAATGCGCAAAAAATAAATAGTGCGCAATTTTGTAAAACACAACTACCACACCCCCCACCTTTCACAACTCGGCATTTGTATCTATCTTGCATACAGCCATTGGCAGCTACAACATATATGGATTTAAAGAAGTTCAGGTTATCCGCCCTACGCAAGCGTAAATCGCACGCATTATTTCTGGACCAGCTCAATGACCTAGTGCCACCCGATATGGAAGATATCGCCCGCCGTGCCGATGAGGCTGCCTGGCAGCAGGTAAGTTGCACCCAATGCGCCAACTGCTGCAAAAAAATGACCCCCACCTTCAGCCCTGCCGATGTGAAACGGATAGCCACACATCTGGGGCTAAGCACTAAAGAAGTAAAAGAAAAATGGCTCTACAAAGAAGAGGGTACTGGCGACTGGATGAACCGCAATCAGCCATGCCAGTTTTTAGATAATAATATGTGCAGCATATACGAGGTTAGGCCCGCCGACTGTGCAGGCTTTCCTCATCATCACAAAACTCCCTGGGACGACTACAACGACATGTATAAAACCAACATGATGCACTGCCCCGCCACACTAGCCATGGTGAGTGCGGTGCGCCAAGAGGTGCTTCGCCGCTACGAGTGGCCCAAAGCCGAATAACTCATAGCCTACAGCTATCGTGTAAACTTATAACCTATCCCCCTTATAGAATGAAAATGTTTAGGATTGCGGCTATCCCGCTCAAAGAACTTTCGGAAATTGAGTATAAAATTGTCTATCGTACGCGTAGTAGGATACACATTATACCCCCATACTATTTGCAATATCTGCTCTCTAGATACCACCTCACCTTCGTGCTCGGTAAGCAGGCGCAGCAGGGCAGCCTCTTTTTTACTAAGCTCCTGGCGTTGCTTGTTCTTATCTATACATTCATGTGCCGCAAAGTCTATTACGCATCCGTCAAACTCATAGATATCGCTCACCATTTGCGGCTCCTTTATCTTCTTGTTTTTGGTCACCAGCTTCTCCACTCTCAGCAGCAACTCTTCCAGGTTAAAAGGCTTTGTCATGTAGTCATCACCACCCTTGCGCAGTCCCTCCACCCTATCCGAACCGCTATTGCGGGCACTCAAAAACAAGATAGGCACATCGTTATGTTGCATTCTTATAGTCTCGCATACCGTAATGCCATCCATATCTGGCAGCATTATATCAAGCACTATCAGATCAAAGTATTCATTCTTCACCGCCTTCAACACAGCCGGACCATTATCTACAGTAGTTACCTCATAGCCCTCCAGCTCCAGGTTGAGACGTAGTGTTTCTCTCAAGCTTTCTTCATCCTCGGCCACCAATAATGATGCTTTGTACTGTTTTGCAGACATAGGCTTATAAATTGTTGGGCTAAATTACAAAGAATACCGAAAGCCCATCATTACAGCTCTTCAATACAAAGATTGACTTACTTTGCAATATATGTTGCTTCACCGTTCACTACTGTTACTAGCTATATACTTGTTGATGGCCACATCTATATTGGCCGGGCAAGACACGGCTAGGTTGGCTGGAGTAGGACTAGAGACCAGGCTACTAACCGGCAAGGTGTTCAAACATGAAGAAAAATTCACCCTGCCAATTCCGAAGGTAACAATGGGCCTGGATGTGAACATTACCCGACGAACCAATGGCGCTAAGCAATGGGAAGCCTGGCGACGCTACCCACGTATAGGTATAGCAGCAGCAGTATTTCGATATGGTATAGACTCTGTTTATGGCACATCATTTGGCATCTACCCCAATATTACTTTACCACTTTTAGTCTATAATAACTTTGAGTGGACGCTGCGCCTTGGCAATGGTATAGGATATGTTACGGAGCGTTTCAGCCGGGTGCCGCCAGTTAACACAGTGAATGTAGCCATAGGTACACACCTTGTAGATTTTATTGTATTTAATTCTGAAGCTGTTTATCGTCCTAGCCCACATTGGGAGTTGAGTGCAGGTATATTTGTACACCACATATCCAGCGGCTCATTTCGCAAGCCCAACCTGGGAGTAAATGCCGTGGGTATAAGTACGGGTGTTAGTTGGTTTCCGGTAACTGCTACACCCACATGCCTGCCTAATATAGCCCCACTACCCCGCCCCAGAACATTGCTGCAGCTACGCTATGGCATGACATTGGTATCGGCCTATACACCGCGTGGCCCACTATACCCAGTGTATAGTGGCACTGCCTATGCTAGCCGACGTTATGGACGCAACAATAAGTTTTTTGCAGGCGCCGACTATTCTTACCATCAAAATCTATATTCTTATCTTAAGTTCAACAATCTACATGCTGGATCAGAAAACCGAATGGCCACTAAAACCTCCATTCTGGTAGGCGATGAATTTATACTAGGCAGGGTGGGCATATTAATGCAGTTAGGCGCATATCTACACAAAGGCTATGGGCAGCATGCAGATGTGTAT
>CALRKH020000137.1:0-7213 GCA_943367855.1 Asaia bogorensis | reverse complement strand
ATGTCATCCTACATTACATCTAGCATTGGCGTTGAATCCAAAGCCAAATGAGCAGGCCGCATTCTTGGCACTTCAATGCCATAGCTTTTAGCAATGCTGGCTATTTCGTCGTCATCAGTTGATACAAAACACTCAGTGATACATGCACTTTGCTGAGCGGCCAAAATTGTATAACCAATCAAGGGTCTTTCTCCCAGCATTTTTTTGTTTTTGCCAGGTACGCCTTTGCTTCCACCTCTTGCGGGTATATATCCGAGTACACGTTTCATCAATACATGATGGTTTTATGAAATCGCAAATCAATGGCAGCTAATATATCTGCGATTTTTTTTCCTGCATCGCCACCTCCATACACGTTTGATGGAGCAGGCCTTTCGCTTTTCAGCAGTTGCTGAATAGCAGCGGCAATACTCGCTGTATCGTAGTTGGTATCAATTACATTATTGCCCCGGTCTCTTCTGTTTTGTCGACTGCCCAAATTGATAACAGGTACACCCAAATAAGCACATTCCCGAATTCCCACACTACTATTTCCTATCAGCATTTTGGCATTGAGCAGCAGCTTCAGAAAATCTTCAGACTCCATGTTCTTGAAGAAATGAATATTAGCCGGCTTGTGTACTTCTCTGTAATGACGAATACCACTTGAAGTGCCATCAGCACCTGCATCTACATTTGGCCAAAACCAAAAAACAGGCAAATCGAGCTTCGCAACAGCGGCCAGGGTTTCCATTACATGATGCCGGCTTTCCTGATATTCTGTGGTAACAGGGTGTTGCATCACCACCAGATATCCGTTGCTATAATCTGGCGTGGCACCCACCCCACCGTATTTTTCATACACTTTAAAATCAAGTGCAGGATTAGCCTTTACATTGGCAGCCAAATCGATTGATGGACAACCTGTGTTGAATACATACTCAGGATCTTCTCCCAATTTTATAACCCGCTCCTTAGCTGACTCACTGGCTACAAAATGAATGTCGGCCAGTTTGGTATTGGCATGTCTTACTTTTTCATCGATATTGCCAGTTACCTCACCACCTTGCACATGGGCCAGTGGAATATTTTGGTAAGAAGCCGCAATGCTGATAGCGATGGTTTCAAAACGATCTGCGATGGCAATAACGACATCTGGCTTTAAGTTGTAAAAAACATTGGCCAATTCCATGATACCAAGGCCGGTGGTTTTTGCCATGGCAGTTGGGTTTTCGCCTTCCAGTACCATGAATACTTTTTCATTTACCTCAAACCCATCTTTCTCTATAAATTCCAATGCATTGCCATAACGGCCTAGCAAGGCACTACCTGCCACCACCAGTTGCAGTTGCAAATCGGGATGCTCCTGAATGGCTTTCAATGCGGTTTTAATTCTGCTATAGGAAGGACGAGCAGTTATTACTACGCAAACTTTTCTCTTACTCATGATGCTATTGTGCTTACGTTCTCAGAATCATTCATGTTTATGTGCCAGTTGTAACAACAGGTTCGAAATGTTTTCAGATGCATTGGGTATATCATCGGTTAGTTTTCGTTTCCATTCGTTGCGTTGTGTGGCCACAGCTTCCGGGGTGTTAAGTCCGGCTTGTATCACCTGCACAATATCGGACTTTGATTTTATCCAAAGTACAGCATCCAAGCCATCGAGGGTCCGGAAATGTTCTAGCCCGTAAATAAACTCGATGTCATACCAATCAGCATTGTAAGGCTTGGGATAATTGATGTAGACAGCCGGCTTGTTGAAGTGGGCAAAATCGAGCCCCATGGTGCTGCCAATGTTTACAACCAAATCGCAATGCAGGCAAAGATTGGTAAGTAGTGCTACATCTGCAAACGTGGGCAATGAAGCGAACCCGTCTTTTTCAGATTTCGGGTTCGTCCACATGGGATCGATAGTGGTAAGCATACTTGCATACTTTTTGGCAAAGGCATCGAACCTTCCCGATGCATCAACCGGTGCACGACGCAGGATTAAATGCGGTCGCTCATCTGCTGGCATTTGCATGATTGCTTCTGCTATATCATCGAAATAATAATGATCATTCGGACTAGTCATATCGTTGCCACTCAAGAGCACCAATTTTTTATCCTGCGGCAAATTCCATTGTGCCAAAAAATCTTCTTTGGGCTGATGCAATGCTCTCTTTGCATAACATTCGAACTGAGGAGTGCCTGTAATAATCACATCTTCCTGCGGAATGGTTGGATAGTACCATTCCATCTCTTGTTTCATATAGCTGCTCCACACTATGTACTTATGAGCCTTTGGAGCAATTCTGGATTTTGGCAAATTATCCCATGAGAAAATTGCTGTAACAAAAGGGATATTCAGTTTCTTACACACTTCTGCAAAGGTGGATGCCTGTGGAACACGTTGGTGGGTACACAATATCACATCCGGCTTGGTTTGTTTAAGCAATGCTTCCAATGCAGGAGCCGCAGGATTGTTGGCGTATTGCTTATTCAGCAGGTTGTCAATCTTATCAATCCACCTAATGTTAGCAGCAGCCAGCTTAGCCAATTGGCAGATTGCTGCATAGTATATTTTCCACAGGCCTTTCCTGTTTTTCAGGAGCAATAAACTTTTCCAAATGCGGTCATTGTTTCTAACCGCACTGTTGCGCATCAGCCTTGCAAAGGTGCCTACATCTCTAAGTACCCGTTCATTTCTCTGCTCTGTAAACGCTGGAATTTGATGCAACTCTACAATCTTACCGTGCACTTTCTCTACCTCATTTGTAACAAATGAAGGCAATGAATGAAACATACCTACTGTAGCAGAGGCATTGAGTGTAGAGATAAGATCTGCATACAAATAATTTCTGACGCCAACTCCATCAGGAACATAAAGAAAAATACGGCTTGACTTTGTTGTACTCATTGTTTAAAGAAATTATTGACCAGAAGTTGCAAGATGCCTGTACCACTCCCTTAGCTTATTTATTTTTTTAATGATAAAAATGAAGTCGAAATTTTGAGTTTTTCAAAGAGGTACATAAACACTTTCCGATTTAAATAAAACTGAATTATGAATAATACCGCTAGTAAAAGGCCGAATGAAAACGCTAATTCGAATATGCCTTCCGGCTGATAAAAATATCTCAATGCAAATGCTGCGCAAAACAAGATTGCCAGGCATATCAGATTCATTTTTACGTCAAGAAATAGTGCAGTCGGAGCAATCTTCAAAAGCTTTAATCCCAGTATAGCCTTCACATACTCTGTTGCAAGCCCGGTAGCTGCAAAAGCTACTGCATACCAAATAATACTTTTTGTAAACACCAACACAAATAGCGAAGCCAATGCACCTACTATTAAATTCGAATAGGTAATAAACGTGGTTTCTTTCATTTTTCCTAAGGCACTTAAAATACTAAGACAAGGAGAAACCAGTATTCTCATTACTACATAACAACAATATATCTGAACAATTGGAACTGCTGATCTCCACACTTCACCAAACAAAAAAATCACCAATTCTTCTGCGTAAACGGCGCCGATAATGGCTGGTCCACCCATTACTAATAATGAGAGTTCAATTAGTTGATTGATTGCTTTACTTACCCGGGGCTTATCATGCTGAAAGTTTGAATAATAAGGCAGCATAACATGTAACTGCGAAGCCAATATGCCCGATTGTATTTCAACCGTATAAGAATACCCAAATTGCAAGTAGCCAATATTGTTTAATGGCATATATGCTTTGAGTAAAATATTGCCAATTTGATTATTCAGGTAGATACCAACACCCGACAACCAAGAGTGCCTCGCAAACCAAAAAACTTCTTTGCGCCAACGTACCGGAATTGCTATTAGTCTGGGTTTATAATCGCCTTTCCAGGCAAGATAAATTGTATTGACTGCCCCGCCAGCTACAATGCCTATTGCCCAGCCTACCAGGCCCAACCCGGAAAAAACCAAAATCACCTTGGTAGTAGCGCCTAATAAATCGCCTAATACTTTCGACTGGGCTACAACTTTGAACTGCATTCTTTTTTTGAAGCGTATTTCATTGATTCTGCCAGGAATTGCAAATAGATAATTCAATGAAAGTATCCGCAGATAGGTATCTACCGGACTATCGAATAATATACCAGTCAGTGCAAAAGAAGCTACGATTTGGGCTATAAATAGAATCAAATTTGAATAAAACCTGAGCGTAAAAACGATATGCTCAATGGTTTCAATATCCTCAGCTGAAGTTCTTTCCGGACCGTTAATCTTCGTTCTGTAGATGTAATAATTTTCAAATCCGATATCGATAACGATATTGAAGATACCGAGAATAATGCCCACTACTACCAGTTGACCAAATCCACTTGGCCCCAAATGCGGAGTAACTAATGCGAGTGCAACAAGATTAATGAACTTTCCGAAAAAAGAGCCGGTGAGCACTTGTAAGGCGGCACTTGATCCGGAAACTTTCATAGACACTCAGCTGAAGATGATTCAATTTGTTTCGCAGCAATGTTGGTGATGTATACAACAAGTGTTATAAACGCCCCCCTAACATAATACGTGTACGGATTTGATTGATTACCCGCACAAGGCAGCAAGATATTTACAACCCAAAAATGCCCAATATTCTTGCTAAAAGTCCTTTTTTACGCTCCTCTTCCATATAGTAGCCAGAACTGTTTTTGCTGTTTCCGTATTGACCATAACCATAGCCATAGCCGTAGCCGTAACCGTAGCCATAACCGTAGCCATAATTTTCTCCGGCACCAGTTTTAATGCCGTTTACTACGATACCTAAATTCTTAAACTTCTGCTCTTCGTAAATTTTTTCGATGAAGGACAAAGTAGATCTGTAAGTGTATTTATGCCTTACAATGAAAAAAGTAAAGTCAGAAAATTTATCCAGTAACAAGGCATCTGTTACCAAACCAATGGGGGAAGTGTCGATAATAACAAAGTCGTAATTACTATTAATCCACTCCATTGCTTCCTCCATTTTTTTACTCAGTATGAGTTCTGATGGGTTTGGTGGAGTTGGCCCCGAGGGCAGCATATCGAAGTTGTTGTAGCCAGGCACTTTCAAGATGGCTTTATTCAAATCTGTTTCGGTTCCAATCAAATAATTGCTGAGTCCCACTTTATTGTCGAAGCCCAAATAGCGGCTTACTCTTGGCTTACGCAAATCAAGTTCTATTAAGAGTACTCTTTCTTTTACCAACGAAATGGCTGCAGCCAAATTGATAGAGAAAAACGATTTGCCCTCACCACTCATAAACGAGGTAGACGTTACGCATTTGATTGGGTTATCTACAGACAGATATTTAAGGTTTGTACGAACCAATCTGAACTGTTCTGAAATTGCAGAGCGACTTTTGGGTGTTACTACCAATGGGTCATCCGACTGTTTGTATACAATCTCGCCAATAATAGGTGCACTCGTAGCAGCTTCAATTTCTGCTCTATCGCCAATAGTGTTGTTGAATATCTCGAAAATAATGAGGATAATGGTAGGGAAAATAAGCCCTATCAAAACAGCAAAAAGAATGATTTGAGAACGAACAGGTTTTACCTGACCTTGGTTCAATGCCGGATCAAGCACTCTGGCATCACTTGTGGTGGAGGCTACACTTAGTTCAGCTTCTTCCCGCTTTTGCAACAAAAAGTTGGTAATCTCATCTTTAATACGAGCCTCTTTTTCAAGATTAAAGAGTTTCAGCTCTTTAATTGGCATGTTTGCTGCCTCGGCCTGATTTTCTTGCATGGATCTTTTGGCTGCGGCAAGGCGTACTTGTATAGACTGTTTTAAATTCTGAATATTGGTTAACAGATTTTGCCTCGAGTTAGTAATAGCTACATTCAAACCTTGAACAACCGGATCGTTAGCGGTACCTACTTGCAGCTTATTAATTCTTTCTCTGATGAGCCCGTTATGATTCGTTATTAATTCAGACAAAGACATATCTGCAATACCAACAGTAGATGGCACCAACTCATATAAGTTTTTGTTGTTGGCTATATAATTATAAACGCCATTCACAACTTCTAGCTCTGTGCCTACTGCTGCTTCGGCTTGCATGAGACTGGTAGAACGGGCAATTATTTCTTTGATGTTGTCACTGGCATCTGCACTAATCAAATTTTTAGAACGAAAATCTGCTACATCATTTTTTGCAACGGCAAGTTCCTGACTAATCAGCGCTAACCTTTCATTCAGAAAACGAATAGAATTACGCCACTGAATGTTCTTGTCTTCTAAACCAGCCTGAATGTACTTTACCACCAATACATTTAAAATATCCTGGGCCCTTTGTGCAATATTATCATTCAGCGAAAGTTCTAAAACGCCCCCAAATTCATGTGTTTGAGACATGGAAAGACCATTGCGTAATCCATCGGCCAATGACATTCTTTCTACAAAAGAAATGAAGATGGTATTATTAGGATTTTCACGAAAGGCCGGATTTCTACGCATGGCAATCCTGTGTCCCCCAACGCTAACGGTATCGCCATAATTGAATACTTGTTGCTTGCCATTTTCACCTTCAATGGCGTAGCCAGAGGAATTCATCCGTATTTTCTTCTCTCCCAGAAAAACGTTTTCATCTTCATGATTGCCTGGTGAAAAATAATCAATTATAAACGGTGCTGATTTTCCATAAAGCATTATTTTCCTTATTCTGCCTTCAATATGAAATTGCAAATCAAGCTTCAGTGAGTCCACCACTTTCGTCATCAGCGTAAGTGATTTCAGCACGTCCTGTTCATTTTCAATGCTTCGGTCTCCTGAGCCAAGGTTTAGTGAGCTCAATACCTTTTGTTCATCGCCGGCTACACGCCTGTCGCGTATCATTACCACCGAGTATGCGTTGTAAACCGGAGTGGCAAACTCCAGATAAACATACGCAGCCAGTAAACAAAAAATAACCGATAAGATATACCAGGGAAGGATGGAAACAGCCTTTGCTGCAAGTTTCAGTACATCAAATTTACTTGACTCCTGGCTCCCCAAATCGATTTTGGCTTGTGATATATTGGCTTTAGCAGTAGATGCCATAATGGAAAATTCTTGAAGTAGTCTTCTGTAAAAAAGGTTAACGCAGCAGGGTCACAATCAAAGTGGTTACCGCCAACACAATGGTGGCGATAGGCGCATACATTTGGCCAAAATTCTTGACCAGTTTTTGCTTGATGGCAGGAATGTATACTACGTCGTCGGGTTTTGGATAAAAAAACGGGGAAGAAAGAAAAGAAGTAT
>CALRKH020000136.1:5000-7248 GCA_943367855.1 Asaia bogorensis | reverse complement strand
CTTTAATCGGCGAACAGCCGAACCCTTGGGACCTTCTCCAGCCCCAGGATGTGACGAACCGACATCGAGGTGCCAAACCTCCCCGTCGATATGAGCTCTTGGGGGAGATCAGCCTGTTATCCCCGGAGTACCTTTTATCCTTTGAGCGACGGCCCTTCCATTCAGAACCGCCGGATCACTTTAGCCGACTTTCGTCCCTGCTCGGCCTGTTTGCCTCACAGTCAAGCTCCCTTATACTAATGCGCTCTGCGTACGATTACCAACCGTACTGAGGGAACCTTTGCAAGCCTCCGTTACATTTTAGGAGGCGACCACCCCAGTCAAACTACCCACCATGCACTGTCTCCCGTTAGGGATTAGGTTCTAAGCAAACGAAGGTTGGTATTTCAACGTTGACTCCATGACTCCTGGCGAAGCCACTTCATAGTCTCCCAACTATCCTACACATCGGTTGCTCAAAATCAATGCAAAGTTGTAGTGAAGGTTCACGGGGTCTTTCCGTCCCGTGGCGGGTAACCGGCATCTTCACCGATACTACAATTTCACCGGGCTCGTGGAGGAGACAGTGTTCAACTCATTAGACCATTCGTGCAGGTCGGAACTTACCCGACAAGGAATTTCGCTACCTTAGGACCGTTATAGTTACGGCCGCCGTTTACTGGGGCTTCAGTCAGAAGCTTTGGCTTGCGCCGAACATCCTTCCTTAACCTTCCAGCACCGGGCAGGTATCAGGCTCTATACGTCATCTTGCGATTTTGCAGGGCCCTGTGTTTTTGTTAAACAGTTGGTTGAACCAATTTACTGAGACCCACCTAAGTGGGTACGCCTTATCCCGAAGTTACAGCGTCAATTTGCCTAGTTCCTTCTCCACGGCTCACCCGAGCGCCTTAGAATACTCATCTCGACTACCTGTGTCGGTTTACGGTACGGGCTGCTATACTCGCTTTTCTTGGCACCAATTTTATCCGTTCGCTTCCCCCGAAGGTTCCACTCAGCCGAACTATTCCGTCAGTTCGTACAGACCACGTCGATGCGTCACTTTTATTGCATAGCAGGTGGAGGAATATTAACCCCCTTGCCATCAGCTACCCCTTTCGGGTTTGCCTAAGGACCCGACTAACCCTGATCCGATTAGCGTTGATCAGGAACCCTTAGTCTTACGGCGAATAAGTTTTTCACTTATTTAATCGTTACTTATGCCTACATTTTCTTTTCTAAACGCTCCAGCACACGTCGCCGTGCACCTTCAGTGCTGTTTAGAATGCTCCCCTACCAATAGCATTACTGCTAGTTTAGAACTTCGGTTCGTAGTTTGATGCCCGATCATTTTCCGTGCAGAGTCTCTCGACCAGTGAGCTGTTACGCACTCTTTAAATGAATTGCTGCTTCCAAGCAAACATCCTGGCTGTTATAGAAACTCCACCTCGTTTGTTCAACTTAACTACGTATTAGGGACCTTAGTTGCTAATCTGGGTTATTTCCCTCTCGGCCACGGACCTTAGCGCCCGCAGCCTCACTGCCACAGATATTTATTAGCATTCGGAGTTTGTCAGGGTTTGGTAGGCGGTGAAGCCCCCTAGCCCAATCAGTAGCTCTACCTCTAATAAACTTCTATATGTGACGCTGTTCCTAAAAACATTTCGGGGAGAACGAGCTATCTCTCAGTTTGATTGGCCTTTCACCCCTATCCACAGGTCATCCCAAGACTTTTCAACGTCAACGGGTTCGGTCCTCCATAACGCTTTACCGTTACTTCAACCTGCCCATGGATAGATCACAAAGTTTCGCGTCTACCCCCACTGACTGAGTCGCCCTATTCGGACTCGCTTTCGCTACGGCTCCGTTCCTTAAGAACTTAACCTCGCCAGTGAGGAGTAACTCGTAGGCTCATTATGCAAAAGGCACGCCGTCACCATCGCTGGCTCCGACCGCTTGTAGGCACACGGTTTCAGGTACTATTTCACTCCCTTATTCAGGGTGCTTTTCACCTTTCCCTTACGGTACTGGTTCACTATCGGTGTCTGAGGAGTATTTAGCCTTACCAGATGGTGCTGGCAGTTTCACGCAGAATTCCTCCGGTTCCGCGCTACTCAGGATACTGCTCGTCCAACACAATTTGCAACTACAGGGCTATCACCTGCTATGGCCACTCTTTCCAAAGTGTTCATCTTGATGTGTCTTTCTAAATGCAGTCCTACAACCCCAAAGGAGCACGCTCCTCTGGTTTGGGCTCTTCCCTTTTCGCTCG
>CALRKH020000136.1:0-2500 GCA_943367855.1 Asaia bogorensis | reverse complement strand
TTATCTAAGCCCCAAACGGCTCATCATTTTTTAGCATTCTAAGAACTTGATTCCCAACTATTTAACCAGCTTTACAACCAGTCCGTTTCGTTTGGGAGTGCAAAAGTAAGGGTAAGTTTTATTCAACCAACTTTTTGGCCAACTTTTTTTGAAGTTTTTTTTTCAAGGCTAACCGTCCTAAAACATTACCCTAAACCTAAACTCCCTAACCCCTCATCACCCTCACAAAGATCTCTTCCTAACCCCCTCAAAACATACTCGTTTTTCAAAAGCGGACGGCAAAGATAAGAGGGTTTGTGACTTTGCAAAAAATAAAATGGAATTATTGAGGATAGATATTCACAATGCGAAGTGCATAATGCGATGAAACTCCTACCAGATAAGGGTTTCATCGCTATTGGAAGATTCTGTTTGCCATTTGTTTTTGGGTTTACTTAACAAGTACTATATCTGATTGTGATGAAGAAGAATGTAATAATGATTCATTTAAATGGACTGGATAAGCTTAATAGTATTACAGTAGCCGGGATAGCCCCGATTGTAGTGGAAAGCCCGAAAGCCGCACAGGCACTGTGTGGCTGAGGACTTGGAACGAAAAGCGGGAGCAATAGCTGATAGTAGTAATGGCGATGATAGCTCCACATAAATATTCATGGATAGATGCAAAACAACAGGCTACTGATTGGTAGATGAACCGGAGTTATCGGGGTTTAAGAAGGCCATTGCTGTACTGGACAGCCCTACAGTTAAATAGACTATATCTGAATGGCCTGTTGGAAATGGGACTACTGTAACATGATTATTACATCCTTTTTGCGACTGGCAGGCCACACATGCAGGTCTGTTATATTGCCGGCCTGCAATCGGGCTTCAACAGTTGTATTGCCCGGTGCATGCAGTTTGAAATGCACATCTTTTTCTTTGGGCCATGCGGGAAAAAGCAACAACTGGTCGCCATTGATTTGTAACAGCATTTCCTGCAAACCAATCATTCCGCTACCGCCCCAATTGTGGTCGGGCACCCAATCGAAACCCGGGCCCCAAAAAGCAGGAAAGCGGCGGTCGCTATTGCGCAATTTCATGGAGGTGAGCTGCCATGCATCGCTGGTGAGACCTAATCTGGCGGCCCAAATATTGTCTTGCTTCCAACCCACATGGCTACGAAATTTCACCACATTGGTATCGAGATACCAAGTATTCAAAGCCGTATCTAAACCGGGTTTGCCAACGCCGTAACTACCCCATGGAAAAACCGGATACAACTGTGGCGATTCTGTATTGTTGATGCGTTCCCAACTCTTAGCGGGTGCCAAAGTGGTTTTACCATTGAACTGCTGGAAAGAAGGAAATGGTATACGTTGCAAGAGTTCTTGCACATAGTTGGATTGCGCAAATCGATATGTAGTAAGAGAATCCTTTCCTCCCAATGGATGATGCCGTGTTGTAAGCCAGTTATGAAAATACTGCAGGTATCCAACTGCAATATGATACATACCTGCGGTTGTAGTTATCGAATTGGTAGTCATCTTGTAGGTTTCCGCAGCACTACCAGGATAAAGTACCAGCTTACCATCTGCATCCAACGCTTTACTGCCCCGCTGTTTGGCCAGCATTTGATAATGCTCATCGAAGAAACGGAGACAAGACATGATGAATGGAATTCGGTCTGCAATGTCTCTTCCGGTGTACCGATGTTCTTCCAACATCATCAGGCAAAATTCAAATACGGTGTCCCACTCATATTCCAGCCATGCATTGTACTCTAAGCCTTTGTCAAAATCTGCGGGTCGCTTGGTGCCGTACTCAGCATAGTTGGGCAAACCAAAATTTTCCATTTGTTCTGTAAAACAGGCGCCGTTATGATTCCAGTAAAACTGCGTTCTTAATTCAGCATTTTTTTGCAGCCGCAGGTAAAAGTTAAGTTGTGGTTGCAGCATGTCCCAATCGCCACTTTTTATCATGGGATAGTAAACGAGACGTTGGTTTTGCGCTGTGTGTAAGCCGCCACCCCAGTTGCGAAAATCGGGTGTCAATGCCAGTTTGGAATCGGTAAAAACAGGATCGACGGTGAGCAAACCACCATTGAATTTGGTAGGCCATTGCCCTTTGGCATTGCAGGCCAGCATGTAGCGAAACAACTGATAATTTCTCCCTACCTGCCACGCAATGCTGTCTTGTTGCAAACTGTCGATGCATATAAAACTGCGTTGCCAAAATGCTTTCCACCATTGCAGCGTTTTTGTTCGGGCCGATTTGTCTTGCAGCGATTGCTGCTGCAATGCAAGCAGGTTATTTTTCCAATCAACTATACTGGCTGTTTGCTCATTGTGCAAATACAATTGCAACGAAAATGAAGTAGCATTTGATTGGCTTTTCAGTTGCCATGCTTTATAATCTGTGTGGGCATAGGTGCCGGTATCGGCACCAGCAGGTACAAAGTTTTTGCCCGTAAGCATTCCCCCAAAAGCCAGTTGTTTCAATGGATTGTAGAGCTGTGCTT
>CALRKH020000135.1:0-7387 GCA_943367855.1 Asaia bogorensis | reverse complement strand
AAAGAACCAACCACCATAGGCAAATAAGAAAAGTTGCCCAATGCTTTTCCCCCACAGTTCAGCGTCTAGCTAGCCATTATTGCCGCGGAGCGATCGCAATAATGGTGTCCTTTTGTTTGCTACTTTATTTTGGACAAGCAAAATAAAGTAGGAGCACCCGGGCAGAATAACACAAGCAAATAACACTAGAGAAACAACACAAGCAAAAAACACCAATCAGAACAACACAAACAGACAACACCAATCAGAACAACACAAGCAAACATCACAAAAAAGCCCAATGGCGAACCAACAGCCAAATGACCTAACAACGACTTTAGTTGCCGTAGAACCCAGAACCAAAAGCCAAAAAAGAACCCAGAACCATGCCCCAGCACAAAGCCCCAAGAACCAACCACCTTAGGCAAATAAGAAAAGTTGCCCAATACTTTTCCCCTACAGTCCAGCGTCTAGCTAACCATTATTGCCGCGGAGCGATTGCAATAATGGTGTCCTTTTGTTTGCTACTTTATTTTGGACAAGCAAAAGAAAGTAGGAGCAGCTGGGCAGAATAACATGATCAAAACATCACAAACAGACATCATAAGAAAACATCACAAGCAGACAACACAAGCAGACAACACAAGTAAACAACAAAAAAGCCCAATAGCGAACCAAAACCCGAACCCGGACCAACGACTTTAGTTGCCGTAGAACCCAGAACCAAAAGCCCAAAAAGAACCCAGAACCATGCCCTAGCACAAAGCCAAAAGAACCAACCACCATAGGCAAATAAGAAAAGTTGCCCAATCCCTTTCCCCCACATTTCAGCGTCTAGCTAGCCATTATTGCCGCGGAGCGATTGCAATAATGGTGTCCTTTTGTTTGCTACTTTATTTTGGACAAGCAAAATAAAGTAGGAGCAGCTGGGCAGAATAACACTAACAGAACATCACAAGCAGAACAACACCAATCAAAACAACGCCAAGCACACAACACAAACAGACAACACAAAAAAGCCCAATAGCGAACCCAACCCAGACCTAACGACTATAGTTGCCGTAGACGCGCCAGAACAGAATCCCTAAAAACGAACTAAAACCCAAACCTAAAACAACAAACATATCCATGAACCCTTATAGGCAAAATAGAACAGTTGCCCAACTCCCGCACGCTCACTCCGCACCCGCGCTCACCTTATCTACAGAGGTAAAATACCTCCAAAAAATTTGTGGATATCTTTATCACCACACCTGCACCATCTATCCCACTTACACCCTACATTTGCACCCTCCCAAACCACCCAAACCACCCACCATGCACTCTCCCAAAACCAAACACACCCACACAGCACCCCATCCCAAAAAGTGCGCAAAAAGTGCGCAAAAACTCCACCTCTCACCCCTATAAACCCCTGATTATCAATCACTTATCCTATCACCACAAAAAACAAAAAGTGCGCAAAATGTTACACACATATCACCATCCACAGGCAGGTCATACACCCCCATCTATACATACCAATAGCAAGCAGCACCCCACCAACACCACCAAACTACTTACCTACCACAACATTACTCAGCAAAATCGTTGGCCCACGTCGCAGGCAGCGGAGTTTTGTTCTTATACAGCGCATAAGCAGCCCCACCAAACAAAGCAGCACCTGCCAATATCCAGTAAAGCGGCACCTGCCTAGCTTCCGTCAGCTCCTTTGCACCAGCCGAGCTATTAGCCATATATTGTATCAGCACCTGCGATCCATTAAAAAACAGATGCGCCACCACACTGCACCACAAAGAGCCAGTAAGCTGATATATAATAGCCAGTAGCACCCCCGCCAAAAAGATAGAAGGCAAGCCATACACATTTAGGTGAGCAAACGCAAATACCATAGCCGAGAACAGTATAGGCACCACCATCCCACTAGTCTTTTTACGCACAAAGCGCATCAGCACCCCCCTAAAAAACAACTCCTCACCTATGCCAGGCACTATAGCCATCACTATAAAAGCTCTTATAAACTCAGGCAAACTACTAGCCTTTATAAACGCATTGATAAGGTCGTCATTAGCCTTTTGTGTCTTAGCCACCTCCGGCCCAAAATCAAACAGGTGCATCAATTGTTCTAGCTCCATCAGCAGCGGCATAGCACCAGCCATCAGGGCCACAGCCAGTATCCAGTGCAGGGCTTTCCCTGGGCGGCGCAACCCAAGGTAATAACTAGGACTAGGGTGAGCCATATACCCAAACAGTAGCGCAGGCACCCCAAACATAAAAGCATTCTGCACACCTTGGGTAATGATGGCAGCACCTATAAGAGGCGCTGGGCTAGCAGGGTTAATACCATATAGGTCAGTTAGCTGATAGCCAGTTAGCCCCGGCAGTAGCGCCAGCACTAGTGCCTGCGTAGCCGATAGAAAAGTGAACACCATCAGCATAAACAGTAGCAGCTGTAGCCCCCAGGGATATGTACGAAAGTATCTCATAAATACAGTAGAGTATTAGCGTTGAGGTTGGTATGGTTGAGCATTGATTCCGGGCCTTTCACTTACTATCCTGCCATCTTGCATACTCAGTATGCGGTCCGTCATTTGAGCTAGTTGGTCGTTATGAGTTATCATAATGATAGTCTGGTTCAGTTGCTCTCGTAGCGATAAAAATAGCTGGTGAATGAGATGTGCATTTTCACTGTCTAGGTTGCCAGTAGGTTCATCAGCCATCACCACATTGGGCTTGGTTACTAGCGCACGGGCTATCGCCACACGTTGCTGTTCCCCCCCCGATAGTTCAGATGGCTTATTACCCAACCTACCCGATAGCCCTACTACGCCCAGCATCTCTGTAGCTGCTGCTGCCGCCTCTTTCTTAGAGAGCCCCTTTATCCACAGAGGCACACACACATTTTCAAGTGCAGAGAATTCGGGCAGCAGATGATGAAACTGGAATACAAAACCCAGGTGCTGATTTCGGAATGCAGCTTGTCTCTTGGGTGGTAGTTGCAGCATGTCGGTATTAGCTATACGTATAGTGCCAGAGTCAGGTTTGTCTAGTCCTCCAAGCAAGTGTAGTAGCGTACTCTTCCCCGCACCAGATTGCCCTACTATAGACACTATCTCGCCTTGCTGCACTTCCAGAGATACATTGTTCACTACCGAAAAGGCACCATATTTTTTTATAAGGTTGTTAGCTGTTAGCATCTACAATAGTATGATTGAACATTTTGGCTTCGGATAGCTGTTTACTAATTTACACAGCTAACCAATATTGGTTTTTGTGGCTGCAAGTTACCCAATTATAAGCTACATATGCAGATGCCTAGATGACTGCCTAATAGAGCCAGTAGGCTAAAACTAGTAAACATTTTAGTCACTGTTTTTTTGCATTTTGTTTTTTGAATTTTCCCTTACATTTGCGTGAAGTATAAATAAATAAAAATTACTATAATATGTTCTGGACGCTCGAATTAGCATCACACCTGGAAGACGCACCGTGGCCTGCCACGAAGGATGAACTTATAGACTACGCCATACGCTCAGGCGCACCACTAGAGGTGGTAGAGAATTTGCAAGAGCTTGATGATGAAGGCGAAATATATGAGGGCATTGAAGACATTTGGCCAGATTATCCCACACAAGAAGACTTCTTCTTTAATGAGGATGAATATTAAAATTTGGCCAGTTAATTTAAGTAGATAATCTTAAACGTAGGCGGAGCAAAGTAATTAAACTTTACTCCGCCTATCATTTAAAATAGAGGCCTTACAGTTTTTTGTAACACTCTTCGTTTAGCGCTATACAGATTCCTACCTTAAAATTGCCGGCTTGTATAAACAAAACTGGGTATAGAATTTAAGTACTGTTAAGTAGTATCAGATATAGTGATCTAAATATTTTGGTTGTGGGTATATAGTTACCGAAATTTGCAGATTCAATTGCCAAAGTCAGTAAAAGTGAAAGTATCATGGTGAAAAGACGCAAAACGCCCATACAGCAAGAAATACGTGATATGCTGGAACAATCGGATGCTGCACTAAACCACGCAGAGATAGAGGCACGCCTGACAGTGGCAGCTGACAGGGCTACCATATTTAGGGTAGTGAATAGAATGGTGGAGGATGGTTTGGCACATAAAATAATGTCGGATGATGGGGTTACGTATTTTGCTTCCTGTCATGGAAGTTGCGGAGGTGGGGCGCATCATGACGAGCATGCACACTTTAAATGTATCCGCTGTAACACACTCAGTTGTCTTAGTGATCAGCTAGTGCCTAAGTTGCCAGCAAACTATAAGATGTTATCAGCTAATGTGGTTATAATGGGAATATGCCCTTCATGTGCTGTAGCGTAGAAGTTATTGTTGAAGATGCGTTATTAAAAATGCCAGCCTGAGAGCAGGCCAGCCCATACCGAACGTATGAAACTTTGGAAATCTTTGTTGTTTTGCTTGCCTGATTAAATATTGGGCATGTTAGAATACCATAACTAATAGTCTCAAGTTATTTCAACAACTTACTTATTTAAATCGGCAGAGGAGAGGTAAACTCTGCCTGTAGCATCTTCATTGTAACGAGCTTGTTTGAATGTTTGATATCCTTTCCTTTTTGACCATGGATAATAATTGTAACTAGGACGAGTATTCTGCGTTTCCATTTGCTTTTTACAGCGTGCATAGTATCCGTCGGGGCCATAATAGTAGGCATTGCGATACCATTTTAAATTTTCTTTTTTTGTAGCATTGAATGCTTGTCTTTGCGCATTTGCATTAATTGCAGAAGATGTTATTAGCGCAGTAATAACAACGATTGATAATTTGATTTTCATCTGTAGTCGATTTTAGTGCAACATAGTCGCAAATATAAGTGAATTTTTAGCAAATGCAACACAGTTGCATTTTTATTAAAAAGACGTTTACATTTAAATGGTAACTTCGAGATAATTATGAATTATAGAGTGCCCCTAGTAGTAATAATGTCATTGCTATGCAGTGACATTTATAGCCAGAGTTGTAAAATATTACAACCTTATTTTGGCTTGTTACATGCACACAGTATGGTATGTGATGGTGAAGGCACACCGCAGGAAGCCTTCACGGCTGCGAGAATAGCTGGATTGCATTTTTTTGCTTTGACTCCACATAATCATGCAGATGCAGAGGGAAGTGCAGGTGAGCGTAGAGATGGTTTGCAGATAGCAACTGATACTACTTTATATATGGATAGTTATAGAGATGTAGAGGCTGTGAGGCAGTTGCCAAACGGAAAGCGCGAACTTGTGTATGTAGTGCCAGTGCAGAAAGCAGCTAGAGAGGCTACGACACAAAACTTTGTGGGGTTATATGGCCAAGAGTTCTCAACGATGTTTACAGGTAATCATGTTAATGTATTGAATGTTGGTTTTGTTTTGCGAGCGAGGAATGGAGATTATAAAGGTTTATTGAAGGAACTAGCTACACGTGCCCCCGAGTATGGTTTTGGGCAAATCATTCAGTTAAATCATCCTGATGTAGAGGCAGATCTGTTTTATGATGGAAGTGACTTGAAGCAACGCAAACAGATGTATAATGACTATGGTATAGACAAAGATGATTTAGGACCTGACTATGTGAATTGGGCATTCAGAATGGGACATCATGTGCGGCTAATAGAGTTGATTAGTGGTTCTGCAATGGAAAAAGAGCGAATGGGTGTAGCCTATAAAAGCCATGAGGAGGATTATTATTTCTATCTGACTCAGGGGTTGCATATAAGTCCGTCGGCAGGGCAAGATAATCACTATAAGACCTGGGGGACAGCGAGTGATGTGCGTGTAGGAGTATATGCAGATAAGCTAACTGAAGGGGCGCTATATGGAGCTATGAGGTGGAATAGAACATTTGTGACGGAGGATAAGAATTTAGCGGTTCATTTGGATATTGACGATGAGTTTATGGGTGCTTCTATAGCGAGAAAGCCAGGAACTAAGTTGGTGCCAAAGGTGTATGTAAGTGATGCAGACGAACCCAATGCTGAATACGACATTGCAATTATAGGCGGTGAGATTAGGCCGCAATTAAGCACTAAAGCCAAACGAACCAGTGCTGCAAGTGCAGTAGTAAGTAAACGGACATACAAAGGCAATGGTTATTGTGTAATGCCCGATATAACAGCTCGACCCAATACATTTTATTATGCGCGGATAAGCCAAAATGGTAAGGAGCGGGCTTGGACCTCGCCAATATGGGTAAACGAAGTTATAGACATTAGGGACGACTATTTTGTAGATGACTGGCTTAGTAATGCCGAACACCCTAGAGCACATACAAGGTTTTACTGGTCTGTAGCAAAAGGTGCAACAAAGTACCACAGATATTATTGTCCATATGTGGACAAAATAAAACCAGAGCATTTAAAGCGTAGTAACATTGTTCCTGCTGGACGAGCATTGCACGACTGCAAACAACATGTGAGTAAAAGAGATTTTAGGAGATTCTACCCATAGCCATTAAACTGAAAATGATAACTGCTGCAACAATTCGGTAAATTCCAAAAACCTTAAACCCGTTTTTCTGAACAAATACTATGAAAGTCTTGATAGCTATAAGTGCTACTATAAATGCAATAACATTGCCTGCTACTAGCATTGCGATATTATTTTTGTCTTGTAACAGAGTAGGATTTTCTTTGGCTGCTTTTAGTAGTTTATAGCCAGTAGCAGCCATCATAGTTGGGACTGCAAGAAAAAAAGAAAACTCAGCAGCTAGTTTTCTCGACATGCCTTGCTGCATGCCACCAATGATAGTAGCTGCACTACGACTGGTGCCAGGTATCATTGCTAGTACTTGCCAAAAGCCAGTAAGTAGACTTTTTTTATAACTAATATCTTGCTCGTGTTGAACAATCGGATTATTGAAAAGTTTATCAATAAACAAGAGTATTATGCCACCAACCAGAAGCATAACTGCAACTGTTGTTGGGCTTTCCAGCAGTTCATCAATTTTGTCGGAAAAAAGATAACCAAATGCTAGTGCAGGGAAAACAGCTACTATTAGTTTGATATAAAAATCAATGCGCTTGAAATCGAAAAATTTTTTCCAGTAGAGAAGAACAACTGATAAAATGGCACCAAACTGAATACACACTTCAAAAAGTTTTACAAACTCTTTTTCTTGGTCAGTATTAGATTTGTCATGATTCATAATGGCATCGGTGATGATCATATGGCCAGTAGAAGAAATTGGTAGAAATTCGGTAACACCCTCTACTATGCTGAGGATTATTGTATCAAGCCAAGTCATTAATTATGGTATGTTAATGTATTTGTGAGTTTGCAGGGAGAGTTGCCACTGCGGATTTTCTTTTATATACTCTATGATGAGTGGAGTTATTGAGTCTCGCTTACTCCACTCGGGTTGTAAATATAGTTTACAGGTA
>CALRKH020000134.1:0-7476 GCA_943367855.1 Asaia bogorensis | reverse complement strand
GCACTTCAGCTTCCATAGTATTTAATGCAGCCTTAGCTTTAGCTTGTTCAGCACGTAGCTCTATGTCGTTTAGTTTAAATAGAACTTGTCCTTTAGTTACTTTGTGGCCTTCATCAACATATATTGCGTCGAGGAAGCCAGAAACCATAGCTCTAATCTCTACATGTCTATGCGCTTGGATGTCAGAAACATAATTTCTGTCTACACTAATTGCTGAAGACTTAATTGATACAACAGGAACGGAAATTGTATTTTTTTCTGATTTTTTCAGGTCATTATTTTTGCACGAAGCAGTTAAAAGCCCAGCGAAAAGCAGGGACAACATTATTTTATTCATTATAGCTTTGGTATTATTTTAAAGTAACAATTTCCATTACAATAAGTATATTGTATGGTTTGTTTATTGTAAAAGAATGAAACTATAACTATTTAAAACAAAGAAAACAAATGTAAGTGACAGTAGTAGTTTGGTTTAAGAGTAAGATTATTTTCTGCTATTTTGAATCTTTTGGCTGAATATTTATCAGCATAACCTTCATAGAATCTGAAAAAATTATTTTTTGAATATTCTTTAGCACACTGCCTTTCGTACTGACGAGAACTATTTAAAAAACGCTTCTTATGTGCACTTAACCGTGATTTTAAAAAATGTATAGTAAGATTATCTTGAATAAGCTCAACAGAATTAAAGCATGAATTTTTTTTATTGTTGTTTTCTGTGACAATTTTGTCAAAAATAGCAATACGATCAGTACAGTTTGTACCGATTAAAAACAATGCGATAATTGATAATATGTAAATGAGGCGTTTCAAGTCTTCTTAACTTGTCAATTTAGTTGTGGCGAAACTACACACTAATTAAATAGATTTTGATCACCTTTTTGAAATTTTAACTAAAGCATGCTCTATTAATGAATTGATAATACTTATAGTGTAAGGTCAATTTCCAATTGAACCAAAATAATAGTGCTATGGATGGTATTGTCTGAATCAATCAGTTGTTTTTATGTTGTCTTTTTTTGATTCACTTTAAAAACAACATTCCCTTTTTGTGTATTTTTCCGAATGTCGGAAATTTTTTTTAGCTTGCGTTAACAACTTATTCAGAAATCTGCTTAAATACCAAAGAATTATGCAGCAAGTAGGAGATATGTATCGGATATTTATTGTTGAGGATGATCCCTGGTATGGTCAAATATTACAGTATCATCTTTCTTTAAATCCCGACCATCAAGTTACCAGATTCTCTACAGGTAAAGAATGTATAGACAATTTGTCTCAACGTCCAGATTTGATAAGTATAGATTATTCGTTGCCAGATACAGATGGGGTTGCATTATTAAAAGAAATAAAAACATATGACCCTGAAATACCAGTAATTGTAATTAGTGGGCAAGATGATATTGGCACAGCATTAGCCTTATTAAAACAAGGAGCCTCAGATTATTTTCTTAAAGATGACACTACGAAAGATTTATTATGGAATGCTGTTAATAATGCTAAAGAAAAGCGGCAATTAAGAAAAGAGGTCGAGTCTTTGAAGCAGGAATTAGCTCATAAATATGATTTCTCTAAATCGATTATAGGCAATAGCCCAGTAATGACAAAAGTATATTCATTACTAGAAAAAGCTGCCAAAACGAATATAAATGTATATGTAACTGGAGAGACGGGGACAGGAAAGGAAGTTGTAGCAAAGTCAATTCATTATAATTCTGATAGGAAAAAGAAATCTTTTGTTGCGGTCAATATGGCTGCGATTCCTAAAGATTTAATTGAAAGTGAACTTTTTGGTCATGAACGTGGTGCTTTTACCGGAGCAATAGGTAGGAAGATCGGTAAATTCGAAGAAGCGGATAAAGGAACACTTTTTTTAGATGAAATAGCTGAGCTTGATTTAAGCCTTCAAAGTAAGTTGTTACGTGTGCTACAAGAAAGAGAATTGAACAGAGTTGGTGGACATGAAAAGGTGAAATTAGATGTTAGATTAATTGTTGCTACGAATAAAAACCTTGTTGATGAAGTGAAAAGTGGTCAGTTTAGAGAAGATTTATATTACCGTATAATGGGTTTACCTATACAGCTGCCTGCATTAAGAGATAGGGGCAATGATGTATTACTATTAGCTAGACATTTCTTAGACGAATTCTGTAAAAGCAACAAAATTGGAGTTATATCTATTGCAAATTCGGCTAAGGATAAACTACTTTCTTATAGGTTTCCAGGCAATGTGAGAGAATTAAAGTCAATTATAGAATTGGGAGCTGTAATGAGTGATGGGAAACAATTAGTAGCGGATGATCTTACATTGAATACACTTGCTGCTGATGACCCATTTATAGGTGCCGAAAAAACACTGAAAGAATACGAAGTAGACATCATAAAATTTTATCTTAAAAAAAATAATAACAATGTAGTTGCAACCGCTAAAAAACTTGACATTGGAAAGTCTACTATATATAAAATGATTAATGCAGGTGATATCACGATTAAATAATCGGTAAATTCAATTTAGAAATGATAAACAATGATATTTCATTAGGTGAATTAAGTAGTAATGGCGAGAACAACGGCTCAAATACTGCTAATTTATTAGTTGAATTACAGAAGCTAAGGCATGAAAATCTTTTATTAAAAAGTTTGATACAGAATTTACCTGGTGAAGTAAGCATTATCAATAAGAATGGCGAAATAATGTTTAGTAACAATCTTCACTTTGATTGTCAAGCAAAGGTGCAAGATTCAATGCAATACTTTACTGATACAAATAGCATTGTGGGTTTAGATAACGCAGAATGTTTTGTTGATATTGAATCTACAAAAGAATGGGAGGTAATATCTAATGATGAGTTTAATAAAAAGCATAATGTAATATACAGATTAAAGAAGATAAAAGAGGTTGGCTTAGATGAATATTGGCTAAAATGTGCAGTGGATGTAACAGAATATAAACAGTCTATAAACAAACTAGAAAAATACCAACAATTATATGCTGATTTATTTAATTATAGTCAAGCGTGGGTATGTACTCATGACTTAAATGGGTATTTGTTATCTATTAATCCCTCAGCTTGCGCAATGCTAGGATATAGAGAAAAGGAGTTGATTGGGAAAAATATTAAAGATTTAATCTCAGATAAAGCGTCATTAAATTTTCAGTCTGATTATTTAGATCCATTAATTAAGACGGGTACATCAACAGGTTTATTGAAATTTTACAACAGGAATGGGGATAAGATATATTTATTATATAGTAATTATGTGCGTCATGATGAAAATAGGGAACCTTACATAGTAGGTTTAGCTCAAAATGTTACTGATAGATTGTACGCAGAACAGGCGTTGCTGCATAGTGAAGAGAAATACAGAAACATTATCGAGAACATGAATTTGGGTATGTTTGAGATAGATTTGAATGATAATATCAGATATGCAAATCAGAGGGTATGCAGCATGATTGGTTACACTGTAGCGGAATTGTTTGGTAAAAATCTTTTAGAACTATTATTGGACGATGGAAGTAAAAAAGACAGATTTGAGCAGTTGCGTAAAAAACAGTTTTCTGATTCTAATAACTATGAGTTCTTAGTTAGAACAAAAGGTGAAAAAAATGTTTGGTGGTTAATAAGTACTGCACCCTCACTTGATTCAGAAGGGGAACTATTAGGATCTATTATCATTTGCCTAGACATTACTAGGCAAAAGAATATGGAATTGGAGTTGAGGGAAGCAATACTAGATGCAGAACATTCATCAAAAGCTAAAGAGGCATTTTTAGCAAATATGAGTCACGAAATAAGAACGCCAATTAATGCGATAACAGGGTTAGGCAAACTGTTATCTAAAACAACTTTAAATAAACAGCAGCAATTTTATCTGAATTCAATTAGAACCGCATCGGAAAATTTGCTTGTCATTATTGATGATATTCTTGATATTTCAAAGATTGAGGCAGGTAAAATTCAAATCGAGCATATCCCATTAGACCTAAAAAAGATAGTAGAGCATGCTGTAAATATATTGAAACCTAGGGCTGAGGAGAAGATACTTGACTTAAGTTTTTCCTACGATTCAAATGTCGATTCTAATTTATTGGGAGATCCTTATCGTATCAATCAGGTACTCGTTAATATGCTGAGTAATGCAATAAAATTTACTGAAAAAGGATCTGTTAACTTAACTGTACAATTAGTAGAAGACGAGAATAATATTCAATATGTACATATTGACATTATAGACACGGGTATTGGTATTAGCGAAGATTTTATTAAAAGAATCTTTAGCAAATTCACTCAGGAAGACGAAACCGTAGTTCGCAAATTTGGTGGAACAGGTTTAGGTATGAGCATTACTAAGCAATTGATGGAATTGATGGGAGGTGAAGTTGAAATTTATAGCCAAAAGAATGTTGGTACAAAGGTTTCTTTAATGTTTCGTTTCGAGAAATGTAACAAGTATATAATGCACAAACAGGAAGTAATCATGACGGATACCTCAGTTTTAGCAAATTCTAAAATTTTATTAGTTGAAGATAATGATCTTAACCGGTTATTGGCTTACACTATTCTATCTCAATATGGCGCATTTGTTGTTTCTGCTGCAAATGGTGCGATTGCTGTTTCTGAGGCAAGAAATACTAGGTTTGATATAATATTGATGGATGTGCAAATGCCAGTAATGGATGGTGTTACTGCTACAAATGCAATAAGGGAATTCGATAAAGATGTTCCTATTATTGCATTAACAGCTGACGCAATTAAGGGCAAAAAGGATATTTACATAAATAAAGGCATGAACGATTATTTGACTAAGCCTTATGAAGAAGAAACTATGATTTCATTATTGGCAAATTGGTTGAATAATCGTTCAGCTAATATGCATCCAAATATCAATGAAGAGAGTACTAATAAAGATATTACTGTTATTGAAGAGCCATTATTTGATCTAACAAAACTTATAGCCATTGGTGGTAATAATCCTGAATTTGTAAATAATATGCTCTCACTTTTTGTAAGTGATGTGCCTCAATCTATGAAACAAATAAAAGAGGCATACATGAGTAGGGATTTTAAAACTATAAAATATTTAGCTCACAGAATTAGGCCTTCATTATTAAACATGGGTATCAATTCGTTGAAGAATGAATCTGTTTTACTAGAAAAATTGGCTGAGAAGCAATTGATAGGCACTGAAATGGAATCAATTATTGAGAAAATGATAACTACAGTAAACTTGGTGTCTGCTAAAATAAAATCTCAATACAACGTTTAATTTTGACTTTACAAGGAAATTGTATATAAATTTTCTCTCAGTTTCGAAATCGTTTTTGTTTTGGCGAGTGTGAAATTTTGAATTTAGTTTTTATCAACCAAATACTTACATGTTTAATGCGTGCGTGCCGTTTTTTATAAGTAATGGTATGTGTTTTTTTGTGTTTAATTTGAAGTAATTCTTCTTACTTCTGCAATGTGGTATAGTGAAGTGTCTTTTGGAAATAGATTATTAATTGAATTGGTTATGCTTGTTTATGTTTTGCATAATTATAATAAAACAGCCCTGAGAATAAATTTATCAGGGCTGTTTTGTTGTTTGTAAATTCGACTGGCTTACTCAAGTATAAACCTGAGTATTGATGGTGCAGCTTGGCCAGTATTGAAACGGGCTATGTAGCTACCTGCCGCTAGTTCTTTGGGTAATACAATACTGTTGGTACCAACTGCAATCTGATAGTTGGCCACTTGCTGGCCTTCCATGTTGTAGATACTAAATGAACCAGCTATTGTAGTGCTAAACACCATTCTACCTTGGGTAGGGTTAGGATAGAGCGATAATACTACTGTTTCATTAATAGATTCTGCTAGCTGTTCGTTTATTGGTTTTGCACCTATCACACTAAATGAACGGGTGCGGTAACAGCCTGTGCTACTTAATGTGTAAGTTACAGTAACCGCTCCGCCAGAGATTCCTGTTGCTACACCTGTTGCTAACCCTATTGTTGCTACACCGCTGTTGCTGCTACTCCAAGTTCCCACACCACTGCTACTTAGGGTTACACTACCACCTATAGCCACACTGCTTGCTCCTGATATTGCAGCTGGTAGATTGTTGACCGTTACTACTGTGCTTCGTACACAGCCTGTAGGCAGGGTGTAATAAATTGTTGCATTGCCACCAACTACAGAGTTTAGTAAACCAGAAGCGCTACCTACTGTGGCTACAAATATGTTGCTACTACTCCATGTGCCGCCTGTAGGAACGGCCATCATAGTATGTGCCTGACCAGCACATATAGTGCCTGGGGTACTTGTTATGTCTGGCATTTCATTTACAGTTATTGCTCTGGTGGTGTAACAGCCAGTAAATAGCGTGTAGGTTATCGTTGCCGTGCCTGGGCTTATGCCATCCATTACTCCATTGCCACTACCTATGGTGGCTACTGATGGATTGCTACTAGTCCAAGATAACATACCCGGTGTCGGGTTGGATTGTGCTATCCTTGCCCCCTGACATAATGAAGTAGCTCCTGTAATAGATGCTGGTAGTGCATTGGCAGTAAACACTGTAGTGCGTATACAGCCAGATGGTATGGTGTAGGTAACTACTGCTGTACCTGCGACATTGGCGGTTACTGAACCTGTAGCACTGTTGATAGATGCTACCGTTGGGTTGGATAAGGTCCATATGCCTCCACCGTCTACATGTGCCAGGGTGCTGCTATCGCCTATACATGCACGTGCAGTACCTGTTATAGCCGACATGGCTACATTGATCGTCACAGTCTTGATGGTATAACAACCTCCTTGTGTGTAGGTAATGTTCGATGTGCCTGCACTAATAGGAGTCAGTAAACCTGTAGACGACACTATTGTAGCACGTGAGGTATTACTGCTACTCCAGCTGCCCCCGCTTACACTGTTGGTATAGGTCGATGTTTGACCAACACAGACTACATCAGCTCCACTAATGATGGGTAATGATGGATTCACTGTTACTACTGTTGTTTTGTAACATACAGGATTGAAGGTGTAGCTTACTACTACTGTGCCAGCGCTAACACCTGTAACCACTCCTGTTGATGGATGAATAGTGGCTACTGATGCATTATCGCTGCTCCAGGTAAATCCGCCCGTTGTTGAACTCAAGGTGATGCTGTTGCCCTCACATACTGATGCTGTGCCTGTGATATTGCCAGGTACATTGCCGACAGTAACTGTGGCTATGCGACGACATCCTGTAGCCAGTGTGTAAGTGATATTAGATAAACCACTTGCAACACCTGTTACTGTGCCGCCGGTGCCTATGGTAGCTACACTTGTATTGCTGCTGCTCCATACGCCATCACTGGTTGCGCTGTTCAAATCGGTTACGCCTCCAATGCAAGTCATCAGCACGCCTGTAACCTCAGCAGGCACAGGATTGGTAGTTACTTCTCTAACTGCCCTACAACCCGTTGGCAATAAATAAGTTACTGTAGCT
>CALRKH020000133.1:0-7516 GCA_943367855.1 Asaia bogorensis | reverse complement strand
CATGGTGGTGCAAATGCAGTCTGGCTCCACATCCAATCTTCAGCGTAGGCTCAATCTTGGTTACAATCGTGCTGGTCGCATTATGGATCAGCTAGAGGCTGCTGGCATAGTAGGCCCGGCAGTAGGTAGCAAGCCAAGAGATGTTTATTTCAAAACAGATGCAGAATTGGAGGAATTCCTAAGTAATCTCCGATAGTTATTTATAGCGTTTCCAGCATATTATTCAGCCAGTGGTAGTAATGCCACTGGCCTTTTTGTTATCACTTGTATATAGTTAACAATTTTCACTGCTTTTATAACTTACCTTTGCACCGCTTTTTACAAAGCGCAAATACATATACATGAAATATTTTCTTTCCATAGTAGCGGTAGCTATACTAGCTATCACCACACCAGCCTCGGCACAAAACGACCCTAAGGCAAAATCTGTACTCGATGCTGTTAGCAAAAAAGTAAGCAGCCTCAAAACCATGAAAGCAAACTTCACCCTCAAGCTAACTGGTGGCAAGGGTGGTACTGTTACAGATACTCGCAAAGGTGCTATAGCACTCAAAGGACAGAAATACCACGTCACACTCGACAATCAGGAGATTATCTGCGATAACACTACCGTTTGGTCTTACAACAGAGAAGCAAAAGAGGTGCAAGTATCTAAATACGACCCCTCAGCACAAACTATGTCACCGGCTAAGTTGTTTACACCTAGCTTTTTCGAGAAGGAGTATCGTTACACATACAAAGGCGAAAGAAAAGAAGCGGGTAAAACTACTGAGGTTATAGAACTCACTCCTATTGACAAGTCTAAGCAAATCAGCAAAATAGAAATGCTGGTCGATAAAAATACCCACATGATAGCTGGTGGCAATTATTGGGAAAAATCAGGTAACAAATACACCATTACTATCAGCAATCTGGTTGAAAATGGTAACATACCCGACTCGTTTTTTGGTTGGGTGGCCAAAGATCATCCAGGTGTAGAGGTGGTAGACCTCAGGTAAGTATGGGTGGCAATTACTCCACCACATCAAACCATACTTTACTCTCATCATTCCATGTGGCGTTATAGTTGATGGTTAGTTCTTCACCAGCTTCTATATCGCGCACTGCCTGCACGTATATTTCGTCTGTGTCATAGTCCATATAATACTCACAGTTGGATGCGTAAGAATGGTTATACATAGGTATAAGGCCCAGTGCCATACAGCATAGGTTTTGTCCATCTGGTTGCCATTCAAAGATGTAATTGTATAGTTTGGTTTTGTCTATGTGGGTTTTTTCCTTGGCTGTCATCACTATTACAGGCTCCCGTTCTATTATAGTTTCGGCTTTTATAGCCTTTTTGGTAAACATGCCTTTGCCTTTGCCCGGCACTTCGCGCACCTCAATGTAAGATTTAATCATAGGTTAGTTATCTCTCTTGCTCAAATATAGTATCTGCCCGTGGCTATAACTACTATCGGCCCGAAATAGTATTTTTAACAGTGTTTTCATATATTTACACCCAAACGTACTCTCGTATGAATTTTATCAGGAAAGCCTGTACGGTATTTTCGTTGGTGTTAGCATCCTTGCCCTTCGTGGGTTTCACCCAATATCAGCACAATGTAAACGAGCCTTTCTTAAGTAATTTGAGCAATGCTCAGCGCTACGAGATAGGTGGTGGCTTGGTTATGTCTTCTGGCAACTTTACAGGTAATGTTAGAGTGCTGGGACCCAACAACTATTACAAAGGCGACAGTACACTCACTCGTCCACTATCTGGTATGGGTTTTGGTGGCTCCATCGGTGTTGCTTTGCCTTTCAAGGGCACAGGTCACATCAGCTGCTGGGCTGCTACCATTCAGCTTATGGCCAACATGACTACCTGGTCCGATCTCAATCAAACAATGAGTACAGATGGTAGTTTCAGCCCTGCTGCTACTAGCCTCAATGGTTCTACTATGCAGGTTGCATTGCCATTGGGCATAGATTATAAGATTGGTAATGATGCATTAGTGCTCACTCGTCGTTTGTTATTCAACACTGCTCTTGGTGCGGGTGTTATGCCACAAATCAATATGACCACTCTGGAGGGTATTGATGGTTTTAAGGCACAATATGGCTATGGATTTACGCCTTATGCCAAAGTGGACCTCGGATTCTTGGCAGGTATCTGCTGGAAGGTTCGTCTTATGTACACTGCTGGCAATGTCAACTTGCTTGATGTTAATCGTCGCCAATTAACGCTCAACGATGGTCCTTTCGATATTCGCAATAAAAGTCAAATAATGGCTTCGCTCATTATCATGCCTTTCTCTGGTCGTTGGTCAGAGGTGGGTTGGTACAACACCTACGATACTTACAATCATCACGATAGGTTCAACTAGTGCCCCCTGCCTCTGGGTAGGTTGTTTTTATTGCTATTCATCGCATCAATGGTGTTATATCGTTGCACTGCTCACCCTTTTGTGTAGCCTTGTGCAATCTTTTAACTACATTTTGCGTTTATAGCCACTATACTTTGTCAATGTCTGTTTCTCTTGTCCTTCCCTGCTATGCACCCCCGCCCGACTGGGTAGAGGTCGTTAGCACACGCTATGCCGAGTTGTGTGCTGCATCGGGTCTGCAGCTGGAGTTAGTGCTCGTTATAGACGGAGACCCCAATATAGATGCCGATTCCTTACAGTATCTGGCAGCTCGCATAGCAACCCTGCAAATTATTAATTACCCTACCAACATGGGTAAGGGTTTTGCTACTAGGCAGGGTGTGGCAGCAGCCAAGGGCGATATTGTGATATATACCGATGTAGATTTCCCTTACGATACTCCTAGTATCATGCGTATACTCACTAGCCTTACAGATGGTGATGTAGATGTAGCAGCAGGTGTCAAGGATGATGCCTATTACAATCAGGTGCCACCTTTGCGTCGTTTTATTTCTCGCTTGCTGCGCAGCATGATCAAATTATTTCTTTCTATACCTATTACCGACACTCAATGTGGGCTCAAAGGGTTTAATAGTGCAGGTAAGGCAGCCTTCCTGCTTACCTCTATCAATAGATACCTGTTCGATTTAGAATTTATTTATTCCGCATTCACACAGGCCAGGCTCAAGGTGGTAGGCGTGCCTGTTACCCTACGCAGCAATGTGCAGTTTCGTAAGATGAACTACCGCATTCTTTTTCCAGAAGCTATCAATTTTGTCCGAATTTTACTGCGGCATAAGTGAAAAAACTCATCAACAAAATAGCTCCCCATTTCTTTGCGCTACTCATTATAGTTGTGGTGGTAGTCTTTGCTTTGCAATACATAGTTACTGAGCCTTGGCGTCAGCTACCAGATATTGGTGGAGATGGTGCCAAAAATAACTTCACTTATCTATATCATGCCCTTCACGGTCAGGGCTATTGGTTCACTGGTATGAACTATCCCTATGGCGAACACATAGTTTATACCGATGGGCTGCCGCTATTGTCCATATTCTTAGCCTCCATAGGTCATGTGTCAGCCCCCACGGCTCTCACGCTATTGTGGTGGTCTATTGGGCTTAGTTATGTGCTCAGTATGTGGTATCTGTTTCGGATTTTCCGACACTACCAACTCCCTTGGTTGCCAGCACTGATATTTGCCTGTTGTGCTGGTCTTATGGCACCCCAGATACTCAGGCTCAAGGGGCACTATGCGCTCTCTTTTGTGTCTTTTGTGCCCATGCTGTTCTACTTCACCATTCAGTATTATCAATCTGGCCGTTGGCGATATGGTATCTATATTGCACTTTTGGGTTTGATGCATGCAGCTTTGCACCCATATTATCTAGCATTATTGCTCATTTGGTGTGTGGCCTATTGTGTTGCTTACCTTTTATGCACTACTACAGCCCTGCGTGTTCGGTTGCAGCATTTATTGGTCTATGGCATATGTTGTGCATTGCCCGTCATCGCATTTACCATGGTCATGCGCCTCACAGATACTATTACCGATAGGCCATCCACCCCCTTCATAGATAAGATGATGTTTGCAAAACTGGCACAGATGTTCACCTCTTTCTGTTCCCCTATTTGGCAGTGGGTGGTTAGTAACAAGTGGCTTCCCAAAGTGGCTGATGGTGGTGAGGGTTTTAATTATGTTGGCATTGTTGCGTTGTTGGCAGTTGGGGGCTGGTCCATGTCATATGTTGTTCGTAGATTTTTAGTTGCGCTCAGGCGCAGGCCATTTATACAGGCTTCACCTCAGCTACAGGTGCCAGTTTTATGGATGCTGATGGCCACTGGCATCATGATGTTCAGCGCTGGTATACCATTCGTTTGGCGCATAGAGTGGGCGCAGCACCTATCACTTTTCAAGCAGTTTCGTTCTTTGGGGCGTTTTAGTTGGCTCTATTATTATCTCATGGTTGTGCTGGCAGGTGTCATTCTCTGGCAGGTCTATCTGCAGTTGCAGCAGCGCACTGGCAAGGCAGTAGCTACAGTTTTTATAGTATGTTCTTCTGCTGTTTGGGCTACAGAGGCTTATGGTTATGCCGCATTTTCTCGTAGTGTTTCGCGGGTGGGCGCTTACAATTACGACGAAACATTCGCTATTAACAGAAAATCGTGGCAAACCTTTCTCGAAGAAAACCACCATTTGCCGTCCGATTTTGAGGCTGTTTTAGCACTAAGCTATTACCACGTAGGTTCCGAGAAACTTTGGTTGGGCACTTTCGATTGGCTCAATTCTCTTACGGTTAGGTGTGCCCTTCAGCTACAATTGCCTGTGGTAGATGTTATGATGTCTCGTACCTCCCTGGCTCAAACCATGTCTCAGGTCAAAATAGCTGGAGGGCCATTAGTTGATAAACCATTGCTACATCATTTAAGCACGCACAAGCCATTACTATTATTGCACTACGAGGCCGATAGTCTGGATGCCTATCAGCAATGGCTACTTACTGCTTCAAAGCCATTGGGGCAGTTTTCTCAGTGTACGGTTTATGCATTCTATCCTGATAGTCTACTGCATAAGGAGCAACTGCTAAGAGATAGCATATTGGCAACAGCCAGTTTGCTTGCTCCTCACAATGCAGTTGTTACTCCTACATCCGACACCTTCTTTTATCATCACTTCAACGAGGGGCCTGTCGCTGGGGTTTCGGGTATGGCTATGCCGGCGGCTTTAGCATCAGATACTTTATTGTTTACCTTGCCTACCGTTGGCTACCCCGACTCAGTTTCCTTTTCCTCTTGGTTTCTCCGCAACCCCGATGTGCCAGTAGCGCCATTTTGGAAACTTGTTTTTCTCGATGGGGCAGGTAAAGAAATAGCCAATACTGATGTATTAGCCAAAGAAAGTACCGATAATTACAAAGGTTGGTTTAGAGCCTATAGGCTGTTTCGCATACCCAAAGGTTGCAAGCGTATAGCTTGCAGTGTAGTGGCTGAATGGCCAGGAGCCTATTTGGCAGTAGATGAGGTGCTTATGCAGGCGGCAAACAGCACTGTTATTTACAAAAACGATAAAGGCACGATCTTTGCAAATAATCATGTAATCAACACAAAATGACAACCAAAGCAGAATTGAAGACGAGTGATGTGTACGATTGGTTGAGTAAAGTCTCCGACCCAGAGGTGCCCGTCCTATCCATCTTAGACCTCGGCATTGTTAGAGATGTACTGTTATCTGGCCCCAATGCCAGAGAAGTTACTATAGTTATCACCCCCACTTACAGTGGCTGCCCAGCTATGGATGTTATAGCTATGGGCATACGTATGGCACTAGCTGGCCGGGTAGATAAGTTGGAGGTAAAACAACAACTTAGCCCAGCTTGGACCACCGACTGGATGACGGAAGAGGGCAAACGTAAACTAAAGGAATATGGTATAGCACCGCCTATACGCAAGTCTAGTCAGGAGTTAGGGCTCTTTGAGCAAGATATTATTCCTTGTCCTCGTTGTAACTCCGAGGATACTGACTTGGTCAGCGGTTTCGGCCCCACATCTTGCAAGTCACTTCACAAATGCAATGATTGCAAAGAGCCGTTCGAGCATTTTAAGTGTCACTAGAATAGTGCCTAACCTACCCGATACTGTTAATTATAGCTAGGCTAAAGGTAAAAAATGGCATATCCTTGCGCCCAAAGCCGACATTTTGTCGCAAAACGCTACTTTGGCAAAATTATTGACACAAATAGGAATACTATGTTTTTCAAAAAGAAGAAGGATATGAGTGATCAAAACACAAATAATAATACCACATCAGCCGAAAACACCGACAATTTGTCGCAAAACGAATTGGATGATGCATTAGCTAATATGCTCAATGCCGATGATAGCCGTAGTACTACCGACCTTCCCAATGAGGGAGAAGATGAAGTAACCACCAAGTTGCAAGCAGAAGTGGCCGAACTGAAAGATAAACTGCTACGTCAAGCTGCTGAATTCGAAAATTTCAGACGCCGCACTGCAAAAGAGCGCATAGAACTTACGCAGACTGCTGGTAAAGATGTCATTCAATCTCTGCTTGTTGTGCTCGATGACATGGATCGTGCCGATAAACAACTGGAGAATACTACCGATGTTGCAGCCATAAAAGAAGGCATATCCTTGGTTTTTGGCAAAATGCGCAATATCATGCTACAAAAAGGGCTCACGAAGATGGATGCTGTAAATCAGGAGTTCAACCCAGATTTGCACGAAGCCATTACAGAAATACCTGCCCCCAACGAAGACATGAAAGGTAAGGTGATAGACATGGTAGAAAGTGGCTATTATCTCAACGATAAGCTCATTCGCTTTGCAAAAGTGGTAGTAGGCAATTAATATTACAATGAATATTTGTGCTTGCTATTAGCTAGGCAGCACGCAATAGTAGAAATACAATGTCAAAAAGAGATTATTACGAGGTCCTTGGAGTGTCCAAAAGCGCATCGGCCGATGAAATCAAAAAGGCTTATCGCAAAATTGCACTACAATATCACCCCGACAGAAACCCCGGCAACACCGAAGCCGAAGAAAAGTTTAAGGAAGCTGCCGAGGCTTACGACGTGCTGAGCAATGCCGATAAAAAGGCGCAGTACGATCGTTTTGGGCACGCTGCCACAGGTGCAGGTGGTGGTGGCTATGGCGGTTATGGCCCGCAGGGCGGTATGCGCATGGAGGACATCTTCCAAAACTTTGGCGACATATTCGGAAACGATATGTTCGGCAATATGTTTGGTGGCGGCGGTGGTGGCGGTCGCAGGCAGGGTTCTCGTGGTGCCAATCTCCGCATCAAGCTCAAAATGGACTTTGCTGAGATAGCAAATGGTGCCAACAAGAAAATAAAAGTAAAAAAACACGTGTCTTGCCAGCAGTGCGGCGGCAGTGGAGCCAAAGACAAAAACGCTGTTCAGACTTGCGGCACTTGCAATGGCTCTGGTCAGGTACGTAGAGTTACAAATACTTTCCTGGGTCAGATGCAAACTGTTACCACATGTCCTACTTGTAATGGCGAGGGTAGCACCATCACACACAAATGTGGTGGCTGCCGTGGCGAGGGTAGGGTATATGGTGAGGAAACACTT
>CALRKH020000132.1:0-7557 GCA_943367855.1 Asaia bogorensis | reverse complement strand
TCTGTTAGTGTTGTTGTGCCACCTGCACAAAGACTCAGCGTACCGCCTATTGAACCAACAATTGGTAGTGGATTAACAGTAACAACTGCTGTTACATAATTAGTACAACTAAAGCTGTTCGTATTAGCATAAGTAATGGTTGTAGTTCCTGCCGTTAAGCCACTTACAATACCGCTAGTACCTATCGTCGCTACGGCTGTGTTACTGCTGCTCCATACACCACCAGTAGTTGTATCTGTTAGTGTTGTTGTGCCACCTGCACAAAGACTCAGTGTACCGCCTATTGAACCAACTATTGGTAATGGATTAACAGTCACAATTGCTGTTACATAATCAGCACAGCCAAAACTATTCGTCTTACTATAAGTGATGATTGTAGTTCCTGCTGATATACCACTGACAATACCGCTAGTACCTATCGTTGCTACTGCTGTGTTACTGCTGCTCCATACGCCACTGGTTGTTGTATCTGTCAAAGTTGTTGTGCCACCTGCACAAAGACTCAGTGTACCACTTATTGAACCAACTATTGGTAATGGATTAACAGTCATAATTGCTGTAACATAATCTGTACAGCCAAAGCTGTTCGTCTTAGTATAACTAATGGTTGTAGTACCTGCCGATACACCACTAACTACACCGCTTGTGCCTATAGTAGCGACCGCTGTATTACTGCTGCTCCATACGCCACCAGTTGTTGTGTCTGTTAGTGTTGTTGTGCCACCTGCACAAAGGCTCAGTGTACCGCCTATTGAACCTACTATTGGTAATGGATTAACAGTAACCATTGCTATTACATAATCAGCACAGCCAAAACTGTTCGTCTTACTATAAGTGATGATTGTAGTTCCTGCCGATATACCACTTACTACACCGCTAGTGCCTATAGTAGCTACCGCTGTATTGCTGCTGCTCCATACACCACCAGTTGTTGTGTCTGTTAGTGTTGTTGTGCCACCTGCACAAAGGCTCAGTGTACCGACTATTGAACCTACTATTGGTAATGGATTAACAGTAACCATTGCTGTTACATAATCAGTACAGCCAAAGCTATTCGTCTTTGTATAGGTGATGGTTGTAGTTCCTGCCGTTACGCCACTTACTACACCGCTTGTGCCTATAGTTGCTACGGCAGTGTTGCTACTGCTCCATACACCACCAGTTGTTGTATCTGTCAAAGTTGTTGTGCCACCTGTACAAAGGCTCAATATACCGCCTATTGAACCAACTATTGGTAATGGATTAACGGTAACAACTGCTGTTACATAATCAGTACAACCAAAGCTGTTCGTCTTAGTATAAGTGATGGTTGTAGTGCCTTCCGATACACCACTTACAACACCGCTAGTACCTATAGTTGCTACGGCAGTGTTGCTACTGTTCCATACACCACCAGTTGTTGTATCTGTCAAAGTTGTTGTGCCACCTGCACAAAGACTCAATGTGCCGCCAATTGAACCAACTATTGGTAGAGGATTTACAGTCACAACTGCTGTCACATAATCTGTACAACCAAAGCTGTTCGTCTTAGTATAAGTGATAGTTGTAGTTCCTGCTGTTATACCACTTACAACACCGCTAGTACCTATCGTCGCTACGGCAGTGTTGCTACTGCTCCATACACCACCAGTTGTTGTGTCTGTTAATGTTGTTGTGCCACCAGCACATAAACTCAGTGTACCGCCTATTGAATCTACTATAGGTAATGGATTAACAGTCACTGTAGTAGTAACTACACTAGTACAACCAAGATGGTTAGTAAATGTGTAAGTTAACATAGATGTGCCAGCACTTATCCCTGTAACAATTCCACTTATAGAACCTACCGTAGCTACACCTGTATTGTTACTACTCCACATACCACCTGTAGTATCATTAACCAATGTGCTTACATTTCCTACACAAATTGATGTTGTACCCGAAATAGAAGGGAGCGAGGTCACATACAAAGTAGAAACAGATGTAGTTGCCGTATCAGCACAACCCATAAGATCTGTTAACACTACTGTATAAACACCAGAAACCGCAGTTATTGTTGGATGTTGCACTGTACTGGCAAATCCAGATGGACCAGACCAACTATAATTAAAACTACTACTTCCTCCTGAGGGTGTAGCTATTAATCCTAGAGATGCTCCCGCACAAACCGGCGAAGTTGATGAGGCTGTTATTGAAGGTGTAGATACTCCTGTCACATAAGTAGCTGTAATACCAGTACCATTATTTACTCTAAACGTTCCAGCTGAACTACTAGCACCCCAAGCATACAACTTAAATGTGAATGTTTGACTTGGCGGTATACAAACTGCATCGCTGAAATTAAGTGAGAAAGTTGCATTTGAAGGATTACTCTTGGCTACATCAAAAGGCACATCCGCACCAGAACCTCTATTATAAAACAATTGAAAATTTGTAGGGCCAGTGCTACTTGTTTGTGTAGCAAGATTCAAGGCAGTCATTCTAGTTTCCGTACTAGAATTATTAGTTATCGAAAAATATAAATAGTCATCTGCCGATTGTGCAGAAGATAATGTTGTAGAATTAAAACCATTCGAGTTATAAGTCGATGAGGCTGTTGAAGAGGCTGCACCAGCACCACGATTCCACTGTGACACGTTTACTACAGCCCCCCCAGGAACTGAAGCAGCGGGTACGCTAGGGAAAGCACTTGCACCAGCCGCAGATGAACCCGTAAATCCCGACCATTGCGTACCGCTTATAGAGGTAGCAGAGGGAGTAGACACCGTAACTATTCGTGTTGCTGTGGCAATACCACAACCAGTTGTCACCTGATAGCTTATTGTTGCAGTACCGTTGGATACACCCGTAACTATACCTGTCGACGAACCAACTGTCGCTACCGCAGTTGCTGCACTGCTCCATACACCTCCCGACACGCTACTAGTTAGTGCAGTACTCAGCCCCACCAATACACTCGCAGTTCCCGAAATAGTTCCTGCCGTAATCGGCAATACTGTTGTTGATACTGTATTAATTCCTGTTGCCACACAGCCATTTGCATCTGTTACCAATACTGTATAAACTGGCGAAGTTGGTGAAGCAGGAATTGAAGTAACAGTAGTTGTATTGGTTAATGATGATGTTGATAATGAACTATAAAATGAAGATGGGCCACTCCATGTATATACAAATGGTAATGCTGTACCACTGATAGTTGTAGACAAAGTCAAATTACTACCAGCACATACCGAAGTGTCAGAACTAATGACAACTATATTAGGCAATGTATTTATTGCAATATTGGCAGTTCCTGTCATTGAAGTGGAACACCCATATGTGTTTGTTGCCAATACACTATATGTTCCTATAGCAGTATAAGTACCAAATGATAAAGAACTACCAATTCCAGATACAGAACTACCTATTGTGCTACTTCCATTGTATAATTGATAGCTAACACCTGTATCAGAACTACTCAAACCTATTGCTAATCCACTACCTCCAGCACAATAACTCCCCCCTCCTGTTATACTATATGAAGTTGGCAAAGTACTAATGGTAACTGTCACGCTATCTGCCAATAATCCATCAAACAAACCTGACGATATTGAGTCTAATCTATAAACAGTAGTTACAGTTGGCGTTACTGATACAGTAGCCGTACCTACACCCGACGAACCACTAATTGTCACACTCAAAGTGCTTCCATGATTCGCACTATAGTATACAGTAGCTCCAGCAGTACCACTAAATGTTAATACAGTTGAGGCTCCGGGGCATATAGTAGTACCTCCAGAAATAGAAGCTGTTGGCGAAGTTGATACTGTTACAGTTGCAGATGCTCCAGTTATTGTTGCCGAGCATCCCAAAGAAGAAGTAGCTGAAGTAATCGAATAGGTTGTTGTAACAGTAGGCGACACACTCACTGTAGCTGTCCCAGTGCCACCTATTACTACACTATTTGTAGTAGAGCCATTCCAATAATATACCGTATCATCTGCATTACCCGAAAAAGTTAAAACAGCAGAGCCTCCCGACGCAATGGTTGTAGTACCTGATATAGTAGGTGACGGCAATGAATTTACTGTAACAACTGCTGAAACAGGAGCACTAAGACACCCCTCCGATGATCTTGCCGTAACAGTGTAAGTACTTGTTACAGTTGGCGTAGCTGTTACGGTAGCTCCTGTACTAGCTGATAAACCACTTGTAGGAGTCCAAGTGTAGGTCAATGCGCCACTTGCGGTCATAGCTAGCCCGCTTCCACCTTCACAAATTGACCCTCCTGCAGGTGTTACTGTTACTGTAGGTGTCGTACGTATAGATACTGTAGTGGTTGTAGTCATTGCAGTAGTAAAAGAACCACAGCCAGCAAGTGAAGATGTAGCTAATACGGAGTATGTGCCTGTAGCAGTATATACACCAAAACTAAAACTACCCCCAGATCCCGCTGCTGGCGTACCTACAACAGTAGAACCATTATATAACTGATAGTTCACTCCGCTTTGCGAATTCGCAACACCTATAGAAACACCTGGACTTTCTGGACAATAACTACCTCCTCCAAACATATCATATGCTGTAGGCGTGCTACATGCCGACTCTACTGTACCAGTTATTGAAAGATCAGGACTAGTTGAGTTGGCAACATCGAATACATACCATGTACCCGCTGCAGAAGAGCCTCCCCAATTTACAATTCTGAATGTAATGGTTGTTGCACTAGGCACATTTTGTAAGGCCGTTATACCCGACAAGCTAATTGCACTTAAAGTGGCTCCACTTGAAGAACTTGAAGAATAACTGAGGGTGGAAATATCTGTAAATGAGGACCCATCTAAAGAGTATTGCAACATTCCATTAGTTGGTCCAGTACCAGATCTTCTGTATGACAAATTGAATGCACTTAAAGAAACTTTATATCCAGAATTAGCTTTAAAAGCAAATGTTGCAAACTGGTTCCCGCTTATTGCATTCGCTTGGCTTGTAGATGCCCAGTTTACACCACCCCAGGCTCTTCCCGCTGGAGAACCAGATGTTCCTACTCCAGTGCCTCTTGTCAATCCTGTAGACACCGTTATATTGGTAGTTGTAGTGGTAGCAGTCATTGGTGATGTTCCATATGCAGTTTGGCCACTCACATCCCAACCTACTACTGTAGTTTGCCCATAAGTAGTTAGGCCTACAAACATGAACATAACTATACCAAACAACCTTCTTATAAATGTAGAAAGCAGATTCTCATTACTCTTGACCATTACTTTAGATTTGGTTGCAAAATTTGATTAACACTGTTACGCCAATCCAAATGCACCATTATCTAAACGTGAAGTAATGGTTAAGTAGATTCTTCAAGCATCCTAACACATAGACTCATAACCATAATTTAATCACTATACATTCCATCTCTAATTACAAATTAATTTAGTTTTGAACCATGCGCACAAGCAACATTTCCACCATTCCGTCCCATAGCAGCTTTGTACGATTCAGTCGTTGGGCTACATTACTTATTGCGCTATTTACTACTACTATATCTTTAGGCCAGTCGTCATTCATAACTGAGACATTTGAATCTGCATCAAAAAGCTCATATGCCAGCGGCAGTATTAGTTTATCATCTGGCACTTGGCTTTTAAACAATGCATTGGTTGGCACATCAGATGCCGATAGAAAGATTGGTGCTAGGTCTGTTCGCATGCGCGATACGTCAAGCATCACACTACTTTCCTATTTAACATCGGGTGCTTCTGAAATTTCCGTTTTACATGGCCTCTATGGCAATGATGGCACTTGTACATGGCAGCTGCTTTACACCAAAGATTCTGGAGCTACTTGGCTCAGCTTATCTACACCAGTTACTACCACATCAAGTTCGCTACAGACCACCACATTCAAAGTTTATTTGCATGGCACTATCAGAATAAAAATTATAAAAAATGGAATTGGAAGATTAAATATAGACAACATCTCAATTACAGCATCGGAAGATAGCTGTTGTTGTCTTTCTTGCACCTCTTCCACAGATACATTTGCATCTCGTGACGATAACTTAGCATTTGGCAATCCGTCTCTAGCTTTTCCTAATCCTACAGACTCCAATAACTATTTAATTAATCGACATCAATTCTCTTTATCTTACAACAACAGTAAAGGAATTCCCAATTGGGTTAGTTGGCACCTTAGCACCGCATGGAAGGGAACTGCTGAACGATGCGATTGTTTTACACAAGACGAACTGCTACCTTCTGGTTATTATCGAGCTGCTACTGCTCATTATTCAGGTGCAGGTTTCGATAGAGGTCATCTTTGCCCTTCTGACGATAGAGATGCTAGCGATAGTGATAATGCAGCCACTTTCGAGATGACAAACATCGCACCTCAGTCAGCACAATTAAACCAACAAACATGGCTTGCATTAGAAAACTATTGTAGAACACTTACCCAAAACGGCTATGAACTTTATATCATAGCAGGCAGTTATGGTAGTGGAGGCACAGGCAGCCATAGCGGCATCACACATACTATCAATAGCGGCAAAATTACAGTGCCTGCATATTTCTGGAAAGTGGTAGTAGTGCTCCCAATTGGCATAAACGATTTAGCTAGAGTTAATACAGCTACTAGAGTTATTGCAGTCACTATGCCCAATCGCCCTACAGTGTCAGATTACAGTTGGGGCCATTATCGCACTACTGTCGATGCTATTGAAAGCACCACAGGACTCAACCTACTATCGCTTTTACCTGATTCAATAGAAGACATGCTGGAATCAACTATTGATACAGGGGCAACCTCCTTTTGAGTTCTGGAAAATCCAAGTATTTTATGAATGGTTTATGGAATTACAGACTAAAACCAATCTTTAAATATGGCTTAGTAACTTTGCTGTAGTCTTAAAACTATATAATGAATCTTGATGAACGAATGGAACAAAGTCGAACTTACAGTGCATTTCGCACAAGTCTCGATATTGCAATGGGTTCCATATATGTTATACTCGGAGTATTTGTAGGTATAGTCCGTTCTTTTGGCACTGTAGAGTTGCCCACAACCTATGCATGGGCATTAGCAGCTATTATGTTACTCTATGGTGGGTTTAGAATATACAGAGGCATGGTAGTTATCTGGTCCCGAAAACCAAGTTCACACAGAACACGACATAGAAATTAACAATTCTACTACATCCTTTCTTAATTATTGGCAACTGGTTTGTACTCAATACTTTATACTATAAAAACGCTTGTTGAGTCTTCATTACCAATGTTAATTTATTGTTACAGTAGATATGTTAAAACCAACTCTTTTCGATTAATTGAGTAAAATTGCGCTCCTTATGCTTCAAAAAGCTAGAGTTTTATTAATGTGTTTGGTGGTTGCCCTTTCATCTTGCGACCACAAAACTCCTCATGCCGACTCTCTCGGTAAAGGTGAAATAGATATTTCGGTAGATGAAACATACAAACCAGTTGTTGAGCAGCAATCTCAAGTATTTGATAGCAGCTTTCCTGATGCTAAGGTGCATGTAAACTACAAATCAGAGTCAGATTGCTTCAAAGATTTTTTTGCTAAAAAAGCTCGCATCATTCTAGTCAC
>CALRKH020000131.1:0-7566 GCA_943367855.1 Asaia bogorensis | reverse complement strand
ATGTGCGCTTGTAGGTGTGATATCTGGAATACTACCAGCCATAAAAGCATCGAGGCTGAACCCAATAGTAGCGCTGAGGTATGAATAAAGTAGTATATGCTGCTATTTTTGAGATAGGGCTATGCTGAAAAAATAGAAATAATTACATTTGGCTATTACTATTGAATAATGGCTAAAAAGACGAGTAACACAAATCGACCCCCTGCTCCATCTGTAGCAGCGCAACCAGCGCTACCCAAACAAGCTGCAGTAGCGAAGGTGGAAAGCATAATAGATGCATATATACCGGAATGGCTCTATACATTCAAAGTACAAGCTATTATAGTGGCATTACTGGCATTTGCCCTATATGCCAATACATTCAATCATGAATATGCACTGGATGACACTATTGTAATAGTAAAGAACGAATATGTGTATGAGGGCTTTAAAGGCATAGATGACATACTGACCAAAGATGCGTTCGACTCTTACTACCGCCAATTCAACTCATCTAATCAGCTATCTGGTGGTCGTTATCGTCCATTATCTATAGTGACCTTTGCCATAGAACAACAATTTTTTGGAGCAGTAGCACCTGAGAAAGTGGACAGTGTGCTAGAAGCAGGTTTTTCATACGAGATGAAAAAGCCATCGGAACAAGCATTTCTACGCCATATGGCTACAAGACATGTGATAAATGTATTGTGGTATATGGGATGTGTAGTAGTTTTATTGAGTTTTTTAAGGAAAATAGTTTTTAAACAGAACTATATAATAGCATTTATAGCTGCTGTTTTGTTTACAGTACACCCAATACATACAGAGGTGGTAGCCAACGTGAAGAGCAGGGATGAGATAATGTCGTTGCTCCTACTTTCTGCAACTTTTATCTATGCATTCAGGTTTCAAGAGACCAAAATAGCTAAAGACAAATACCTAGCGATGGGGTTCTTGTTTCTGGCGTTTTTGGCTAAGGAATATGCTATCAGTATGATTTTCCTGCTACCATTATCTTTTTACTTGTTCAATAATTTCAGTTTAAGTGATTCGATTAAGGCCACCCTACCCTATTTAATAGTTGTAGCATTATACCTGTTTATGCGTTTACAAATAGTAGCGCCTATGAATGCCGCATCGGATAATGACATACTGAACAACCCATATGCAAATGCCGACAATGATGCCATGAGATTAGCAACCAAAATATCTACAAGTTTCAATTATATTAAGCTGCTGCTTTTCCCTCATCCACTCAGTTCAGACTATTCTTACAATACTATCTCTTACAAGACATTTGCACATTATCAGGTATGGTTATCATTGATTTTTCATGGTTTCTTGATACGTCAGTTTTTCTACTACTTCAAACGTAGGCATGTTATGGCTTTTGCTATAGCCTTCTATATGCTGAACCTATTGCTGGTATGTAACATTATCTTCAATATTGGTGGTACTATGGGTGAACGTTTGATATTCCACTCGTCGGTAGGATTTAGTATAGCTATAGCATGGCTGCTGTATAAAGGGATGGAAAAAATAAGCCAACCAAAGGTGGGTAGACTGGCGATGTTTGGTGTGTTGGCCGTGATAGTTGGGTTGTGTTCTTTTAAAACAATTGAACGGAATGCTGACTGGAAGAATGATGAAATACTATTCTTGCACGATATAGAAAATGCACCGAATAGTGTGTTGGTAAATGCGAACGTGGCATCGTCTTATGTAAACAAGGCAGAAGCTGTAACAGATACTGCAGAGAAATATGCATTGCTTCGCAAAAGCTTGAAGTATTACAATAAAGCAGTGGAGGTTCACCCGACATTTGTATCGGGGTATATGAACCGTGGTGTAGCCTACCTAAAACTGAATATGCCTGATAGTGCAAAGGCTAATTATGATATGGCCATGAAGCTGTATCCTAACTATCCTAAGCTGTATGAGGTGTATTACAACCTAGGGGTTTGTTACTTTTTGACTGGAAGACCATATGATGCTATTAATATATGGCAACAGGTAACCAAAATGAACCCTCAATACATATTGGCTCAACAGTCTATCAATACTGCCATGCAGGCTATCAATCAGGCCCAGCAATCGCCAATAGCCCAACCACCAGCCAATAAGTAAGTAGGCATGCGCAATAACATATTCCGAAAAAAGACTTTGAGCCATGTTGAAAAAGAGATGGCCGCAGGTCTTATAGAGCAGGAGCACGCTGGTGGACTCAACAAAGTGCTAACTGTGAGGGATTTAACCTTTATGGGTATAGCTGCCATAGTGGGTGCAGGTATATTTTCAACAATAGGCAAGGCGAGCTTTGATGGTGGGCCTGGCATTATTCTATTGTTCTTGTTTGTATCTGTGGCATGTGGATTTTCGGCTGTATGCTATGCGGAGTTTGCGAGTATGGTGCCTGTATCGGGGAGTGCTTACACTTATTCTTATGTAGCATTTGGCGAGGTAGTAGCGTGGATAATAGGCTGGGACTTACTAATGGAGTATGCCATAGGTAATATAGCTGTAGCCATATCGTGGAGTAGTTATTTTACCTCGCTGGTGAATAGTATGAGTATTGGTGGGCATAGACTGCATATACCCGAGTACCTAGCCACAGACTACTGGACAGCCAAAGATGGATTGACAGAATCGGCGAAACTAGCATGGGTCAATGCCCCAATGATTGGTGATATTCGTTTTATATGTAACATTCCTGCATTTCTGATAACGGCCATCATAACATGGATCATATATGTAGGTATAAAAGAATCGAGAAGGTCTACTAATGTGATGGTGATTTTAAAGTTGGCCATTATAATATTGGTGATCATTGCAGGAGCATTTTATGTAGACACCAACAACTGGACTCCTTTTATGCCGAATGGTATGGGTGGGATATTGGCAGGCACATCGGCTGTATTCTTCTCCTACATAGGATTTGATGCAATATCTACCACGGCAGAGGAGTGTAGGAATCCGCAAAGAGACCTGCCTAAAGCAATGTTCAACTCGCTGATAATATGCACAGTTATATATGTAGCAATAGCACTAGTACTGACAGGAATGACAAGCTATGTGAACCTAGATGTAGGTGACCCTCTGGCATATGTATTTAGCCTAATGAGCGGTAAGTGGGCATCATGGATAGCAGGCATCATATCTGTATCGGCAGTGATAGCAACTGCCAGTGTGCTATTGGTCTTCCAGCTGGGACAGCCACGCATATGGATGAGTATGAGTAGAGATGGATTGCTACCACCTGTATTTGCGAAGGTGCATAAGAAATATAAAACTCCATCTTTCTCTACGATACTGACTGGACTAGTGGTTGGCATACCAGCACTGTTTCTTAACCTAACTGTAGTAGTGGACTTAACAAGTGTAGGTACATTATTCGCCTTTGTGTTGGTATGTGGAGGTATACTGAAGTTGCAGAATGACCCGCATAGGCTGGAGAGCAAATTCAAGACACCATATGTAAATGGCAAGTGGATAGTACCAATATTGTTTATCATAAGTGTGGTGATGTTTGGGATGTATTACCCTGGCGGCGTGAAAGGAGCTATGCAGCTGACGGATGATAGTGGTGCAGTGACATGGGATATAATAAGAACCAGAATACCATTCCTGTTATTTGGCATAGTGTTTTTGGTGGTGACAGTACTAACATTTATAAGAAACTACTCCCTAATACCTGTATTAGGTTTTCTGAGTTGTTCTTACTTACTATCAGAATCGGGGGTGACGAACTGGGAGCGTTTTATGATATGGCTGATACTGGGGCTTGTAGTGTACTTTGTATATGGTGCGCGCCACAGCCGACTGGGTGATGCAGAGCGAAAAACCGCATCTGACGAATAAGAATATATTGTACCGTATTTGCAACTTTGAACGAACTAACGAATGGTAACTTTTATAGCACCCTCTTATCATGAAGAGCAAGACCCGTATGTGTTTGTAGGAGCACTGCTGGCGCAAACTAACCCTAACTGGAAGGCAATAATCTATAATAATGGGCCTAACCCCAGACTGCGTGCCTTTGTAAACGAAGCTGAAGAGCCAAGACTGAAATATGTAGCCTCTCAAAAACTGATGCTGGAACAACTGGCTGACCCAAGAATAAGCTATGTAGAGAGTGAGGTAAACACTGGTGCCTGGGGCTGCTATAACAGAGCAAATGCATTGCAGAGCATGGTGGATACTGAATATGTAATTCAGACTTCTATACAAGACTATTGGTTGCCCAATGCTGTGGAAGAAATACTGAAGCGTAATGGTGCAGATTTCATCTACTGGAATTCTATAAATCATTTGGCGGGGTATGATAGGATACTGGAAACGATGCCTGTGATCAACTATATAGACTGGGGTAACTTTGCAGTGAATACAGCGCTAGCCAGAAAAGTAGGTATACAGCATCCGGAGGCTTATGTGGCAGATGGACTGTTTGTGCAAGACTGTATAAAAAGTGGACTGATACACAAACCTGTAAAAATTCATCAGGTGTTGACTATACATAATTGATGGGGTGATATGGTTGATGCTCTATATTTAACACGCCCCGAATAATGACATTCGGGGCGTGGTGTTTAATTTATTTGCTGTACTGTGATTAAGACTTTTTGCCTTCTTTTTCTTCCTTGGCTTTTTTCTCAATCATATCTATTAGTGCACCGATATTATTGTGGTCGAGGCGCTTGCCCTTGATAATCTTCTTCTCATCGAGCAGGTAGATGGTTGGGGTGCTGTAAACATCGAACTTGTTGTGGTAGTCGCTGGTGTGATCGGGGTCCCAGGTGTTGATCCACTCGCTCATGTTGTATTTTTTGATGAAATCTGTGATGGCCTTTTGATCGCCCTCTGTGGCTACGGTGTATATCTTTACACCTTTAGCTTTGAGTACTTCTTTGTAAAGTGAATCTATAGAAGGCATCTCGTGCTGACAGTGACCACAGTTGGGAGAGTAGAAGAGTACGAGTGTGTACTTGCTTTTGAGGGCGCTCATACTTTCTTGTTTCTGGGTGGCGATGTTAGGCAACTTGATTTCGGGAGCTTTGTTGCCGATAACGTTTGGTGCAATTTTTTGGGCACGGTCTATGTACTTGGTCAATTCATCTGGTTTGAGCCAGAATGCGTCGCCTTTCATGTAGTAGTTTTCTACTAGGTAAACGAACACTTCGTCCATACCCATTACTTTGCTGTTCTCTACATAGCGGGTGATCCACCAGAGGGTATAGTGGAACATATCTTTAGTACCCTTAGTTTTTTTCAGGAGTACATCAGCTTCTTTTTCTATACTGTCTGTCCAAGGGAGAACGAGCTTGCTGAAGTATTCTTCGAGGCGAGCATCGTAGATGGGTGTGTATATGAGGCGGTCGTCTCTGAAGTCGAAACCATCCCAGAAGTGAGATTTGTAGTATTTGTAAGCGAATGTAGAGTCTTTTGTTTTACCGTCTTCGAGGAAGTGGTCGCCTTCGGGAACCTGAGGGGTCTCTATGGCATTGAAGATGGTAGTGAGGAGCGTATTAGGATTGTTTTTGGCATAGTCGCGGCGATACTTATTAAGTTCCTTGGAAGAGGCGATAGCTTTTTTGCGAATTACCTCTGTATCACTTTTAGATTTAGCTTTTTCAAGTTCTTTTTTGAGTTTTTCTTCGTTGGCGCTGTAGCCTTTCAGGTATTTGACATACTCGCTAAAACGTACGTTTTCGGGAGAATTTTTGAATACTATACCATCGGGTATTTGATCGATAGGGGCGGTGATGGTGATATCGTCGCCTTTATTCATTAGTAGTTCGAAGTTGGTTTGGAGGTCGGAGAGGTAGATGATATAAATGCCGCCTGTGAACTCGCTGCTGGTGCTACTGAAGACTGCTGTGCCGTTTTTGTCGAACTTGGCAGAGTCGGTTTTGAAGATGGTGGGACGATTTTTGCCATAATAGTGGGCCAGGAAGGCCATGGAGTCTTTAACGCCCGGCATTTTGAGCACTATGTGATACCCTTCTTTAGCGGAGAGTGATGTGCAAAATGCGGTGAGCAAAAATGCTGCAATGAGTGAGATTCTCTTCATACGTTGTTTTGTGTTGTTTTTATCCAGTTTCAAGACCTATTAGGTAAATAGTAAGGTTGGTTATTGCTATCAAAAATAAATCATAAATTGTTTGTAAGGGGTACTATTTGTAGGTGGCGGTCAAAATTCACAAACTTTTATATAGCGATGTGTTATTGGCTGATGCGGGGTGTATGTTTTTGCGCATTTTTGTTTTTTTGAGTATTGGTGATAAGTGATTGATTTTCAATGATTTAGGTGGTAATTTATTTGGGTTTTTGCGCACTTTTTGCGCAGTAGTTTTGCCCATGTTTTGAATTGGTTTGATTTGTGCTCATCTGATGCTTTTTGTTTTGTATTTGGTTTTTGAGAAGTACCCTAGTGTGGGTATGTAAATGTGTAGCCGAGCTAAACAACCGAAAAAAGATTGTGTGCGTGCGAATGTAGGATGGAATGTTTGTAGTGGCAAAATGGGTTTTGAGGATGATACAGCTAAGTGTGTATGATGGTACACCTATCTGCTCAGCTTAGTACACTTATCTGTGCAGGACTATACAGTTTTGGGCTTGATTTTTGGACTAACTATGACTGAGCATGCAGGCTGGGCTTGATTTATGTTGTTTACACTGATATGAAATGATGTGTAGTAGAAAGTTATTTGTGGTTGAGCAGTTGGGCCGGAGGATTTTTCGTCTGAATCAGCGTTTCAGAACATATGGAATTCAATCGTCTTGAAGTTTGGTATAATCTAGAAATAAACTTTTAAGTTTGTTGATTGTCTATGTTGAAATTGGCTACTGCCATAAAGTATATGCAGACATACGCCATAAGTTTATTGGAATTTGGCTATGGCATTTTAAAAAAGATCAAGCAAAATACATGGTGAAAAATACTGAGTATTGCCGTTAATTTTTAATCCATTTTTTTATTGAGACAATAAATTCTGTTTGCTGATCGACGAAGACACTGTGAGCACAATTATCGAGATACTTGAGCTTGTTGGCACCTAAAATGTTTTGAAGCAAGAATATTTGTTCTGAGGAATAAAGCCCGTCTTCCTTGCCATAAATTCCATAGATGTTTGCATTCTGCTGTTTTAGTTTTTTAATTGTTTCAGACAAATCTAAAGTAGTGTAGTGTTCGTTCTTCCAGAATCCTTTTGTGGGCTCCTGAGTCATTTTAGCAGCATACTTTGCCAGTATGGTATCGGTTTTAAATTTTTTGTAGATTTCTTGTGCATCTGCATTTGGCTGCTTAGGATTGTAAAAGTGATTTTGCATGGCATGACCAAAACTGTAAACCGCATACTCTAAACTTGCAGTATCCATTTTCTGAAACATATCGATATACTTGAGGTTAAAGGAGTCATTTTTTGACTTGTAAATAGCAGCCGATCGGTCAATAATATTTCGAAATGAGGCCTGTAATGAAACTGGAGCACCAACGAGTATCAATGACTGCACTTTTGCTGGCTGAACCTGAGCATATAGTGTAGCTACCATGCCACCAAAACTGTGACCTATTAGCGTGGCAGACGTTAT
>CALRKH020000130.1:0-7633 GCA_943367855.1 Asaia bogorensis | reverse complement strand
TGTTATTATCGTTATATAGAGCCGGTAGAAAGCCAGAGGGGTGGGGGGCTATGCGCTATCCTCAGCTGGTATTAGGTATGTTGGCTATATTTACATATGTAGGTGTTGAGGTATCTATACAAAGTAATTTGGCTGAACTGCTTAAACAGCCAGAATTTGGTGGTTATAGCACTGCAGCTGTTGCTCCTTTTATATCAGTTTATTGGGGTAGTCTTATGGTAGGAAGGTGGACAGGTTCAATCAAAATTTTTGACCCTAAACCGAATTTGAGGGCATTTCTTCTTATGGCAGTACCACTGTTGGCTTTTGCAGTCGTTATTGCGGTAAATAAAGTAGCTAACAATGATGTTGAACCATTTTATGGGTATGTAGTTTGTGTATTACTACAAGCGGTTGTTTTTGTAATGGCTGGAGATAAGCCTGCAAAAACATTATTGTTATTTGGGGCGCTTGGCACAGTTGCAATGATAGTTGGTATTTATACTTCTGGTATTATAGCTACATATGCGTTTTTAAGTGGAGGATTATTTTGTTCTATTATGTGGCCAAGTATTTTTGCGCTTTCTATAGCTGGCTTAGGAAAATATACATCTCAAGGTTCTGCTTTTTTAATTATGATGATTCTTGGTGGCGCTATTATACCTCCTATTCAAGGTAAGTTAGCAGATATGCCCTCAATTGGAATACACAATTCATATTGGGTGCCAGCAATTGGTTTTGCATATCTTGCATGGTTCGCATATGCTGTGCAAAGAATTTTACAAAAACAAGGAATTGATTATGACGCAAGCATTGGCTCTGGGCATTGATGTAGGAGGTACTAATACAGCTTATGCACTAGTATCTAGTGATGGGGCTATCCTGACAAAGGGTGTTATGCCAACAACTGGACATAATACAGTTGAAGACTATGTTGAAAAATTAAGCGAAAGTTTGTTGGAGATACTGGCCAATGTAAAAAATGTTCCTGTTGTTGGTATAGGTATTGGAGCTCCCAACGGTAATATATACACTGGCGAAATAGCTTTTGCGCCCAACCTGCCTTGGAAGGGTAAAGTTATTCCGTTATGTAAAATGATTTCTGAAGCTACTGGCTTAAAATGTATACTTACTAATGATGCGAATGCTGCTGCAATAGGAGAAATGAAATATGGAGTAGCTAAGGGGATGTCTGATTTTATTATGGTTACTTTAGGTACAGGGGTTGGTAGCGGTTTTGTTGCCAATGGTAATTTGGTTTATGGTCACGATGGGTTTGCTGGGGAGTTAGGTCATTTTGTTGCAATCAGAAATGGTAGAAATTGTGGTTGTGGGAGGCAGGGCTGTTTAGAAACATATTGTTCTGCAACTGGTATAGTTTATACAGCAAATGAGTGGTTGACATCAAGAAATGAGCATTCTATATTAAGAGGACAAGGTAAATCAATCTCTGCTCAAGATATTTATGATGCAGCGGTAGCAGGAGATCAATTAGCCTTAGAAATTTTCGAATATACAGGTAGTATTTTAGGGCAAACCCTAGCGGATGCAGTTGCTATAACTTCTCCTGAAGCGATAATCTTTTTTGGTGGACTTGCAAAAGCTGGAGATTTATTATTAGACCATGTTAAAGCTTCCATGGAAAATAATTTACTAAATATATATAAGGGGAAGGTTAAGGTAATATTATCATCTTTACCCGATGCTGATGCTGCTATATTAGGCGCCAGTGCATTAGTTTGGTAATTGTTGTTTTTTATTTTCTGCTATTCCCTACTTATTTACATTTGCATCATGGTTTATAAAGTTATTGGGTTGATGTCTGGCAGTTCACTCGATGGGTTAGATATAGCCTATGTGCACTTAGAAGAGGTTAGAGGGAAATGGTCTTTTGAAATTATAAAAGCTGAATGTATTGCATATGATAATTATTGGTTGGCTAAGTTGTCAGAAGCCTCAACTTTGCGTGCTAGCCAGTATATGCAACTTCATGCCGATTATGGAAATTACATAGGTGAAGCTGTTAAGAATTTTATATCCAAGTATGATTTAGAGCATAAGGTACATTTTATTGTATCACATGGTCATACAGTTTTTCATTCTCCTGAAACTAAAATGACATCTCAAATTGGGGATGGTGCAGCTATTTTAGCAGCTACAAATTTGCCAGTTATTTCCGACCTGAGAGCTATTGATATAGCATTGGGAGGTCAAGGTGCCCCTATTGTTCCTATTGGGGATAGGTTGTTGTTCTCTGGTTACGATTACTTGTTGAACATAGGAGGCATAGCCAATCTAACAATACAAACAGCAGATAAAGAACCCATTGCATTTGATATATGTCCTGCAAATCAGCTGCTAAATAGACTAGCAGCTAAATTAGGCGCTAAAATGGATGTAGATGGCAAGTTTGCGGCGTATGGAAAAATTATTCCAAGTTTATTAAATCAGCTTAATGCTAATGAATGGTATGCAATAGCGCCTCCAAAATCATTAAGTAATGCTAAAGCACTAGATATTGCTACAGATGCTTTAAGAAGTGCCGAAAAAGCAGAAGATTTATTGCATACAGTTTCAGTTCATATCTGTGAACAGGTTAGAAATGCAATAGATAAATACGGTAATATTAAAAAGAGCACTAGTTTAATTATAACAGGTGGAGGGGCTTTCAATAACTTTCTAGTAAGTGAACTCACAAACCTTCTTGCTCCAATGTCTATTTCAATAGTCACTATACCAAACGAGGTAATAGAATATAAAGAAGCATTAATAATGGCACTTATAGGAGCACTTCGTTGGCGCGAGGAGCCCAATGTACTTTCTTCAGTTACAGGTGCATCCAAAGACAGTATTGGCGGTGCTATTTGGTTGCCCTAATCAATATATTTACTTATTTCTGTTTGTTTGCTTTAGAATGTCAACTTGAATCACCTTACTTTATATATTTTTTGTCATAACGTTTCACTTTGTGTTATCATTAGGTGTGTTACCGTTCAAGGGTGGGATTGTTCCGCTAATATTGATTGGATGCCTAACGATTGTTTTACATGGAGACTTGAATTTGTACATAGAGAAGCAAATGTGGCCTATTTTGCAGGAAGGGGTGGTGTCACATCTCAAAGTGGCTATACAACTACAACATTACCTGCTAATTGGCGTCCAGATTTAGTGAAATCAGAAAGTAGGTTGATAATGGCTTTTCTTTTTAGGCTATAACTAAGACTTTTCGGACAGTTGTTCTGCTGTTTTATTTATTCTTGGTTGAATCAGCCAAATGCCTACGATGAAAAATAACAACATTAAGGTGTAAGGGAAGTACTCTGAAATGGATGCATTACGCCCTAGTTCTATGGATTTTAAAGCTTTGGGTATGTAATACAAAATGTAAATGATACTTAATAGCATAAAGATGTTCAGAATGGCTGTGATAGATAAAATGATCGCTTTTAAGATGATAGTGGAAATGGTAGACTCAATGGGTAGGTTGTTTATGATAAGTAAGATGCCAATCAGTATTAAAGGGGTGTAAATAGCTGCTTTGAAAACTGTGATGTTTAGACCCGTATGCCCAGGTAGGTGCTTGTGTAATGAAGTGCCGATGGTGTAACACCAAACAAAAAATGTCCAACCAAAGAGTCCTAATCCAATAATATAAACAAGTGACCATAAACTGGTAGATCCATATTTTGTCATGCCAGAAACACCTATAGATTGTAGTGTAATAGGTAACATTATAGTTAGCAAAAAGATTTGCCAATGCTTGTAGCTTACCAATTTGCTTATGTACATATACTTGTAATAGAGACAATTCTGAATTGCAAAATTACTAGTAGTTATTTGACTTAGTTGCACTTCGCATTTTGATGTTAGTATTGTTGGGATAAATAGATTTTCAATTTCAATATTGTAGCTTATAGACTAAAAGAATCGTTGTATATCAATTCTTCTAATGATGTTATACACTTTTTAAAATAATGACATCATGAAATTCTAAGTAACTTCATATGCGTACTATGCAATCAGCATAGTATCAGCACTATTATAATAAACCAATCAACACACATAAATATGGAGTACAATTCACAATCAAGTCATGGTGCAGCAGGTGGGCAGTGCCCGGTGACTGGCGCTAGAGCACACCAATATGTGGTGCCACCCAAGGCTACTACCAATAGAGATTGGTGGCCCAATATGCTCAATTTGCATATACTCAAACAACACTCTGAGCGCTCTAACCCCATGGGTAAAACGTTTGATTACAAAGAAGCGTTCAATTCGTTGGATTTGAAGAGTTTGAAAAATGATATATACGCATTGATGACACAGTCGCAAGAGTGGTGGCCTGCGGATTATGGGCATTATGGTCCACTTTTCATAAGGATGGCCTGGCACAGTGCGGGTACATATAGGATACAAGATGGTAGAGGAGGGGCAAGCTCTGGCACACAGCGTTTCGCACCATTGAATAGCTGGCCTGATAATACTAATTTGGATAAAGCCAGATTGTTGTTGTGGCCAATAAAACAGAAGTATGGTAAAAAGATATCTTGGGCCGATTTGATGATACTAGCGGGGAATTGTGCATTGGAGTCTATGGGTTTCAAAACTTTTGGATTTGGTGGTGGTAGAGAAGATGTATGGGAGCCAGAAGAAGATATTAACTGGGGTGGAGAAAGTACATGGCTTGGAGATAATAGATATAAGGGAGATAGAGAGCTTGATAATCCGCTGGCGGCAGTGCAAATGGGGCTTATCTATGTCAATCCAGAAGGGCCGAATGGTAATCCAGATCCTTTGGCAGCTGCACGTGATATAAGAGAGACATTTGCGAGAATGGCTATGAATGATGAAGAAACTGTAGCGCTGATAGCGGGTGGTCATACTTTTGGTAAAACCCACGGCGCAGCTGACCCCAATAAATATGTAGGTAGAGAACCAGCAGCTGCAGGTATAGAAGAGATGGGGCTTGGCTGGAAGAATTCGTTTGGTACTGGTAATGGTGCTCATACTATAACTAGTGGATTAGAAGGTGCATGGACTACAACGCCTACAAAATGGAGTAATAACTTTTTTGAGAATCTATTTGGATATGAGTGGGAGCTAACGAAAAGCCCTGCGGGTGCCCACCAATGGAAACCTAAAAACAATGCAGGTGTAGGATTGGTGCCAGATGCTCATAATGCGGAAGTGAAACATGCACCTATGATGCTGACCACTGACCTAGCGCTACGTATAGACCCTGCATATGAGCGGATATCTCGCCGGTTTTATGAGCACCCAGATGAATTTGCAGATGCCTTTGCGAGAGCCTGGTATAAACTTACTCACAGGGATATGGGGCCAATATCCCGTTACCTGGGTGCTGAGGTGCCTAAGGAGGTGCTTGTGTGGCAGGACCCAGTGCCAGCGGTGGACCATAAGTTGATAGATGAGGCTGATGTGGCGCAACTGAAGGCTGCCATATTGGCTAGTGGGCTTGGGGTGAGTGAGCTGGTAGTGACTGCCTGGGCTTCTGCGTCTACATTTAGAGGGTCTGATAAACGAGGTGGGGCCAATGGTGCAAGAATAAGATTGAGTCCGCAGAGATACTGGGCGGTGAATAACCCTACTCAGCTTGATAAAGTGTTGGATACGTTGGTGTCTGTGCAGCAGTCTTTCAATAGTAGTGCCAGTGATGGTAAGCGGGTGTCGCTGGCGGATGTGATAGTGCTGGGTGGATGCGCTGCTATAGAGTATGCTGCTGCAGCTGGAGGTCATAGTATAACTGTGCCATTTGTGCCGGGCAGAACTGATGCTACGCAGGAGCAGACTGATGTGACCTCTTTTGCGGTACTGGAGCCCAAGGCTGATGGTTTTAGGAACTACCATAAGGCACATGGAGTGCCAGCTGAGGAGCTGCTGGTGGATAAAGCTCAGTTGCTGACACTGACTGCTCCGGAAATGACTGCACTGGTGGGTGGCATGCGTGTGCTTGGGGCGAACTATGACCACTCGGCAATGGGTGTGCTGACCAATAGGCCCGGTGTGCTGAGTAATGACTTTTTTGTGAATCTGCTGGATATGGGCACTACCTGGGCACCTGCTGCTGACCAGCATGGTGTGTATGAAGGGCGTAGCCGTGCAGGTGGTGAGCTGCGCTGGACGGGCAGTAGGGTAGATTTGGTATTTGGATCTAACTCGGAGCTGAGGGCTATAGCTGAAGTGTATGGATGTGCGGATGGTGAGGCTCAGTTTGTGCATGACTTTGTAGGGGCTTGGGTGAAGGTGATGAACTTGGATAGGTTTGATTTGTAGTGTGGATTGATAGGTTTTGTAAGGCGCACCACTTAGTAGCATGAGTGGTGCGCTTTAATTTTATACAAGTAGTGCTCCCCTGAAACCGCGAGCTGCATAGTATGATTGTGCGCCGTTGTGGTAGGTGAATACGTGATTGTATCGTCTGTCGCCGAAGAGTGCGCCGTCTAGTGAACGGATGGGGGGAGGTGTGAGTAGCCAGCTGGATGTTTTGAGGTCTACAGGGGAGAGGTGCTGCAGGTGCTGGTACTGAGCCTCTGTGAGTAGGGTGATGCCCATGTGGGTAGCCATACCCAGGGCACTGCCTGCTGGTTTGTTTTCTTTGCGGGCCTCTAGTGCGTCGTCGTCGTAGCAGAGGCTGCGGCGGCCTTTGGGAGACTCTGGGGCACAGTCGGCAAAGAGGTAGGTGCCTGTGGTGGTATTGTGGTCTAGGAGGTCGGGTTCGCCGCCTGTGAGTTCCATTTGTTGCAGAGACCAGAGGTGTTGGGGTGTGAGGCGCTCTGCGACTGTTGCCCAGGTACAGTTTGGGTGGCGGTGCATGTGGGTGTTGAAGCGTGCCTGGAGTATGCTGAGTATTTGTTTTGTTTCGGTACTGTTTAGTTTTTTTGTGTTTGGCATGTTGGTGTGTTTAGTGGTATAAATTTAGGGATAGTTTTTGCGCAGTTTTTATTTTTTGTGTTTGGGGTGTAAGTGGTTGATAGTCAGTGGGTTGTGGTGGGTTTTGTTTTTTGTTTTGCGCAGTTTTTGCGCGGGTTGTGTTTTGTTTTTTGCTCAGTGTTTTTGATTGTGTTGTTCTGCTTGTGTTGTTCTGTTTGTGCTGTTCTGCTTGTGTTGTTCTGTTTGTGCTGTTTTGCTTGTGTTGTTCTGATTGGTGTTGTTTGATTGTGTTATTTTGCTTGTGTTATTCTGCCCGGGTGCTCCTACTTTATTTTGCTTGTCCAAAATAAAGTAGCAAACAAAAGGACCCCATTATTGCGATCGCTCCGCGGCAATAATGGCTAGCTAGACGCTGGACTGTGGGGGAAGGGCATTGGGCAACTTTTCTTATTTGCCTATGGTGGTTGGTTCTTTTGGCTTTGTGCTGGGGCATGGTTCTGGGTTCTTTTTTGGCTTTTGGTTCTGGGGTCTACGGCAACTAAAGTCGTTGTTAGGTCATTTGGCTTTTGGTTCGCTATTGGGCTTTTTTGTGATGTCTGTTTGTGTTTTTTTATTTGTGTTGTTTCTCTAGTGTTATTTGCTTGTGTTATTCTGCCCGGGTGCTCCTACTTTATTTTGCTTGTCCAAAATAAAGTAGCAAACAAAAGGACCCCATTATTGCGATCGCTCCGCGGCAATAATGGCTAGCTAGGCGCTGAACTGT
>CALRKH020000129.1:0-7676 GCA_943367855.1 Asaia bogorensis | reverse complement strand
AACATGCTGGGTCAGGTAGTGTACACAGGCACCACCCCAACCCGAATGGGCCAACTGGATGCCAAAGTGACACTAGACAAATCACTGCCCAACGGCATGTACATCCTCACCATCAAAACACCAACAGAACAACGCACGTTCCACTTCGTATTTGAACAGTAAAAAATAAAGGGCAGGTATAAAAAACCTGCCCTTTTTACATTTTATGAGCTGTGTGTATCGGAAATGTGAAAAAATCTATGTTAATTTGATAGTTAAAGTGCTAAGCACTAACGCACTAACTCTAAGAACAACAAATAATACTTTTCAACAGTATAGTATGAAAAAACTCTACTTAGCAATCATTGCATGTATTGCAGGCTTCGCTGCAAATGCCCAAGTGGTATTCTTCACTCCCAACTTCAGTGGAGGTTTCGAAAATGGCGGAACATTTGCAGCAAACCAATGGACAGTAGTAAATGGTCCTAACAACCAATGGGCTGTGGGTACAGGTAGTGTGAATATAGGAACACGAGGTGCATACATTGGTAACGCTACAACATTTGCTGGCACTGATAATGCTGCAATAAATCATTTCTACCGTACTGCTAACATAAACATTCCAAGTGGAGCTACTAGTGCAGTGTTAGCATTCAGGTATCTGCAACCAGTTGTAGACCCAGGAGGAGATTCTTTTTATGTATCAATAGGTCTGTCTACTGCCCCTATTCCAACGGCTGGTAACATACCAGACCCAACTCAGTACACAAAAATTTATGCAAACACAGCTACAGCTTTTACTAACTATACCGAAATAAGTATAGATATGTCCGCATACATCGGACTAGGCAATCATAGATTAGTAATTACTCACGTTAATAACGGTTCAGGAAATAGAGGCATACCAGCAGTTGATAGTTTCTCATTTAGCTATTGCGCCGAAATAGGCAGCACTACAACATCAATTTGTCAGGGTGCTACTACTACATTCACATGCCCCAATAATGCTGCGGGTGCATGGAGCAGTAGTAATACAGCTATAGCTACAGCTACTACAGGGGGCACTACATCTACCATTAGTGGAGTATCGGCTGGCACTGCAACTATCACAAATGTTGGAGGCACATGTACAGTTACTAAAGTTATCACTATCAATCCTAACCCTACACCATTAGCGGCTACCAATATTTGTGCAACTAACACAGTTACACTTACTTCTACACCAGCTGGTGGCACATGGGTTACTGCTGCACCTGGTGTCGCTACTATTTCTTCAGGTGGAGTTGTTACGGGCATTGCAGCTGGCACTACTGCAGTTACATACACTTTGCCTACTACTTGTCGTACTATTAGCGCTATTACAGTCAATGCCAATCCTATTGTCTATACAGTATCAGGAGGTGGTAGTTATTGTGCTAGCGGCAGCGGATTGCCAGTAAACTTAAGCAGCTCAAATACGGGCATCAACTACTTGTTATATAATGGTGCTACATTAGTTACCACACGGCCCGGCACAGGCTCTGCTATTACCTATCCTTCTATTACACCAGCAGGCACTTATACAATCCTTGGAGTTAATCCAGTTACAGGTTGCTCATCGGCTATGAGTGGTAGTGCTACCATTTCAGTAGATCCACCAGTTACTCCTTCAGTTAGCATCACTTCTCCAGCTACTACATTCTGCACTGGTACACCAGCCACTTTTAATGCAACTCCAGTAAACGGAGGTCTTACTCCTACATACCAATGGTATGTAAATGGAATAGCTACTGGTACAGGTACTAGTTACTCATTTACACCTAGCAGTGGAGATGTTGTTTCTGTAACACTATACCCAGGTGGCATCTGTACGCTTCCAGATACTGCTACAGACGATGTAACATTAACAGTATTGCCACTTACAACTCCTAGTGTCAGCATTTCTTCAGCACCTGCTAGTCCATTATGTGCTGGCACCACGGTTACTATGTCGGCTACATCTGTTAATGGAGGGTCGGCACCAAGTTATCGCTGGAATAAAAACGGTATCAATGTAGCCACAGGTAGCACATATAGTTATGCACCAAATGATGGAGATAACATTTATTGTGTCCTTACCAGCAATTATGTTTGCCGTAGTAGCGACACTGCTGTAAGCAGCACCATTACATTAAACACAGTAGCATCTGCATCACTACCAGTTGTTAATATAATTGCATCTCCAGGCACTACAGTTCCAGCAGGCACTACAGTTACGCTACTGGCTGCAGTAACAGCTTCAGCTCCTGTTAGCTACCAATGGATTCTAAATGGAAGTGCTATTAGCGGAGCAACAACTGCTAGCTACACCAGCAATACTTTTGCCAATGGAGACATCGTTACTTGCCAAGTAACTAACATGGATATTTGCAATAGATTCACGCTTAAATCGGTGGTTATCTCTAACAGTACTACAGGACTATCTACTACTTCAACCGAACCAAAAGTAATCATAGCACCAAATCCAGCTTCTAGTTATATCAATGTAATTGCAGCCAACATATCAACCAATTCGATACAAGCAATTTTTACAGACGTGGCAGGCAAAGTAGTGAAAACTGTAATAGTAAATAGCAACAACGGAACAGTACAAGACCGAATAGATATTACAGACATTAATGCAGGTTTTTATCTCGTTACACTCAGTGCAGATGGAGCTAAATGGACTACTAAGCTCACAAAAGAATAAGACATACTTCAATATGTAACAATGATGGGACTCTTATAAGGGTCCCATTTTTGTTGATAGTCCACACTATAGATTTTGTTGATAGTTTCAATATAAATGTTGGTCGCTAAAGCGTAACTTTGCAACCCATTACACTCAAAAAGCATACATGTATACTATTAAATTCACTTTTGAACAGAAAGGCCTAGAACCAGTAACACTGGAAAATATAGCCCCTGATCAAAGTATATTGGAGATAGCACTAGATAACGATATAGAACTACACCACAACTGTGGTATGGTTTGTGCATGCAGCACTTGCCACATTTACCTCAATAAAGGAGAAAATTTCGTACCTGAGATAACAGACCGAGAAGAAGACTTTATCGATAGAGCAAAAAACCCAAAATTAAACTCCAGACTGGGTTGCCAATGTGTTTTGGTTAACGGATCAGGCACACTTGAGGTTTGTATTCCCGACCAAAGCCTGATACACGGAGAATAATAACATAACTAATAGAACAAAAAATACAACTACAATGTACGAACCTCCAATTAAGTGGAATGACTACGAAGACATTGCGCTAAAACTATACGAAAAATTCGGTGACGAATTTGGCGAACAAAAAATATATAGAATAAGATTCACTGAATTGCTGGAGTGGGTATTAGAACTACCCAACTTCGTAGGCAAAAGAGAAGAATGTAACGAAGGGCACCTCGAAATGATACAATCTTCCTGGGTATACGAATGGAGAGACAGCCAAAAATAATCTATTAACTACTTTTTGTTTGGGGCTGCAAGCAACCAATGAAATCATTTATTGGTATCTTTGCGGCCCTTATTAATTTGTTACATGAATTTTCGTAAAATTTTCGTCTTTTATCGTTTGCCAATAGCAGCATTGCTGCTCATTCTGGGTTTTGTTATTGGCTTCGTGGTAACGTGGTGGATTGCCTGGATTCCTTTCCTAATTTCCATTATCATGATTACGGCTTACTTCCTTATTGGTCCTATGACACTCATACAGGGGTACATAGAAAGTGGCGATATGGAAGGAGCACAAAAACTATTAAAACAGGTAAAATACCCCAACCTACTTTACAAACCAATACGCTCTTCTTATTACATGCTCCAAGCCAATTTTTCTACAATGGGCGAAGACCTGGACCAAGCAGAAGCACAACTGAGAAAAGGACTGGAAGCTGGTGTTACAGAAAAAGAATTCGAAGGTACTGCATACCTGCAACTAGGCGCCATAGCAGCCAAAAAAGGCAATATGAAGGATGCTTACGAGCATATGCGCAAAGCAATAGCTCTAGGATTACCAGACAAAGACAATGAAGCTACTGCATATCTGCAGCTATCAGCAATTTGTATTCAACGTAGAGATTTCAGAAATAGCAAGATATACTTCAACAAAGCAAAAGCTTGCAAAGCAACTAACCCTCAAGTGGTAGAACAGCTGAAAGAAATGTCTAAATACATAGCAAGGATCCCCGGCTAGAACTGGTTAATAATAATCCAAAAATGGCTGAATCTAAGATTCAGCCATTTTTGTACCTGTTTGGGTAAATACAATTTTGCGCTGCTTATAAAGCGACCCTAGAGCCATCTTAAATGCCTTCTTACTCATACCAAAGAAGGCATAAATATCATCAGGATTAGACTTGTCATTATATGGCAAATAACCATTATTGTTATTGAGTAGTTCTAGTATTTTCCCTTCATCACCTTGCACACGTGCATAGCCTTTCACTCCAGGTGCCACATCTATCTTATTTCCTGGCTTTATCGCTTTTATAAAACCATTTAAGCTATCTCCTGGCTCCAGCTCTTTAAACACCTCATTATAATGCAATACACCTAAGTGCTTACTATTGATTATAACCTTGTAACCTATATCAGTAGTTTGATACACAACTAGCCTTACAGCTTCATTCTCAGATACTGTTAGTTCATAGTTGGTCAAAAATTTATCTAGCTTCTCGGTGGCTGTCACCCTTCCAGTTTGCTCATCTATATACAGCATCACTAGTGTATAATCACCTTTTCTAGCTTTTTTATTCTGATTAGATATGGGTAGAAAAACGTCTTTCATAATACCCCATTTCAAGAAGGCGCCAATGTCAGTCACGTCTGCCACCTCCATGCTGGCTATCTCACCCACCTGTGCCACTGGTCTGTCTGTAGTGGCTATCAGTCGCCCTTCGTTATCATGATACACAAACACTTCTAGCTCATCACCAGGTTTCAAATCTTGGGGCACATAACGTTTAGGCAACAATATATCATTACCAAATCCATCTAAATACATACCAAAATCTACTTCTCTGGCCACCTTCAGCACATTATACTTTCCTACAGACAACATAGTCAATCTATTTTATGTGCATCAAAGATAATGCACCTTTTAGAGCACAGAATAAGTTTATTAATCAGACAAATGAAACAACACTGATATGTAGCTATAACTGAAGAAAACTAATCAACCGCTTGTATAGATAGAGTTATGGCTTCATAAACTTTTTGCCAGTCAGGATGATCCGCTAACAATGTAGTTTGCTCTGCTATCGTAGCCTTGTCTCTGCGTTTGGCAGGGCCGGTTTGCACTGCAGTGGGCGAATTTTGTTTTAGTCGGTTAAAGGTCAAATCTATTATAGGCTCCAGTACAGAAAATGGCAAATTATGCTCAGCACAGATACGCTTACTAATAGCCATCATGTGATTAACAAAGTTATTGCTGAACACCGCTGATACATGCAACCATTTGCGCTGATCATGTTTAGCCTCAAACAACACATCTGTAATAACATGAGCCAGTGACAATAAGTATTTCTCTGCTTTAGGGGTAGATGCCTCCCAAGCGCAAGGTATATTTCGGTGTGTGGGTAAGCTACCAGATGCTATTGAATAGATAGGCCACAAAACAGCCGTATCTGGAGATGATGTACTTATTGCTTCTAGCGATATAGCTCCGGCAGTATGCACCACTACTGTTTTTTTGTAAGAAAGCATTGCTGCCACCTCTGCCACTGCACTGTCTGCCACAGCCAAAAAGCACACATCTGCTTCTACATCCTTTGCTGCTGCTATATCTCCAAAATTATTGCACAACAGTGCCTCTGCCAGTTTCTTCACACCAGCTGGTGTGCGACCAAATACTCCTTTACATTGATGACGGGCTGCTACCAACCTATTACCAATAAACAATGCCATATTCCCTGTTCCAACAATTGTAAACGTCATAGTGGGGTGTTTTTATGTTTTACGTAATACGCTAGCATTTTATTGTATACCAGCTCCTTCAGTACCTTCACATCTGCAGCTGTCAACCCAACAGTAGGTATTGCCTCTAGAAAATGTATGTGTATACTGCTTGGTCTCGCCCACCCTTTACTATTGTGGGGTAGCACCTTGCTAGTGTTGAATAATAAACCAGGTATGATAGCCTTCTGAGATTTAATAGCAGTTATAAAAGCACCATCAAAAAACGGCTGCAAGGGCTGCTCTGTTTTGTTTCTCGTACCCTCTGGGTATAAGCAAAGATTGATGCCTTGCTCCAACGTTTGCTGCATCTTCGCAAAACTTTCCCTACGGCTTGCCTCACTCTTTCTATCAAGCAGTATAGAACCAGTTTTATAGATGATTCCAAACAATGGAATGCTGGCCATTTCTTTTTTAGCTAGTGTCTTATTAGCGCCAGGTATCCAGGGCGAAGACACAGGTATATCCATAAAAGAGTTGTGATTAAGCACAACCACATATTGCTCACCTTTTTTGAAATGTTGCTTTCCCTTTCTGAATACCGGACAAAATATAAGTGGCATATAAACACCCATCCAAATTCTGAATACTACATGCAGCGCACGTGCTCTCTTGGGCTCGGGCAATAGCGATATGAGCCATATCGGTAGCAATACCACTAACATAGTGGCGACAAACACCAAGAACGCATATATTGCGTAAATGTAACCAGGTATTCGCCTTATTGTGTTCATACAGGGGATGGCAAATGTAAAAAATTTAAGGGTGTCCTAAGGCACAATTTATCCCCATCTATCCACATTGCCTCCTTTTTACCTTTTGGTTAAACAAAACTATTACGTACATTGAGTAACAGATAAACATGTTGCATATGAATAGTAAATCGATACTCTTAAGTATAATCACAGCACTTACTTGCTTCAGCGCTGTTGCCCAATGTCCTGCTGGCAGATATCTTACAGACATGTTTAGTACTTCTGTTACCACTGTCACCTACTCCACTCCATATAGCTTGCTTATGGACATCTACCAACCCACCAGCGACCCATTGCCTGCCAGACCACTCATCGTTTTGGCACATGGTGGCAGCTTTGTAGCAGGCTCTCGCACCGACGACCCTACTGTAGACTCCCTTTGCGTGCGCTTTGCTCGCCGTGGTTATGTAGTAGCATCTATAGACTATAGGCTCGGTAGCCCACTCTCTTTGCTAGACTCTGCCGCTGCTACCGATGTAGTAATAAAAGCCATCAGCGATGGCAAAGCAGCTATCAGATATTTTGTAAAAGATGCAGCCACTACCAATACCTACAAAATAGACACCAACAATATCTTCATAGGCGGCAACTCTGCCGGAGCAGTACTCTACATGCATGTAGGATACCTTACAGACATATCCGAATGTCCAGCCAATATAGCTGCTGCTATGAGCGCCAATGGAGGTTTTGAAGGCAACAGTGGCAATGCAGGATACACTACAAAGTCAAAGGCAATCATCAATTTAGCAGGTGCACTTAATCAGGCTTCTATGATTTCTACTGGCGACAAACCATCTATGAATGCTCATGGTACAACAGACGATGTAGTTCCCTACAATTGTGGATACCCACTAGGTGGTGCAGTAAGAGTCAACCTCTGTGGGCTAGGTACATTAGCTGCCGAATACTCCAGCAAAAGCATCTACAATTACAGCATGATATTTACAGGAGATGCGCACGTACCCTGGAACAGCGACCTGGTTAAAAT
>CALRKH020000128.1:0-7923 GCA_943367855.1 Asaia bogorensis | reverse complement strand
CAATTAGTTATGTTTGTCCTTCACTAAACGGAAAAATCATCCCCAGCCAATGGTTGCTGCACATCATTTACGCATACATAGCATTGAAAGTTTTGGTACACACGATGGGCCGGGCATTCGCCTCGTCATTTTTGCACAGGGCTGCCAGTTCAGGTGCCTGTACTGCGCCAACCCCGACACCTGGGACCCACACGGCGGCAGAGAAATGCACATTGATGAAATAGTACAACTGGCCATTAGTCAGCGGCCGTTTTTTGGTAAGCGGGGTGGCGTTACCATTTCTGGTGGCGAGCCCACTTTACAACGGGTTGTATTACTCGAACTGTTTCAACAACTGCATGCAGCGGGCATCAACACTGCCCTCGACAGCAATGGCCGCTTACTCAACGATGAAGTAAAAGCCCTGCTGGCTGAAACGGATTATCTGTTGCTGGATGTAAAACACATCAACGACGACTGGCACAAACAACTGACCGGTGTAAGCAACGAAAGTGTGCTGCAAGTAGCTGCCTACCGCGAACAAACAGGTAAAGAAATGTGGCTACGCTATGTACTGGTGCCGGGCTGGAGCGACCAACCCGAATACCTGCACCAACTGGGCAGGCATTTTGCCCATTACAAAAGCATAAAAAAGCTGGAGATACAACCCTACCACCGGTTGGGGGTTCATAAGTGGGAAGTGCTGAATATGCCTTACCAACTCAACGATGTACCGCCGCCCACCCAAACCCAGCTGAACGAGGTGGCAACAATCTTCAGGCAATACTTTACAGAGGTGGTCATTAACTAACGAATGCAGCTATATGCAGTTACCAACCTTGCCTTTGGCGAAGGCTGGTAATATGCGCCACATGATGGCGGCCATGCCACGCATACATGCCCAGCAAATGCCAGAGGGTATGTTGCTGCTGCGTGGCCGAATGCACATAGGTACGCTCCCACTGCTCCGGCGTTACCGCTTTCAGCAGCACGTACATGCGTTGGTGCAAAGCATGCAACAAGGTCAGCGCATTGTTGATGGGTAGCTGCGCATCGGCCATGTGTACCCAGTCGTTTTCTTCGTAGGCTTTTACGGTGGGGTTGTTTTCGCTGAGGGTGAGCTTCATGCGGCACAGCGCATTGATGTGGCTATCGCATACATGGTGCACCACCTGATGCACCGTCCAGCCGCCATCGCGGTAAGGAGTATGCAACTGCGCCGCATCGAGGTTTTCGATGGCCGCCTCCAGCAGACTTGGCAGCTGGGCAATATCGATAAGCCACTCACGAAGCAGTGCCTCCGAAAAAGGCTGTGGCGCATACTGGCCAATGGGATAACGTGGGTCCATGGGGTAAATGTAAGGGATGGGTTGGGAAATGCGCAACAAGACTGCATGTATAACTGGGTGGATTATACTATTAACCATACAAAATATATAACGCTAGAACATTGAAAGTCAATAATGTTTCGTTAGGCTTTTTTGAAAACAGTATCATATATTTACGTGTTAGTGCCAATACTAAATAGACAACGGCAGTGAATAAATTGAACGACAGAGATAAAATGCCAAACGCACATTCAGGAACATTTGCTTGCCCTAACACACGGGCGACAGCTTCGCAAGCAAAAGAGCCTAAATTTTTGCTAACGCACTAAGGAACAAGAATGGAACTGACTGAAAAATTATTAAATGAACTTCAAAGGCGTCTGAAGATAGGAAACCGTAGGGGCGTTCACCTTAACGCTATACCTGCAAACTCAAGATATAAGTTTGACTTAAACCGACTTTCTCATATTGACAAGAATCTTCCTGACAACTTCATAAAAAGTTTACTGTCTGAACAACCGTTAAAATTTAGAATAAGTTGGAAGGACAATGTTCCAGACTTAAACACACTTTTTGAAGAAGACCAAACCCAATTAGTCAGAATTACAAAATCCTTTGAAAATTTAATCAATCAGACAGAAGCGATTGAATCAGAAAAAGGAATTAACACATTTGGATTTGGATTTCCAATTCTTATCAGGCGTGACCAATCAGACAACAAACTAACAGTTGCTCCAATCCTAATTTGGTCATTGAGAATTAAACGAACTAAAGAGTTCAATACTTGGGAGATTAACAGAAATGAAGACGATCCGATTTATTTAAATGAAGTTTTAATCAATCACCTGCAATCAGATTCAAACATTGAGATTGAGCAGATTCCAAGTGAAATGTTAGATGATGGGTTAATCACAAAAGATGAATTAATTGAAATCTGTGTAAAGTTCATCAAAGAGATTAATACTTCCGTTCCTTCTGACATCAAAGATGCGTTTATAAAGAAACTTGATAACGTAATTTCAATTGGAGATAAAAATCATTACGAAAAACTTCCGATAAATTCCACTAATGCACTTATTGACTTTGGTGGCTTGTTCTCCATTTTTGAAGTACAGAAGCAAAACATAATTAACGACTATGGTAATTTAATGGACTTGGAAGGTTTATCTATTGACCTTGACGACTTAGAAAATCATACTTTTCAACCTATTTCATCAGTCGAAACTGACCCATCCCAACAAGGAATTTTACATTCCTTGGAAGCAACAAGAAACATATTAATTCAAGGCCCTCCAGGGACTGGAAAAAGTCAAACATTATCTGCAATCCTTATTAATGCATTAGAAAATCACAAAAAGACGATTGTAGTTTGTGAAAAGAGAACGGCTTTAGAAGTTTTACATAATGCTTTAATAGAAAAAGACTTAAACTATCACTGCGTCTTAATTCGTGATATTGTCAAAGACCGAAAAACAGTTGTTGATTCGGTTAGAGACAGGGTTGACAATTCGTCTTATCGAAGATACCGCTACACATATTCAAAAGAATCTCTTGACAACCTTATCAAAAAAGCTAAAGGACTTATTGATTCCATTAACGGAAAGCATAAAAAACTTGACGAAAAACTTCTAGGAGACAAGTCTTGGACTGATATAGTAGGAACGCTTTTATATGAACTTAACGGAACTGATGAAGACCATACTTTAAACATCGACAAATCTCAATTCAAGTATAATTCAAAAGAATTGAACGGACTTTTAGAATTAGTTCAGAAAGGCCAAAATCTCTATTCAAATTTTCAAACGTATGATTCAACTTCATTTCTCAACTCAAAGAAATTAGTTGGGGATAATCCATACGTAATTGAGCAAGGAATAAACGATTCATTCGAAGAATATGAGAAGTTACTTCAAAAAGTGTATGAATTTGAATCAAAATATAAAAGCGAATATTTCAAGCTAAGAAAAGCTGAACTTTCTGAGCAAATACAAAGCGGACGACAGATTCAAGATTCGATAAATGCCATTTATACAGAACACAAAGCCAATTCTGATTTTCTTGATGAAGAAAAAACAAATGGATTTCTGTATAAAACCTTAACGATTTTCTCTCATCCAAAAAAGAAAGTTGTCCAAGACCAAAAGAGAATCAAAGACCTTTTCGCAAATCTTGAAAATCATTACTCAAAATGTAATGACCTCAAAGGTTTTCAAGTTTCACAATCAATAAAAGGTAATCTTTTAAAAATTGAAGAAGCTAATAAACTGATTGACAGAACTAGTACTGATTTTCAGACCAAAATTGAAAATGAATATGACTCAATCAATGTTTTAGAATTCTCAACTACTGAATACGAAACGGATATTTTAAAAGCACTGAAAGATAGCTGTTCGCTGCTCAAGGAAAAAATCAAAACTGATAGTTGGACTAGTCATAAAATTGCATCTAATGAATTCAAAGGTTTCATTAATGCAGTTGACAAAATCATTCAGGAAAAGAAAGAATATTTCAACAACGAAAACGACATTTTTACAACAGAGTTTAATTGGTATCAATTTTACAATGGACTTTCGAATGAAACTAAACTTCTTATAAATGAATTGAAAGGAAAAAATAATTGGAGAAAGTCCTTTTTGATTCATTATCTAAATTCAATGCTCGTGAATTCTGCAAATGTTGATTTACCGACAAGTGATTCCGAACATATCGAACTAAACAGTACATTAAGCGGATTAGAAAGGGAGCAATTAAAATATATTCGTGAGTTTTGGTTCTCAAAACAGATTGATACGACAAGAGATTTTGAACAAAGAAATACAAATCTTTCGGTTGAAAACTTATACAACAAGCGAAGCAGCAACAGATTTAAGCGACTTTCACTACGGCAAATAGTTCAATATGATGCTGATTTGTTTACTACTTTTTTTCCGATAATTCTAACTTCTCCGGATGTCGCAAGCAACTTATTTAAAGGAATGAATGGCTACTTCGACATAGTAATGTTTGATGAAGCAAGCCAATTACGTTTAGAAGACAATTTGCCTGCAATTTTAAAAGGAAAGCAGATAGTTATTGCAGGTGATGAACACCAAATGCCTCCTTCAAATTACTTTAGTAAAGTCTTTGATGGTACAATTGAAGATGAAGACGACCTTGAAGAAGAAGATGAAATTGTAGTAGATAGAGATAATATTCTTTTATCTTGCGAATCCCTTTTAGATTTTGGTGCAGAACTCAATTTTGACAAACGTCACCTTGATTTTCATTATAGGTCAAGACACCCTTACCTCATAGATTTCTCAAATTATGCCTTTTATAATCAAAGGCTTAAACCACTTCCTAATACATTTGACTACACACCAATAAAATACATTCAAGTAAATGGCACTTTTTCAGACCACATCAATGATGCTGAAGCTGAAATGGTATTGTCAATAATTGAAAACAATATAAATCGCCTTCCAAACGGAGAATATCCAACACTTGGCATAGCAACATTTAATATTGCCCAGCGAAATCACATAAAGAGTAAAATTTTAGAAAGGCAAAAATTTTCAAAGTTTGAAGAGTTCAATGCAAAAATTCAGGAATTAGAAGAAAATGGAATGTTCATCAAGAACCTAGAAAATATTCAAGGAGATGAAAGAGATGTTATCATTCTATCGACTACTTATGGTCCAGGAAAAGACGGAAGATTTGCTCAGCGTTTTGGTCCGATTAACCATACTAAGGGATACAAACTACTAAACGTAATTATTACAAGAGCCAAGTATAAAGTTTATGTATGTTCATCAGTACCTGAACAAGTATTAATGAACTACAAAGACTTTCTAATTACTGAAGGCTCAAACAATAAAAGAGCAGTTTTCTACGCTTATCTTGCATACAGCAAAGCCGTAAGCGAAGGAAATAATGATTCAAGAATTGGAATCTTAACAGCACTTAGCGAGAATTCAACAAAAAGCACCTCATTCAACGTTGGCAGTTTTGGAGAGTTGGAATCACCTTTTGAGGAAGAAGTTTATCAGCGTTTAGTTAGTGAAGTGGATGAATCAAAGCTAATTCCTCAAATGAAGGTTTCTGAATTCAGAATTGATATTGTGTACGACCCTAAAATTGCAGGAGTACCAAAAATTGCAATAGAATGTGATGGTGCTAAATATCATTCAAGCAGAGAAGCTTATTTACACGACCGACACAGACAGAAAATTCTTGAAAGCCACGGTTTTGTATTTCATAGAATTTGGAGTACAAATTGGTGGCGAAACCCTCAGAAAGAAACAAAGCGTTTAATTGAATTCATCAGAAATGTAGAGTCGAGAAATGACTACAACTTAGCTGACCATTCTAATACATCATTTGCATTTACAGACGAGTTTCAAATGGTTGAAAATTATGTTGCTCAAACAACAATTATCGATACCGTCAATGAGATTGCAACCATAAAAAGCATTGAAAAGAAAGCAGAAAATCATCAAGCCAAACTTTTTAAAGATGAAATCAGCTTAGGAAGTAAAGTCACAGTAAGGTATATGAACAATGGTAAAGACATTAAAGTACACATTGTTGAGACAGCCAACAAGAATGCAATATCTAACGGAATTCAAAAAATAAGTTTGAAATCCCCTTTAGCTGCATCAATTCTTGGACATACAGTTGGTGACATAGTTAAAGTTGGTAATCTTGACAATTTTGTAGAAATAATTGAAGTAAAGAACTAATGACCCCTCTGGCGCCAGTGTTCCGCATAGCGGACCACTGGTGTCTTATTAATCCCACCGGACTGTGTCCGGAACTATTTTCTTCGCAGCTATCTATCTTCGGTGGCTAAAGCCAACAAGCTATAACATCATTTCCCCCTTTTCTTTCCGGCAATCAAGTCATAGTTTTAGGCATCACCAAAACAACTACGCTATGCCGGCCATACATCCGCACATCAATTTCAATGGCAATGCCGAAGCGGCTTTTACTTTTTACCAATCGGTATTTGGCGGCAGCTTTAGCAGCCTGGTCCGTTTTAAAGACATGGCCGGTGCCGGTTTTCCCGTGGCCGACCATGAGGCCCATAAAATCATGCACATTGCTTTGCCCATTGGGCCGCAGCACCTGCTGATGGGCAACGATGTGCCCGAAATGCTGGGCACGGTGAATGAAAGGGAGCACCGCAGTAAAATTGTCATCAGCGCCACCAGTAAGGAAGAAGCCGAGCGGTTGTTCCATGGCTTATCGGCCGGCGGCAGCATCGAAATGCCCCTCGACCAAAGCCCCTGGGGTTCTTATTTTGGCATGTTCCGCGATACATATGGCATTGAGTGGATGGTGGAGTTTGCGGGGAATGAGGAATGATGAATGAGGAATGAGGAATGGGGAATGATGAATGAAGGATGATGAATGGGGAATGATGAATGGGGAATGATGAATGAGGAATGATGAATGAAGGATGATGATGAATGAGGAATGGGGAATGATGAATGGGGAATGATGAATGAAGGATGAGGAATGAGGAATGAGGAATGACTGTGGAAGACGGTACATCCCCACTCTTCGGGATTTGCAACCCAACGTAGCGGAATTACAACGCTCAAACAGCGAGCAGAGCCGGGAGGTGTGAAAGCATGCATTCAAAAAATGCGTTTTCCGAAAAAACGGATTCAGTAGTATATTGTACAGTAGTAACACTGAAAAAATGTACGCTGTTGAAAGTGTTGTACATCTGAAGTAGCTACGTCACAAATCTGTATCTGTTGGCGATTCGCTTACAACAATTCTGAACCTAAAAAACATCAACCCTGTGAAACACAAACTTAAAAAAATGGCAGTATCGGGAATTGTAATCATTACAGGCTACTTCATTGTTGGTCTTATCATTCATCATTGGATATTTCCAACCAAAACCCCAGACTTCGCCGACTATTTCAAAGTGGGGCAATCGTTTCATTCAAAACTTGAGGGGCTTTCCCAAACAATTGTAAAAGCAGAAAATGGTCTGCTTACCACCGACATAACTATACAAGCCAAATCAAATGGCCCTGTAGCACATGTTCACGAAAACTTCGAGGAGACTTTTGTTGTAAAAAAGGGAACTCTTTCAATGCTCTATGGCAGCGAGATAAAAAGAATTACAGCTGGACAAACAATTGTGATCCCAAAAAACACAGCACATAAACCATTTAATGAGACAGATTCTACTGTTGTAGTAGCGAGTGTAATGCCGTTGGACTTTGCCTATTGTCTCTCTCAGATTTATCCGTTTTGGGACGAAAATGAAGCCAACGCAAAACCACCAAAAGTGTTATTGCAACTGGCAGTATTTGGTAGCAAATTCGATTCATACCCAACAGCAGGCGCACCACCAAAACCAGTATTAAAAACATTGACATTTTTACTGGCCCCAACTGCAAGACTTTTGGGATACAAAAATTACAATGAACATTACAGACCAAAGTAGAAAAACAAGCTGAACAGAATTTATAAACAATAAAAAGGCCCTGCACAAGTAACTACTTTGTACTTATGCAGGGCTTATTTATTCTCTACGCTGTTACTTCAATATCAACTTTTCTTGTTCGGCCTTGCCTGCGGCAGATACAAACTCCACTACATACACACCACGTGG
>CALRKH020000127.1:0-7938 GCA_943367855.1 Asaia bogorensis | reverse complement strand
ATTCTAGTCACTCGCGATTTAAGTGAACAAGAGAAAGCGGTTTGTAAACAAGAAAAAATTTTCCCAACCTCATTAGCCATCGCTAGAGATGCAATTGCTGTTATTGTCAACAATTCATCTCCAGACACCTTATTAGATATGGACATGCTAAAAGGTATACTAACAGGCAAGTCTTCAAAAAAGTACACCGTAGTATTCGACAACCAAGGATCTAGCACCGTTCGTTTTGTTACAGACTCTATACTCAAAGACCAACCACTGGGTAGCAATGTATTTGCTGCAAAGGGTAATTTTGAAGTCGTAGATTATGTATCTAAAAACCCGAATGCCATTGGCTTAGTAGGTATGAGTTACATTAGCGACTCTACCGACCCAAATAATACTGGGGCATTTATAAAAGATGTGAAAATTGTAGGGATAAAGAACGAAAAAACCGGGGAATTTCTACAACCTTATCAAGCATATGTTGCGCTGCGTAGTTACCCTCTTACACGCAACCTATATTATATAAATAGTGAAAGTTACCCAGGCTTAGGAACGGGGTTTGCTAATTTCTTATCATATCAGCGAGGTCAACTTATATTCTTCCACGCCCACCTGTTTCCCTTACGCTCCGAAATGATAATTAGAGACGCACAAATAAATAATTAATAATACAAACACAAAAAGTAAGAATGGAGTACAACATGAAAAGACTAGTAATGCTGCTTGTAGTGGTGATGTTTGGTTTCGGTGCTATGGCACAAGACGCTACCGTCAAAAACGGTATCAAGATGTATTACTATAAAAAGTACAAAACCGCACAATCTGTTTTGGCACCACATGCCGAAAAAGACCCTATTGCTAATTACTACTTAGGCTTGGTATATCTAGAGCAAGGCAATATTCAACAAGCCGGAACAACATTTGCACGATTCCCAGAAGATCTTGCAAATATGTCTGGTACTGCTAGAGTAGCTTTTGCTGGTAAAGACGTAGCTAATGGCAACAGACTTGCCAAAGAACTTGCAGCTAAGGCTAAGAAAAAAGACTTCATGCCTCAAAAATTTGCTGCCGATGCTATTGCATACAGTGAAGGTGGAGATTATAATCAAGCTGCAGCTTGGTATAAAGATGCCCTTGCAAAAGCAACTGGTGATAAGTCTGAAATACACATCGGCCTTGGCGATGTGATGCGCAAAATACCTGGTGGTGGTGGCGAAGCCATGACTAACTACGAAATGGTAACTGAAAAAGATAAAACTAACTCGTTAGCATATAGCCGAATAGGCGATTTGTGGTACGAAGCGCGTAACTACCAAAGTGCGTTAGACAACTACGCTCGTGCTAAAGATGCCGACAATGCCAATCCATTACCTTACAAAGCACTGGCTAATGCATACTCTCGCTCTGGCAAACATAAGCTAGCATTGCAAAACCTAGAAGAATATCTATCTCACTCAGACAATACCCCAGACGATCAAATGGAGTATGTACGCACACTGTACTTGGCACAGAGCTATTGTGATGCTGCTAAACTATCAGACAAACTGCTGAAGGAGCAAAAAGAGCAGGCACGTATTATAGAGCTCACTGGCATCATGGGTTTCTCACAGGCTAACTGTGGCGACTCAGCTCAAGCACTGGTTACATTACGCAATTACTTCGCCATACAAGACCCTAAAAAGGTGTTGCCAGGTGCATATCTAGAGTATGGCAAATTATTTATGAAACTCAGCATGCTCGACTCAGCTGGATTCTATTACTCTAAAGGCCTAGAAGGCGATACTTCTGCCGCATCAAAATCTGATGTGTATAGAGAGGTAGCAGAAGGTTTCAAAAGCAAGAAAGAATATTGCACTTCAGCAGAATGGTATTCTCGTTTGGTAAAAGCTAATCCAAATGCACAAGCTGCTGACTATGTATGGAGAGTTATCATGTATTATTATTGCAAAGACCTTAATAACGCAATGATTGCTGCTAATGAGTTTGAAGCTAAACATGGCGCTCAACAACCATCGGCTTATTACTGGCAGGCTCGTGTAGCATCTGCAGTAGACTCTGAAGCTACTACTTGTGGTGCAGAACCATACTACATCCAATGGTTGGAAAAGGTGGGTCCAACATACGAAAAGAAAAACGACCTTAAAACTGCTTATGAGTATATGATGTACTGCAACTTCAACAAGAAGAATATGGAAGCAGTAAAGAAATACAAAGAGCAAATTGTAGCCATTGACCCCAATGCTAAATCTGTGAAAGATATAGAAGATCTGGAAAAACAGGCTAAAGCCAGTGGAGGGCCAAAACCCAAAACTCCCGCCAAGTAATCTCAGTAAGTATAAATAGGGTTGTCAGAGATGGCAACCCTTTTTTGTTGCCCCAACCTTTTAGTTTTAATTTTATAAACAAAGACGAATAGTATGACTGATAACACAAACCTCACTGAGCAAGAGCTGGAAACTCTACGATACCCCATAGGGCGCTATACCAAACCAGAGACCCTTAAGGAGGGCATGCTAAAGGAATGGCTAGCTGTATTGAGTGCTTTGCCATCTTGGATGGATGTGTGTATTGAAAATCTGGATGAGTACCAACTACAAACTGCATATAGACCAGGCGGCTGGACAGTGCAGCAAGTGATACACCACCTAGCTGATAGCCACATGAATGCTTACATAAGGATAAAGCTGACACTAACGGAAGATAACCCACAAGTGAAACCTTATGATGAGCAAGCGTGGGCTTTGCTGACCGACGTAGCAGCTGTGCCTGTAAACATATCTGTAACGATGCTGCATGCCCTACACAGGCGGATGGTGGCACTGATGGAATCGCTGACGGATGAGCAGTGGCAGCGCACATATTATCACCCACAATACAAACATAATGTGTGCCTATGGGAGCTAGCAGCACTATATGCATGGCATAGCAGACACCATATGGAGCATGTGCGACAACTGAGGCTGCGCAACGGCTGGTAGTGACTATATGGATAAAGAGTAAATTAATGGGGTTGGTAGTGTTACTTAGCCAAATGACCCCTATCTTAGCAGTACAAAAAGCAACAGCATTATGATACTTTATTTGCACAGCATACTCAGATACCTGGTATTGATACTGGCGGCAGTGGTGGCTATACAAAGCCTGATAGGACTGGTGAGTAAGGGCACCTTCAAGAAAGGGAATAGAATGACGGCACTGTTTTTGATGATTGGGTGCGATGTGCAGTTGCTGCTGGGCTTTATTTTGTATTACACTAAGGTGATAGGTACGGGTATGCTGAGTGGTGGCAATGTGATGAAGGACCCTTATATCAGGTTTTATGCTATGGAGCATGCAGTGAGCATGATACTGGGTATAGTGCTGGTGCACCTGGCTTTTAGGGTGGCTAAAAAGACTATGGAAGATGGGGCCAAGTTTAAGAAGATATTGATTTTCTCTGGTCTGGCATTTGTATTGTTCTTTGCTATGATACCATGGGAGGGTAAGAAGAATGTGGGTAGACCTAATATACCTCAACTCAACGCCTAAACCATAAAGTAGTTGCGCTACATACTGCAACCGTTTTATACTGCATACGTCATTGTCACCTTTGTAATAGGGCTGATAGTGACGTTTCCGTTTTATGTGGTGCTGGGGGCTGCCAATAGTATAGCAGGCCGCAGGGCTATATATAACATAGTGCGCATGTGGGCCAGGGTGTGGCTGTGGGTGATAGGTATGCCTGTGCAGGTGCGGGGCTACAAGCCTGCTAAAAGGAGCTATGTGATAGTGGCTAATCATATTTCTTATATGGACACGGTGGTGTTGTTTACAGCGCTGCCTAAGTATTTTAGGGCGCTGGGGAAAAAGGAGTTTTCGAGGGTGCCGGTGCTGGGATTTTTGTATAAGCAGATAGCCGTAATGGTGGACCGGAGTAGCCAGCAGAGCAGGGCCAAGAGTATGCGACTGATGTGGCGTGTGCTGAAGCATGAAGCGGATATCATTATCTTTCCGGAGGGTACTTTTAATGAGACAGGACGGCCGCTGAAGGATTTTTATTCGGGGGCTTTTAGGCTGGCTATAAATACTGGTGTGCCTATACTGCCTGTCATTTTTCCGGATACGGTGCATAGATGGCACTATAGCGGATGGTGGAAAATATGGCCTGGGAAAAACAGGGCTATCTTTTTGGAGCCTATAGCTGTGGATGGGCTGACGCTGGATGATGTGGATATGCTGAAAACCAAAACTTATGAGGTGATGGAGGCTGCGCTGCGGGCTTACCCCTACCCTTAGCTGAGCATGATGCAGCTGAGGTATATGATACTGGCTATGGCGAATAACAGTATAAAGGTGATGGTAAATATGGTGATGGCCCGATCTGTGTTCACGTGTTTCATAGCTTCCTCCTCTTGATTCTTTCTTTTGCAAAATTAGATCAATATATATGCCTGAATGATGACGGGCATCAGAAGGGGGTGTTAAAGCGGGGCTGTTTTGTGCTAATGTTTTATAAAAGGGGGCTGGGGTGCTGTAGATGGCTGTGCTGAGGGGTGCTGTGGAGGGTGCATATAGGTGGTGTGTGCTGAGATAAAATTGCGCACTTTTTATTTTTGGAGGGTGGAGGGTAAGTGCTTGATAATCAATGAGTTGTGTGAAGGACGGGGGATGTTTTTGCGCACTTTTTGCCTGGGTGGAGGCTGCGTTTTTGCGCAGGTGATTTTTGTGGTGCATGGTAATGAATGAGGGTGATGGAATGGGTGTAGCTGAGTGTGAAGGGCGACCTAATAGGTGCCGAGAACGGAGCTAACGTGCAGCAATAATGGCAGTGGATGACATGGCGATGGATAGGGTGATGGTAGGGCTTATAATTGCACAAAAACCGTGCCTAATTGTGGCATTTGGCAGTTTGGCAGGGAAATTATTTTTGGGGGGCAAACAAATAGGGTAGAGAAACAAGCGAAGGGGAGCAATGTATTGATCTCTAATGTAGGGGATAGGGAGAGGTTTGAACAGGCGCAATTTATACTAGACTGTATGAAATGCCTCTTGTAAGTGGTTAGTAGTAATTTCAATATACCTTCTATTTGTAAACAAGCTACGCTTTCGATCATTCCAATCATTCAAGCCATTAGTGATTGTTTCTAAATCGAATGTTTCTTTTTGACAGGATATATAATCAACAGATGAAAGTAACTCTAGTGCAAAGTCGGAATAAAACCCATTCAGAAACGTTGTTGTTTTATGAGCAATTTCCATCAGCTCTGGCTTGCTATTGATGTATGTTGCTACACTTTCATAACCATCACCAACTAGCGTTAGCGGTTCAAATGGCTTTTTGTTTATGTCGCTATATCCCATTATATAGCTCCCATTTAAAACATTTAATACGTATTTTACTCTACCAGAATATGGCCCATAAAAATTAGGTTCATAACTTAGCTTAAAGTACTTCCCTGCTCCAAATCTCTGTAGAAAATAGCATACCTTTTCACTAGAAAATTCAGATACGAATTCCCCGCTTCTAACCAAATCGTATAGAACATACAATAGTAATGCTCGCGCATCAGTCAGTTTAATTCTTTCCTTTTTTAAATGCTCTTTTATTTCTGTAGTTGGTTCGTAAACAAATAAAACAACATCTACAGAACTCATTTTTTGCTCAATTAGCTCTTTTACTTTTTCCCACTTTAGCCCTCCATTGCCTGCTCCTAGTGGCGGAATAGCTACAGTTTTGATTCCCCTTTCTTTAATTATTTTAATGAGGTCTGTGAGCCCCTCATCTATGTAACTGTATTCGGAAGGTTTCCTCCAATCGGTCTTAGTAGGGAAGTTGATAATTATTTTTTCTCCAGAGTTTACGTTCTTGTCTACAGTTACAAATAATTTACCAACTCTTATCTCCCCTGTTTTACATGCATCTACATAAGCCTTGTAATTGCTGGGAAATGCATTTTTAAATTGTAACGCAATACCTTTACCCATCACCCCTACTGTATTTACAGTATTGATTATGGCCTGCGCTCGACTCTCAAAAATATCACCTGTTAAGTACTGAATCATTTTTACGGTTTAAAAATAAGCATTCGGAATTACTTTTATCATGCCTTTCCCAACTCCCATGGACAGCAATTCTTTTTTTGCTTCTTCATTGTAGCAACCAAAACCAATAATATATTCGGGAGGTATATCTCCCAATACTAAGAATTCAGCTTGCTTTTTTCGTTTTTTATCTAAATTGTCTTGTCCTCCCCAATATAGAGTTGTTACTGCATCCCAATCTATTAAATTCGGAAGTTCATCTATTCGAGTCTTATCGTAGAAAGTAGTATAACGGTCTGTGGCATGCCCATCTGAAAAGTAGTAAGTATATCCCGCCCTAATAAAATGATCAACTGAACACACTAAATAGACAATATCCTTGGGAGGAGTTGCTTGCTCAACAAAATTGCCCCCATTTTGCACAACATATAGCATTGGCATTTTAACGCCAAAATAAAATGGTATAAAATTTCCCAAAACTATTGGGACTCCAAGGTTTAATTGCGCTCCATAATCTACGAGTATACTCTTGTTGTTTCGAGTATCAATTAAGCTAATGTCACCTATATTGATATAATCTGGATTGGCTCTTTGAGAATTTTCATGAGTTATACCATACTGTAACACATGCGGAAGGTTTTTCATGTGCGTCATTCGGTAAACTTTTACATTATTTAATTTCATTTCACCACATCGAATTCGAGACACAATTTACACTTCTTTCGGATGATTGTAGGGGGGATGTCTATCTTTGTATTTTGGAGATACGATCTACAAGAAAGACTTGTTTGATATACTCTGTAGTTTACTGAGGACTTTTTGAACTATTTACCAAACCAAAAACATATAGCCATCTGCGCTTATCGATATTCAGCACCAAAAACAAGCGAGCCGCCTTAGCTGTAGTTATAGCGGCTGAATGGAAGAAATCGAAAAGAGCTGGAATATGTCGAACTTTTATGTTGAGGATTTTGGAGTGGTTTAATGATAGAGACTAACATATTGCACATACAGCCCAAAAGTAACTAACTATTTTTAGCCGGATCATTCAAGACTATTCTGATATAAAAAGGGGTTTATTGAATGGAAGGGCGTATTGGAGGAAAGACTTGTATAGCATTTTTATGAGCACAAATCCCTGATCTGCGGTTATTCTCAATGTGTCTACTCGGAGCAATTCCGTTAGTTTTTGAACAACATTTAAATAACCACCCCTATTTTTTCACAACATTTTTGTGTAAAAAGTCATTGATAATCAATCAGTTAGCCATTTTTTGAACTGAATTTTATATACCGCACAGTCAAAAACAGCTATTATTTCACGGTGTTTTGTTTATAAAATACCGGGTAGCCTTTCTCTTTCCAGTCACCCCCAATGCATTATCTTTAACCATACTATAAAGCTGCGTTTTTATCTTCCTTATCGGAATTTCATTACCCACCCTTTGGTGAATATCGCTAACCGAACTATTCGGGTAAACCTTCAAATCCTCAAATATGAGTTCTTTTAATCGGTAATCTTCTATTTTCTTAAGGTTCGTTTTGCCTTTAAAATCCGCTTTTCTTAAAAAGTCGGGATTCAGGTAATATTCAACGCCTTTTGTCTTACCCTTAGTTTTCACTAAGTCGAGGTCTATTAACCTGCCCAACCAATCTCTTATTGCATTCGGCTGTTTTAAACTCAGGATTTTCGAAAATTCTATTGCTGATAATGTGGTGTGTTGCGCAATTAACCCGAGGCAAATAATCTCTTTCTGGCGAAGCTGGTACTCTTCGTTTGCCCTGCTAACCAGCTTTATTACCTCATCCCTGGTAATCCGTTTCCTTATCGTAACGGAGACCCTGTCGTCTCCTTCGTTTACAACCGGTATTTGCTTGCCATTTGTAAGCAGTACCTCATACATTTTATCATAGCCCGTGCCTTCACGCTCC
>CALRKH020000126.1:0-8028 GCA_943367855.1 Asaia bogorensis | reverse complement strand
CTACCTCTATCACTGTGGTAGCCACCAGCAGGTGTGCCTCTCCTTTTATAAACCGGTGCATGTTTCGCTCTCGCTCTTCCTGGTCTTGCTTGCCATGTACCATGGCTATGTTATACTTATCTACATCAAACCATACTTTTAGTTGCTCATAGCCTTCGGCCAGGCTCTCATAGTCCATCTTCTCCGACTCTTCTATCAGCGGATACACCACATATACCTGCCGGCCTTTGTGTATCTCTGCCCGCATAAACTCCATCACCCGGGCACGCTGTGTGTGCCTTGCCAGTATGGTTTTTATGGGCTGCCTACCCGGCGGCAACTCGTCTATCACACTCACGTCCAGGTCGCCATATAGCGTCATTGCCAGAGTGCGAGGTATGGGTGTGGCTGTCATCACCAGCACATGTGGTGGCAGTTCGTTCTTTTGCCATAGGCGTGCCCGCTGCCCTACCCCAAATCTGTGCTGCTCATCTATAATGGCCATGCCCAGGTTCTTAAATTGCACACTATCTTCTAGCAGCGCATGTGTGCCCGCTACCAGGCGCAGTGTGCCCGCCTCCAGTTGTTGCAATATCTCTTTGCGTGCCTTGCCCTTCACATTGCCCGTCAGCAGTTTTATGTCTATACCCATAGGTGCCAGCAGTGCTGCTATGCCCGTATAGTGCTGCTGTGCCAGTATCTCTGTAGGTGCCATTATGCATGCCTGAAAACCATTATCTAGTGCCAGCAGCATGGTCATCAGGGCCACTATTGTTTTGCCACTACCCACATCGCCTTGCAGCAGTCGGTTCATTTGTTTGCCGCTGCCTGTGTCTTGTCTTATTTCTCTTAGCACACGCTTCTGTGCCCCAGTTAGGGCAAAGGGCAGGTGATTATTGAAAAAATCGTTGAACGCTGGCCCCACAGTGCCAAACTGCCAACCCCGCTGCACTGTGTGTTGTAGCCGCAGCCTGCCTATAGCCATCTGAGAGAGAAACAATTCCTCCCACTTCATACGGCGGCGGGCCACCTGCTCATGTTCCTCCGTATCCGGAAAGTGTATCCACCGCAGTGCATGATACCTGCCACACAGGCGATAAGTATTGATGATGTCTGTTGGCAGCATCTCTACCACGTCACCCGGTTTCAGCTTTTCAAATAAGGCTTGCGTCAGCTTGGCAAAAGACCTATTGGTTATACCCCGCTGGCGCAGCTTCTCGGTGGTAGAATATACAGGTTGCCTACCAGGTATGCTTGTTTCGGCAGTTAGCTGCTCTATCTCTGGGTGGGGTATGGTTAGTGTACCATTAAAGTTATTGAGCTTGCCATACACTATATAAGTAGCATTCTCTATCAGTGTCTTTTTCATCCACTGCGCTCCCTGAAACCACAATAACTCTATGCGGCCAGTGGCATCGTGTAGCGTAGCCACCAGCCTGCGTTTGCGCCCCTCGCCTTCTTCTATTATGTTTATCAGTGTGCCCTGTAGCTGCACATAGTCGGCTTGTGGGTCTATAAAGCCTATTTTAGTTATTTGCGATCTGTCGGCATACCTATATGGGTAGTGCTCCAGCAGGTCGGCAAAGGTAGCTATCTCTAGTTCTTTGCGCAGCAACTCTGCCCGCTGTGGACCTACGCCCTTCAGGTATTCTATCGGAGAGTCTAGTATGGATGCTAATGTGCTGATGTGGCAAAAGTAAATAAAACACCTAGAGCCTGTTTAAGGTTTATCATAGGCTTTTGTTATTGTAGCTGTTCGCAAGTGTATCAAGGCACATTTTGCAGATACAGCTTGCCTACCCTCAAAACAAAGAGTCCTCCACCTTACTGAGGCAGAGGACTCTTTTATAAATCTACTTTTCTTAGTTTTTGAACTGAGGGATAAGGTCCTGAGCCAATTTCACCATCTTAGCGATGCCGTCCTCTGGCAGGTTTCCTTTCTTAAATTCTTTCAACACATCAGAGTATTTAAGCTCCATTTGTTGCAAGAACGCCTCTTCAAATGCGCGCGTGTTCTTTACAGGCACCTCGCGGATGAGGTTGTTGGTACCTAGGTAGATGATAGCTACTTGCTTCTCTACGCTATATGGTGCAAACTGTGCTTGTTTTAGAATTTCCACGTTGCGGCTACCCTTGTCGATAACGTTTTTAGTAGCAGCATCCAGGTCACCACCAAATTTAGAGAAGGCTTCCATCTCGCGGTAGAGGGCCTGGTCTAGTTTCAGCGTACCAGCTACTTTCTTCATCGATTTGATCTGTGCGTTACCACCCACACGGCTCACAGAGATACCTACGTTGATGGCCGGACGGATACCAGCGTTGAACAAGTTTGACTCTAGGAATATCTGACCATCGGTGATAGAGATAACGTTGGTTGGGATGTATGCAGATACGTCACCAGCCTGTGTTTCAATGATAGGCAATGCTGTAAGCGAACCACCACCTTTCACCAGATGTTTGATGCTTTCTGGTAGGTCGTTCATGTTTTTAGCTACCGCATCGTTGTTGATCACCTTGGCAGCACGCTCTAGCAAGCGGCTATGCAGGTAGAACACGTCTCCCGGATAAGCCTCACGACCCGGAGGGCGACGAAGCAACAAAGACACCTCGCGGTAGGCCACAGCCTGCTTAGAAAGGTCATCATATATCACCAATGCTGGGCGTCCTGTATCGCGGAAGAACTCGCCTATAGCCGCACCAGCAAACGGAGCGTAGAACTGTAGCGGAGCTGGGTCTGATGCCGACGCTGTTACTATCGTAGTGTAAGCCATAGCACCATTGTCTTCTAGTGTTTTCATCACACCAGCTACTGTAGATGCTTTTTGACCTATAGCTACATATATACAATATACAGGCTTGCCTGCTTCATAAAACTCTTTCTGATTGATGATAGTATCTATACAGATAGCTGTCTTACCAGTTTGGCGGTCACCTATTACTAGCTCACGCTGTCCACGGCCTATCGGTATCATCGCATCTATCGCTTTGATACCTGTTTGCAATGGCTCTTTTACTGGCTCACGAAATATAACACCTGGTGCTTTACGCTCAAGTGGCATTTCGTAAACTTCACCTTTTATTGGGCCTTTACCATCTATTGGCTCGCCTAGTGTGTTTACCACACGGCCCACCATACCTTCACCTACTTTTATAGAGGCTATCTTGTTGGTGCGGCGCACTTTGTCACCCTCGCGGATGCCTATGTACTCACCCATCAATACCACACCTACGTTGTCTTCTTCCAGGTTCAGGGCTATCGCCTTCACACCATTGGCAAACTCTACTAGCTCACCTTGGCGCACACTTGTAAGACCGTAAACGCGTGCTATACCGTCGCCTATTTGCAACACGGTACCCACTTCTTCTAGGCTAGCTCCGCTATCTGCCTGAGCCAGTTGCTGGCGCAATATCGCCGATATTTCATCCGGTTTAATATCAACCATATGTATTAGATTAAGAAATCAGTTATTGTTTTTATTCCTTTTATACTTACAGCTGGCATTGCTGCCAGCCGCTTGCTTGTTTTAATATAGTTTACTTTCGTAGCTGTGGTCTGTTATCTTGGTTCTTATGTCGTTCAGGCTCTTCTTCACACTGGCATCTACCAGCTTGTCGCCTATCTCTAGCACAAAACCACCTATCAGGCTTTCATCTACATTAGTTTCCATGTTCAGCGTATTGCCGGGCATGTAGGCTGCCACCTTGTTTTTTATACCATCTATCACAGCAGGTGTCACCTGTGTAGCAGTGGTGAGGCGCACAGTCTTTATGTGCTTCAACTCATTATACTGAGCTACAAACGCATCTGCCATTTCGGGCAGGTTCTGCTCGCGGCCTTTTTGCACCAGCAGAGTGATGAATGCCATTGTTATAGCACTCATACTTTGATTGGCCAATACAGCCTTAAGGATGCCCAACTTACGGTCGCCTTTTATGATGGGGCTACGCAGCATCAGCTCAAATTCACTGCTGGCATCACAAATCGCTTTTAGCTTCTTCATGTCCACCAGTGTAGCATCCAGACTGTTTTGTTCTATTGACAGGTCTAGTAGCGACTTAGCGTATCTCGAGGCAAGACGGGGATTTTGCATACTATTTTTTTTCGCACCTACCGGGCTTCTTACAGCTTACGGTGTTTCTTGTTTTTGTGTTAATAATACAGGCCCTAGCCTGTGCAGCACAATATTAGTTGAGCTTAATGTCTTCTGCAAGCAGTTTTGCATAAGCATCTTGCCCTTCAGCAGCGCTCAGCTGCTTACGCAGTATCTTACCTGCAACCTCTACCGCCAGATTACCGATTTCGTTTTTCACTTCTGTCAGTGCAGCCATCTTCTGCTGCTGTATCTGTGCTTGTGCGTCTATTATTATTTTGTTCGCTTCAGCTTTAGCTTGTTCTTTAGCCTCGCTTATCATGCGGTCTTTTATCTCCTTAGCTTCTTTCAGCATTGTGCTGCGCTCTTCGCGCGCCTGTGCCATCAACTTTTCGTTTTCGGCTTTCATTTGGCTCATTTCAGCCTTCACACGCTCAGCAGTAGCTATAGAGTCTGCTATTCCTTTTTCGCGCTCACCCAGCGAGCTCAAAATTGGGCCCCAGGCAAACTTGCGCAGGATAAGAAATACAGAGACGAACGCAATCAGTGTCCAGAAAAATAATCCGAGTTCCGGGGTCAGCAAATCCATTGCTTATAGCTTTATTTTGGTTTACGTTTATTGTTTGTTGCCCAGCTTGCGCCAGTTATACTTTGCCACTCTCGCAGCCTTATTTGTTTTTTTAAATAACTGCATCCTCGGCCCTGTGCGTTGGATGCAGTTATAGTGTCTGTCGACTCCTACCGCTACTATGCGAAGATAGCTAGGATGCCTGCGATAACCGCAAACAGTGCCACACCTTCTACGAAGGCAGCAGTCAGGATCATGTTAGCACGGATGTCGTTAGTAGCTTCCGGCTGACGAGCGATAGCTTCTACCGCACCTTTACCGATTTGGCCGATACCAACACCTGCAGCAAGTGCAGCGATGCTTGCGCCTACTGCGCCACCAGCTTTAGCCAAGTCACCGGCTAACATAATTGTGTTCATTAAAACTGACATGTTACTTGGGATTTTGATTAAAAAACAATCTTTATAATACTTCGGCTTACGCCGTCTTTAATTTTTTACTCTTTTACTACTCCTTCTACTTAGTGGTGCGCATGTGCATGAGCGTCATCATGTCCATGTCCTTCCTCTACCGACTGACCTATAAACACCGCTGTGAGGTTGGTGAAGATGAACGCTTGTATAGCAGCCACCATCAACTCTAGCACAAACATGAATATAGAGAAGGCCAACGATACTATTACGAAGCCGCCACCTACAAACTTATTGAGCAATGCGAATACGAAAATAAGTGATATAACGCTAAGTATTACAATGTGACCTGCTAGTATATTGGCAAAAAGACGTATCATCAATGCCACTGGTTTAATGAGGAGCGACATCAACTCTATCAGCACCAACAATATCTTCACACCAAATGGTACGTTTGGTGGGTTCAGCAAGTGACCCCAGAAGTGTGCATTACTAGCACCCATCATTACTATAAATGTAAGCAGAGATAAACAAGCTGTTACAGCGATGTTGCCCGTAAAGTTGGCTCCACCTGGCAACAAGCCTAACAGGTTATTGATCCAGATAAAGAAAAATACGGTAAGCAAGAAAGGCATAAAGCGTGTATGCTTATCGCCAAGGTTGGGCTTACCCACCTCATCACGTATAAATATAACTGCCGACTCCAACGCATTCTGAAAACCCTTTGGTGCAGCTACCACACCTGGCTTATACTTTTTGGCAGCCGATGTAGCCAACCACAACAACAGCACTACACTGATGAACATAGACAACACGTTCTTAGTAATAGAGAAATCATAAACCTTCGATCCGTCTTCGGCCAATATCTTCTCTTTTATGTTCTTCTCCACATACAAACCATCATACGAAGTATGGCTTATTTTTTTACCTGTAGAGTCCAGATAATATCCTCCGTGAAACTTGCTGAAAGAAAACACCGACAACCCTTTACCTGGGCGGTAGATGATACATGGCAAAGGAAAAGCTACCTCTGTTTCGTGTCCATGCTCGCCATGCAGGCTAAACAGGTGCCACTCGTGCGCATCGCTCACGTGGCCGAATACTAATTCGGTAATATTAACACCTTTTTTTTCTTCGTGAGCACCTTCTGCACCTTCTGCAGCAGCTACTTCATGATTTTCATGCTCCTGAGCCGATGTAGAAATACTAAAGCCAAACAGGCTGAAAGCCAATATGAATAAGGGAAAGAGACGTTTGAAACCCATTACTGTTTCGAAATTTTGCGCAAAGATATTGGTTTTATCCACACAACCATACTTTTTTCACAAACAAACACACAATAGTTTTAAGATATATGGGGTAGAATGGGGGAGGTGAGGGTAAAGAGGCTTTATTATATCTTCTAATTTGTGCTTGCTTTTACAGTTGCAGCATGCTTCTATACTCAATCCTATCACATATCAATAATACTATTTCTGCTTTGGGTGACAACACCGTTGCATCAACAAATTACACATTTGAATATCGCTATTGTGTTTAGGTAAAGCAAATAACTACCTATTTAAACACATTATACTTTATTATGCAATACAAAGCGCGAAAGGCATCTTTCATACCTATCTTCTTGCCTTCCTCGTAGGTGCGGCCATAGTAAGATATACCAACTTCATATATCCTTATCTTGGGTATTTTTGAAATTTTGGCGGTCACCTCCGGCTCAAAGCCAAAGCGTTTTTCCTCCAGCTTCACCCCTTGTATTATCTCCCTCCTAAACACCTTATAGCAGGTCTCCATATCGGTTAGGTTCAGGTTGGTAAACATATTCGAGGCCATAGTGAGCCACTTGTTGCCTATAGAGTGCCAAAAGAACAAGATGCGGTGCGGCTTGCCACCCATAAATCTGGAACCATACACCACATCGGCAAAACCATTGATGATCGGCTTTAGCAGCACATTATACTCCTCAGGGTCATACTCCAGGTCAGCATCTTGTATTATCACATAGTCGCCTGTGGCCTTGGCTATACCAGTGTGCAGTGCTGCACCTTTCCCTTGGTTCACCTCATGCTTGTAGTAGGTTATTGGCAGGTCGGCATTGGCTGCTTTATATGCCAATATCGCCTCTTCCGTATTGTCTTTGCTACAGTCATTCACTATTATTACTTCCTTCTGCATACCGTTTAGCAGCACCACATCTTTCACCTTGTTGAGTATATGGTGTATGGTGCGCCCTTCGTTGTAGGCAGGTATTACAATAGATAATGTAGCCATGTAGAAATCAAAAGTATAAAGTTGCTGTAATAAAGCCAAAACTTCAATGTCAGTATTAGTTGTCGTAGCCAAATTCAACATCTATGCTCCAACTCACCACAGCAAGTAGCATTTGCTTATTTTTGATAAAAAGGCCACTATGAAAACACCTCTTACCTTATTGCTTGTAGCGGCTACTTTTACTCTGGCCTCCGCTCAAAGCCCAATGACTAGTAAGAGTGACTACAAAAAAGCTTTCGAAATTGTCAACGCCTACACAGACACACTTCTGCTATCTGCCGAAGTGCGCAGCAATCTATATTCCGAATTGTTGCAGTCTATCATGTCACCTCTTGCGTTTAACAATGCAGCCTCTGTAGCAGATTGGAAAATACAACATTGCGCTGTCTCCATATGTGCAAAACACTTTTTGAACAATATGAATACTACTCTTACTAACGCTCAGTTATTTAGGTCCTCTTCTTTGGCAGACTATCCCGAATTGCGCAATTTGGCACAAGTTGCAGCTGCTATAAATATGCAATAGTGTTCGTATGGTTTCTTGGCTATTGCCACTTTGCTGGTGTAACTTAGCTGCCAATTAACTTATCCAGCATGGCTCATACACTGTCGCGCCCATTAGCAGGCGAGTACAATCCATATTTCGAACACTACATTTCGCTAGTGCCCGATGGCGATTTTGCCGAGATAGTGCGCCACGAAACCGACC
>CALRKH020000125.1:0-8227 GCA_943367855.1 Asaia bogorensis | reverse complement strand
CTACTATTATGGTAAGGTAATAGCACTGCAGCCAGCCAATGACTCTGTGAAAAGGAGAGCTGCCGAGCTGAAAGACGCAAAAGCAAAAACAGAGCGAAGCGAAAACGAAATCAATAATGCGGCTGAAAGCTACCAAGCTGAAACAAAGGGGAGTACCCGAAAACGTAAACCACGTAAAAACCTGATGGATAATTACGGTAGTTATGCTCTAGGTTACGGAATGGGTATAGGTGGGGACAAAAGCCCTTATAAAAGTGCAGGTGGCTTTAGTTTGGATTACGGATTTCTGATAGCGAAAGAAAGGGCTGTGTTGGAATGGAGCTTTGGAGTGAAGCTACTGGTGAACCCTAACGACACATGGTTTAGCAGCACTATTCAGCTACCCTACGGTACACCTGTGGACGCTACCGGAGATATGGGGTGGTCTTATGTATGGACGGCGGGATTTTACCCAATATTGGTCAATAAAAAGCACCATTCATTAGCCGCAGGTCTTTTTGTAGGTGGAGATTTGTATAGCGCTGGTCTAACTTCTGGATACGCTAGTACAGAGATTAAAAATAGCCTTTCGTTGTGTTTTGGACCTAAGGTCAATCTATACCTTGGCGAACATTTTATGGTCTTCTCCAACCTGCTGCTACATAGCTCTAATAAGGCACGTGTAACATCGACTCTGGGAGACTTTACCATACCCACCAGCTACAATACCTTTAATATAGGTATAGCCATAAAGGCTGATACCTGGTGGTAGTGTAGTAGCAAGTGATGACCTGGTTAATATAGGATTGGTTTTATTAAAGGTGAAGGTAGCACATCAATTATGTTGATGTGCTACCTTTTGTGTAATGTGAAATGAGGACTAGGATGGTGATTAACTTTAACACTAAATGAGCTAGGTTAAACTATAACAACTAAGGTTTTGTAAAGATATGTGCTCGTTGGAATTAGGTTTGTGTGTGTGCCGATGTCAAAAGCGTTTATGATTCATTTCGGGACAGGATTTTAGATATTGGGAGTATTATAGGTTATTCAAACTGTTACAATCTAATGCAATTATGGTTTGAGTTCAAAAGGTAGTTGGCTATAGTTTCCACTTCGCTGACAGAAAGAGTATCTTTTTGATAGCTTATATATTCCAATAATTCGTTTAGGTTTAAGATTTTTATAAACTCGAAGGTTTCATTTGGCTTGTTGTTAATAAACACAATTAGGTTTTTTATCGGTATTGTTTTTTTGCCCCAAAAGTGATTATTAAGCTTTAGATTAGAGGCTTTGTTTATTATATTGTATAGTGCTTTATTGAGTCTATTGATTTGCTGAACAGGTGAGCGAAGAGTGGGATTGTTTATAGCATCTTTACTCCAGTTTTTAGTTTCTAACAGAAAAATACCAGGAGGCCCAACAAGGATGTGGTCAATTTGGTATGGTGTACTTTTCCTTTTTCTATGTTTGCCTTTGACAGATTGGCTTATTGAAACGGAATAGTCGTTGATGAGGTAAAAGCTGTCTGGTAATTTTTCTAATGTTTTTACTACTTGATGTTCTCCAATAGCACCAGTGATATGTGTGTGCAGCTTGTTTATAACAGTTATCTTTCTTTCTAGTTCTGATATGTCATTTTGGCTGCTATGTTTTACAGCATTATCAAACTGATTTGTTATGTGATGTAGCCGAATTGATAGGTTTGTGTGCGTATTATCAAGTCTTTTTGTGGCTACATAATTTTGTGATTTGTAATAGGATAATGTGAGAAAATATATAGAATGATAATAGCAGCTTTTAATCTTAAGACTAATGCTAGTTTGATATTTTATATTATCCCTAGTTTGCTTTACGCTTCTGAGATATAGTTTCTTTGCTGCCCTATATAGATGTCGTCTAGTATTATGTTTAACAATTTCAATCTTTTTGTTAATTTCTCTGATGCTATTTTGCAGCGTTACTTTTTCTTGATTGATGAGTAGTTCGTGCTTTGATCTGATTTTTAGGCGAATTGAGTTGTGCTCATTTTGAAATTCTATTAGCTCTTTTAGCGAACTGAATTCAGTGATATTGTTTTCTAATAGTTTGTTCTTAACTGTAGTTAGTGCGCCTACAGGGTTGTATACTTTGCACATTTAGTGTGTATTAAAAATATGGGTATCTGAAAACAACACACTCAATTATGTGTTTTAGATAGTATTGAGCATGTAGGTCAATATTGTGTATGATAACAACTTTTCCTGTTCAGTAAGGGTGTCGTCTTTACGGCCCTTGCTTAAAGGATTATTAGTTAGTTGAGTTGAGGGTCGGTTGGGAGGTTTTTGAGGTAGGTATATCGGGCGCCGAGAAGAGATATGGCTTCGGCCCATACTTTTTGTGGGTCTTGCTCAAAGAGTATTTGCTCGTTGGCATCTACAATGAACCAGGTTCCTTCTTTTATTTCGGCTTCGAGCTGACCGGGCCCCCAGCCGCTGTAGCCTATAAAAAGTTTTACGTCTTGACGGTGAATGAGGTGCATGGTCTCGCTCATTTCTTGCAATTGCTGAAAGGAGCCTCCCCAAAGTATATTGCCTGCTACGGTGGTGCCGCCAGGTATGGTATTTGGTATGCGATGTATCATATGGAGGGTGTTGGTTTGTACTGGGCCACCTACAAACACTTGTGGACCATCGGCAGCGGTATTGGTAAGTAGCTGGCCGAGCTGGTATTGGCTAGGCTGATTGATGACGAAGCCTACGGAGCCTTCATTATTATGGTCGCACAGGTAGATGACGGTGCGTGCAAAGTTGGTATCGTTGAGAAACGGCTCTGCAATGAGTAGTTTGCCTGGGCTTAGCTGCTCGACACTGACTGTGGGGTATAGGCTGATCTGCTTCATAGGAATAAAAATAGTAAAAAAGGTGTTAGTATTAGTTTGGTTACACGTTTTGGCTTTGTTAATGAGTAGCGATGATAAGGATGTATCTTTGCGGCATGGCGGAAGTAGACGTTATAGAAGAAGACGTATGGGATGATGAGGAGCCCGAAGCTGAGGTGACGGAGGTGGCGGAGCAACCTGTGGAGCGCATGCGTATAGTGACCGAAAAGCGGCAGGTGCCGCTGCGGATAGATAAGTTTTTGATGAACCGGCTGGAGGGTGCTACGCGCAACAAGATACAGCAGGCTATAGATAATGGCTATGTGCTGGTGAATGAGCAGCCAGTGAAGGCTAACTATAAGGTGCGCCCGAATGATGAGATATTGGTGTATGAGACGAGGCGACCTGAGAGCCAGGAGGTGATAGCGGAGGACATAGCCCTGAATGTGGCCTATGAGGATGATGCGCTGATGATAGTGAACAAGCCTGCGGGCATGGTGGTGCACCCTGGTTGCGGCAACTATAGCGGCACGCTGGTAAACGGACTATCGTATTACCTGCAACAGCAGCAGCTGGAGATAGCTGGCCTGCCGAGGGTGGGGCTGGTGCACCGCATAGACAAGGACACTACTGGGCTGGTGGTGATAGGCAAGAGCGAAAAGGCGATGAACCACCTAGCGGCTCAGTTCAAACGGCATACTGTACACCGCCGCTACATAGCCCTAGTATGGGGCGACCTGCCTGAGGATAGTGGCACGATAAGGGCGCATATAGGGCGCAATTTGCGATTCAGGAAGATGATGGATGCTTTTCCGGAAGGGGACTATGGCAAGGAGGCAGTGACGCACTACAGGGTACTAGAGCGGTTTAACTATGTGACACTGACGGAGCTGCAACTAGAGACGGGGCGCACACACCAGATAAGGGTGCATATGAAGCATATAGGTCATCCACTGTTTAACGACCCTACCTATGGTGGTAACAGGATAGTGAAGGGTACGGTATATAGCAAGTATAAGCAGTTTGTAGAGAACTGTTTTGACATTATACCTCGCCATGCGCTGCATGCCAAGGAGTTGGGTTTTGTGCATCCGGATACGAATGAGCGTATGATGTTTGACTCGGAGCTACCAGCCGACCTAGCGCAGGTGATAGAGCGATGGCGTACCTACACCATGGGCATCAGGAGTACACAACAATAGCTGACTAATAAACAACTAAAAACTACTGGCCAATGGTCAACAGATTGCTGAGTGATAAGCCTACGAAATTGTTCGTTATCATAGCCTCGTTTTTTGTGGCCAATGCGCTGATAGCTGAGTGTATAGGTGGTAAGCTCTTCTCGCTAGAGCGTGCGCTAGGTATGGAGCCACACCCATTTTCGCTACTAGGGCAAGATGGACTAACCTATACGCTGACGTGTGGTGTGCTGCTGTGGCCGCTAGAGTTTGTGATGACAGACATAGTGAATGAATACTTTGGTCCTAAGGCTGTGCGCCGTATATCTTACACAGCAGTGGCGCTGATATGCTATGCCTTTGTGATGTTTTATCTGGCGATACATATAGCACCCGACAGAGGATTCTGGGTGGGGAGCCAGCGAGAGCAGGGTGTGCCTGATATGCAGTTGGCGTTTGAGAGTGTGTTTGGGCAAGGGATGTGGATAATAGCGGGTAGTTTGGTGGCTTTCTTGCTGAGCCAGATAGTGGATGTGTGGGTGTTTCATAAAATAAAGAAGGCTACTGGTGAGCGTAAGGTATGGCTGAGGGCTACGGGCTCGACAGTGGTATCGCAGTTGGTAGATAGTTTTGTGGTGTTGTTTATAGCGTTTAAGCTGGGGAAAGGCTGGAGCTACCAGCGAGTGGTGGCTATATGCCTGGTGAACTACTCTTATAAATTTGTAATGGCAGTGCTGCTAACGCCAGTGATATATGGTGTGGAGCGGCTGATAGATAACTATCTGGGTGCTACTACAGCACATCATATGCGGCAGTCGGCAATGGGTAAAGAGGTGGAATAACGTGGTGAACTGAGCTTGTTGTTATTTTACTTTGATTCAACTTTGCAGTCTTATATAGTGCACACATGATGGCACTATGGGTAAGACACACATGGAAAATATGCGATTAATAAATAGGGTATTTACTTATAGGCATGTATGGGCAACTGTGACTGTGCTGCTCAATGTGGTGCTGGGTGCACATGCGCAAGGCTATAAGGTGAGCGGGCAGCTAGTGGACAAAGCAGATAGCCAACCTATGATGGGGGTGACGGTGCTGCTGGTGAATGGTGCAGATACAAACCTGAAGACAGGTGCGGTGAGTGGCGATGATGGCAGCTTTGAGCTAATGGGAGTGGCACCTGCACGCTATAGCCTTAGGGTGTCTTACCTGGGGTATAAGGGTGTGAAGCAAGTGGTGCAGGTGGTGGATGCTGATGTGGTGCTGGGGGCTATAAAGATGGAGAGCGAAGCTAAACAGCTAAAGGGGGTGACGATAGCGGGTAAACAAATAAGAGCAGAGCAGAAGGGTGATACGAGCCAATTTAGAGCAGATGCCTTTAAGACTAATCCGGATGCAACTGCTGAGGAGCTGGTGACCAAGATGCCTGGTGTGACGAGTGATGCCAATGGTGTGAAGGTGAATGGTGAAACTGTGCAGCAAGTGCTGGTGGACGGTAAGCCATTCTTTGGCACTGACCCATCGCTAGCACTGAAGAATCTACCGGCAGAGGTGATAGATAAGATACAGGTGTTTGATAGGTTGAGTGATCAGTCGGCTTTTACGGGATTTGATGATGGGAATGCTCAGAAGACGCTCAACATCATAACCAAGAGCAATAAGAGTCAAGGTGTGTTTGGTAGGGTATATGCAGGCTATGGCACTGATGATAGGTATATAGCAGGTGCTAATCTAAACATATTTGACGGTGATAGGCGCATCTCTATACTAGGCTTGTCTAACAACATCAATCAGCAGAACTTTAGCACTGAGGATATACTGGGTGCTGTGGGCAGTGGTGGGCAGGGCCGTAGTGGTGGTGGTAGCCGAGGTGGACGTGGTGGCCAAGGCGGTGGCGGTGGTGCCAATAATTTTATGATAGGACAGCAGGGTGGTATAGCGCGTACCAATGCGCTGGGCTTGAACTATAGCGATAACTGGGGCAAAAAGATAAAAGTGACTGGTAGCTATTTTTATAATAATACCAATACGGTCAACACATCGGAAGTGAACAGGAATTACTTTACGGGAGCGCTGAATAATAATGCCTATAACCAGCTAGATACTACAGAGAGTAACAACGGGAATCACCGGGTGAATATGCGGCTGGAGTATACCATAGACTCATCCAATAGCATCACGTTTACACCGAGTTTCAGCCTGCAAAATAATGAGAGCCGCAGCAGCACCTTTGCGGGTACGCAGGCCGATGTGCGCATGCTGAGTGCAACCAACAATAGCAATTATGCTGCTAATGATGGCTATAATGGGTCGGCTAATTTGTTGTATCAACATAAGTTTGGCAAGCCTCGCAGAACGATATCGCTGAACCTGAATGGAGGACTGAATGAGAAGAATGGAGTGGGTGATTACTACAGCCTGAATAGGTTTTATGACACGGTGACTGTAGACTCTATAAGAGATCAGCGATGGGACCAATATACCAATGGTGTGAACTATAATGCCAACATCACCTACACTGAGCCAGTGGGCAAAAAAGGGCAGGTGATGGTGAATTATAACCCTGGTGTGACACAGAATAGTACTGATAAGGCCACGTATGACCGTGTGCCCGGACAAGAAGTGTATGCAGATGTGCGCACATCGCTATTCTCTAACCAATATGAGAATACCTATACTACACATAAGGGTGGGCTGAGCTATAGGCTGGGAGAGCGTGGTGGTAAGCAGAGTTTCAATGTAGGTGTGCAACTGCAAGAGGCGAGGTTGAATGGAGAACAGGTGTATCCTACATTGGCTACTATCAATAGGTCGTTTACAAATGTGCTACCGAATCTGTTTTTCAACAAGCGGTATGAAGATGGACGAAATCTACGGATCATGTATCGTACTGGTACGAATGCGCCCAGCATATCGCAGTTGCAAACGGTGGTAGATGTGAGCAACCCACTGCTGATGAAGACTGGTAATGCCGCACTAGACCAGACGTATGAGCACACGTTTATAGTGCGCTATGGTGCAACTAATAGTAAGACGGCTAAGAATTTTTTCTTTAACCTGTTTGTGAACAGGGTGGAAAACTATGTGGCTACTGCCACTTATCTGCCAGCAAGAGATTCATTGTTTACAGATCCTATATCGAGCACAAATATAGTAATCAATGCGGGTAGCCAGCTAAGCAGACCCGTGAATCTGGATGGATACTGGAATACAAGATTGTTTGCTACCTATGGTGTGCCACTGAAGCAGCTAAAATCAAACCTGAACTTTAATGGTGGACTGAACTTTAACCGAATACCTGGTTTGGTGAATGACAACATCAACTACAGTGAGGCTTATGTGCCATCGTTTGGGTTGGTGCTAAGTAGCAACATCAGCGAAAATGTTGACTTTACATTGTCTTACACAGGTAACTATAATGTGGTGAAGAATAGCATACAAACACAGGCGAACAACAACTACTACAACCATGTAGCAGCTGCTAGAGTGAATTGGATATTCTTTAAGAACTTTGTGTTTAACACAAGTGTGACGCACAACTATTTTACTGCATTCAGTGGTAGTGGTGCACAGCGTTTCTTGTTGTGGAACAGCTATGTAGGTTATAAGTTTATGAAGAAGGCAATGGAGGCCCGCATAAGCGTGTATGATATGCTGAACCAAAATACCAGTGTGACCCGCACCGTAGCAGAGACCTACATAGAGAACACTAACACAATGGTGCTGCAGCAATACTTTATGGCTCAGCTAACGTATACAATAAGGAGCTTTAAGGGTAAGGCTCCGAAGATGGAAACTGAGGCCAGGCGTGAGTTTGACGGACCACCGCCTGGCATGATGCCTGGAGGTGGTATGCCACCTAATAGTGGTGGGCCAAGTGGGTTTTAGTAGTGAGTCTTTTATTGAATGTTTATAGTTTTTGTGACAGGCTCGATAGTGCCGTCAGTAAACTGTAGTTTGATAAGGTAAATGCCGTGGGGTAGGTGGTTGGTGTTGAGTAGCATATTATTGGTGTTGTGTGCTTGCTCATTAACTATGAGCTGCCCAGTGGTATTGTAGATGGCAGCGTTGCTCAGTGCAGCAGTAGCTGAAACGTTTATCTGGTTTTTAGCCGGGTTAGGGTAGAGGTTTACAGTAGTGGCGTTTTGTGCTATGTGCCTAGTAGATGTTGGGCATACTAGTGTGTATAGAAATTCTTTGGTAGCGG
>CALRKH020000124.1:0-8354 GCA_943367855.1 Asaia bogorensis | reverse complement strand
GGATGTCGTCGCATAGCCACAGTTACTGTCGGCAATGTACCTGGCAATATCACAGGCACAGCATCAGTATGTGAGGGCAACAGTACCACCTTGAGTTCAACAACGGGCGGATTTACCTGGAGCAGCGATAATGCGTCTGTAGCCACTATTCATCCATCAACAGGAGTGGTTACAGGTGTTAGCGCCGGCACAGTAGTAGTAAGCTACACCTTCAATCCTGTATGTTACAAGACAACCGTAGTAACAGTGAATCCATCATTGCCTGTCATCAGCGGATCTGATGTAGTCTGCGTAGGACAAACGGCGACCTATACCAACAGTGTAAGCGGGGGCAGCTGGAGTAGCAGCAATACCTCACGAGCTACCATATCATCATCTACAGGCTTGCTGACGGCAGTAAGTGCAGGCACGTTGAATCTTACGTACACACAAGGAGGTTGTTATACCATCAAGACAGTGACGATCAATGCAGCCATGTCGGCAATAACAGGCACTGCACGTGCATGTATAGGCGATAGCAGCATCCTGGCACATGTAGACGGCGGAGGTGTATGGACTATATCCAACCCAACGGTAGCATCTATCAACAGTGCTACAGGTTCAGTAACAGCCAATGTCGCAGGTACAGCAGTAGTTACCTATACTATACCATCTGGTTGTCTGCGAACTACAGTGTTTACCGCCAATGCACTACCAGCAGCTATAACAGGAGCTACATCATTATGTCAGGGAGCAAGAATCGCACAATCCAATTCTACACCGGGTATGTTGTCATGGACAAGTAGCAATCCATCAATAGCCACTATAGGCAGCGGCAACGGAGTAGTAGATGGAATTAGCCCCGGTACGGCAACCATAACCTACACGCTATTTACAGGTTGTTATAGTACTAGAGTAGTGACTGTAAACGAGGTGCCGGTTATAACAAGTACCCCGGGCACTATATGTGCAGGACAGTTCCATACTATGATGGCCGTTCCTAATGGCGGCACATGGAGTAGTAGCAATATATATGTAGCTACAGTAGGTAGCACCACAGGCTTACTAAACTCAGTAATCGGCGGTAATGCAACTATCTACTACACCCTGCCAACAGGTTGTGTGGGCAGCACAGTATTGACGGTCAACAATCTACCAGCTGCTATATCTGGAGCAAGCAGTGTAGCCATAGGTGGTAGTGTCACTTTAAGCAGCAGTGGAGTAGGAGAATGGAGCAGCAGCAACAGTGGAGTAGCAGCAATAGGAGAAAGCACAGGTGTAGCAACAGGTATATCTGGTGGCGTGGTTACAGTAACCTACACATTAAGTAGCACAGGCTGTTACCGCACCCGTTCATTGAGTGTTATAGGCGCCAAACCAATAAACGAGCAGATAGCTGAATTGGATGAAGAAACAGTAGTGTTGTCGCTGTATCCTAACCCTACCCAAGGTAAAATGGTATTTAGCACAACAGTAGCAGGATCATTAAGCATCTACAACATGGAGGGTAAGCAAGTGGCGAACTATCAGGTAGCAGCAGGCTCCAACAGCATAGAGTTACCCAAAGAACTAGCGGCAGGCAACTACATAGCCCGTTTCAGTACAGGCAATGCAGCTCCATCAACACTCAGGTTTATACTAGAGTAAGTTAATCTTGTTTACAAACAACAAAACAGCTCTGATTGATCTAATCTCAGGGCTGTTTTGTTATAGTTAGGTTGCTTATTACTGGCGTATATCTTTGAGTTCAAAGTCGCCTTCTAGATACTTTACAAATTCCTTGTTCTTATTATATATAGCTATGCCTGGCAAGTGGCGAGTCCCAAAGAACGGTACATAAAAAAAGCCTACATCACTCCCAATTTGTTTTATGTTTTCAAACTCATCTAGTTGATGTTGTTGAGCATATTTTATTGTTTCTCCCATGCGGGGAGATGAGCTGATAAAATAAATATCATAGTCTTTAATAGAGTCCATTCCTTTGGTTATTTTCTCTGCTGCTTCATTACAATGTTTGCAATCAGGTGAAAATAGTAGCAGAATAGTCGGACGACCTTTAGGTATATTAAAGGTGTTGAAAACATTGGTACTGTCTCTTAGTAGTATATTAAAAGCTGGGAGGCGTTTATTAGTAGCATAGCCAGTCTTTTGTTTTGTATCTACGTCAGTATTATTGTTTTGTGCTCTTGCACTAAGTCCCAATACACTAAATAGTATTGCTGCAAATATCCTTTTTGTGGTCACTAAATAATGAATAATTGATGATGTTGCTACTACTCTTTTAGTAGTTTTCCACGCAATATATTTTTACCCTCCTTGCTAGTCAAAACTATACTATACATGCCAGGACTCAACGTGCTTATGTCTATTTTAGTAGAGTTTTTCGTCATGGCCGATTGTTTCATTACTGTCTTCCCGCTCAAATCTACAATACTTACTATACCCCAAAAGCGATCATCGTAGTCTATAGTTACGATATCTTTTGCAGGATTGGGATATGCCAAAATTTCCTTGTTGGAATCTGTTGCAATTTCATCCACGTTTATCGCTATAATAGTGTCATAAAATATCTCGTAATAATATCGGCTAGTGTAGTCGGGGCTACTAGAATAGCTGGTCCAGTTATACAAATAGCTATGCATGCTATCGGGGTGCTTATATTCATTATAGGCTACAATGTCCATAGAAACAGGGGTCCACATATTTGCTATGCTGTCCCAGCCTTGATGGAAAACAGTATCAGCTAAGCCGCCTGATAAATGCTTCTGCATCTGATATTGTGGCCACCATGTGCCATGTATACCATCAAATTGGTGCTGACGCCATCCTGTGTGAAAACTATATGTGCCCGTATAGTCAAATGTGTCTTTTACATAGGGTGCCAGTGACGTGCCATTGTGGCTATGTGTATATACCGATGTCATTCTGTTGCTGCCATCATATCCTATTTCATATTTTAGTTGGTTCACTAGCGGTAGGGTGTAAGATGTATCTGTCGCGTTAGACCAGTGATTTACTAAAGTCAGGTTATTAGCAGCATCGTAGCTATACTGTGTTCTGGCTGCTATCCTCCACACGCTCAAATGTTTAATATAAACAGTATCTGCTGTTAATCGGTTGCTGGCATCATAAGTGAATGTTTGTCTGAACGCGCTATCCTCTGTTCCTGCGTTCAAATTAAACCACCATCCTTGTTTTATCTGTTTATTACTATTAAACGTGTTTCTGTAGCTAACATTATCATTGGTTACAGAGTCCACAAACAGGTGGGTGTATTGGGCTAGGTTGCTAAGTGTATCATATCGAGCAAATGCACCTTCATACAGCACAAATGATGGCATTGTAAATGGATTTATTGTCCAGTGCACAAACGTATCATATTGAACCCTCGGTGTTGTGTGTACCCCTCCCATACTCACCATTGGCGATTTTGCATACGGATAGTTGTAAGCAAATATCATATTGTTATAATCAAAAAAGGACCGCCTATTCCTACTATATTTCACTTTCACAGAGTCCGACATAGACATCAACACATTATCCATAGTGCTCTGTGCCACTATTCGCTGAACCGTATCTATTGTTGCCGTAGTTTTTGCTCTGGTCGCATCCATACTATTTGTCTGTTGCAGCATGTCTATAACCTTCAGGTGCTCAACCATTGGCTTTTTGGTCAGTCCTGTTTGCGCATTCGAATTGGCAGCAAAAAGTGCAGCTACAAATAGAGTTGTTAAACGCTTCATATTCAATATGATGTTTTGATGCAATTATTAAAGTTACTCCTTCTTTCACAACTTTCCTAACAGCAAGTCAAGGTAAAAATAAATTAAACGCTTTTTGTTATGTCTTCATTGTTTTTTCCTAACTTAGAATGCTAATTGTCAAAATGATTAAAATCTAATCTTTATGAGCCGCTTTTTTGTTCCTGCTCCTCGCCCTATAGTAAGGGCATTAAGTCTGCTTTTATTGGCTGGTAGTGCTCTGTTCGTTGGTTGCAATAAATCAACTAAACAAACAACCAACACCCCAAATAATCAGCCAATTGTAGAAACTGTAAACACAGTAGAATCAGGAAAGCCATCTGAGGTTTACAATACTTACGACGGGCTCGTAACAGTTGCTGCCATTCAGCCTATCGAAGGCTCTTCCTTTGTCGAGGTGTTCTTTAATGAAAATACGCAGGTTTTTACCGTTAAAGACCCAGCTAACATTGCAGTACTTAAAGTAGCTTTAGCTACCAGTGCCCGTCTTGCTATCAAGTACGACCCTAGAAAAGAAGTACTAGTCAGTGCAGAGCTCTCTCAGCTAGCTGGTAGAGCTGTTGCCAACAATGCCAACATGGTGGTTAGCGACCCATCAAGCATTCGCAAGGTAGACTTGAGCACTATGGATGACAACTTGTTTAATGATGCACAGGCTTTAGGTATACTAAACACCACCGACCCTGGCCTAAACAACGTTATACCCGATTTCCAAACCGCTCAAATGATGTTCGACTATATTACTCGTCAGTGTTGTGCGCTCCCTGGTCCTTATGCCATAGATTATTGTATCCCATTCCAGTATTGCTACGATGGTTGCTACGCACGTGCCCATAAAATGAACTATATCATCAACAACCGTTACAAATACGGCACTAAGAAAATCTTTAGCTTCGCCAATTCTGGCGGAGACAGGTTATGTGTCCAAGGTCAAAAGTGGGGTGGTTGCTGCATCAGATGGTGGTATCACGTAGCGCCATTGGTTACTATTCAGATGCCCACAGGCCCCAAAGCATACGTATTCGACCCTGCTATGTTCAATCAGCCAGTACCACTGGCCACTTGGCTGCGTGCTCAGGAAAATCCAGCTTGTGCAGGCTCTTACACGCCTAATGTTACCATGATCAATGTGCAGCCCAACAGCTCTTACACACCAGCAGGTTCTAGCGGCTACACATTCTCTACAGACCCTACTTACTCTTCTACAAACTTTACACTCACCGATTACAGATACCGCACTACTTGTTTATAATCATTCACGCTTTATAGTTAATGAAGCTCATAGTAAGGGTATCATACTTGCTCCTCCTTGTGTGCACCACCATGCTCACCGCATGTAGTGCCCAGCACCGAAAGAAGAATCATATGCGCCCTATCGAGCGGCCACTCACTGTGGCTGCTATACAGATGCCCAAAGATGGCGATGAATACATTGAGGTCTCTTTCCTCGAGTCAGCGCGTTTTTACAGGCTGCCCAAAAACGCTGCACCCCAATACCTGCAACTCCTCAAGGAATCCGAAGCCCAGCACAAGGTAGTCCTCATCAAGCGTGCCAACGAATACTCCGATGTCATTCTCCGCGTCCGCATGCGCCACTAACCCTTCTGCTCCATATGCTTCAGTATGGGTGCGGCCTGTGTAGCCATGTTGTAATAGTTGTGCACATACTCGGCTATATGGTTTTTATAGGTAGGCTGTGCTATGGCCTCTGCGGCCTTTTCTATCGCCTTAGCTATGTCATTGGGCGTAGTGCCTTCGCATAGGGCAGCCACACCAGCATGGGCTATGGGTAGCGTATAGTTGGTCGCGCTAGCTATCACATACAGTCCAGCTGCCAGATACTCACCTACTTTGTTCGGCGCGGTCATTTTAGACTCCACATCATCATCCTGCTCTCTGTTCAGGCACACACCTATACTGGCAGTTCTTTGCAGTGCCTCCTTATCACTACCACCCACAAACGGGAACGTTACTATACGCTCACTTGCAGCACTAGCACCACACAGTTGTTGCACCGCCTGCCCATATGCATTATCCTTTATCCCAGCTATCACCAGCACCATATCACTACGCTCCACTAGGCCAAACCCCTGCACCAACTCTTGCACACATACTTGGTGGTTCACCACACCCATATATAGTATTATTGTTCGGCCTCTATGCGCTTCGCCTATCAGCCTATAGCATTGCTCACTGTAGTTTTCTTTGGCACTAGTTTCCGGCCCTAGGTAAGCAGTGTTGCATACCGTGCTCGGCATAAAACTCAACCTCGCTCTGCCCGCTAGCCATGCCGACCGCTGAGCCGATGGTGTAGTCACTAGGCTTGCCGTATGCAGCTTCCTCAGCGCCAGCCAATTATTGATTTGCGACAGTGGCGACCTCCTCAGCGATCGCCACAAAAAGTCCGATAGTTCCAGCGCATGATACACCCTCGCCCCTCCGCTCGGTAGCCCTGCCATCACCAGATAGCTATAGGCACAAAACGACAGCACAGGCATATCCCTATCCGTCAGCAGCTCATGAGCACGCTTTTTATATACACTTCTTATTTTTAGCCTGCCCATCAGGCTCAGCCCTGCATGCCGCCCCACACTTTCCAGCCTTATGCCACTGCCCAATGCAGGTGTGCTATGTTGGTCCCCGTCAAACGTCAGTATGTGTACATCCCAGCCATTATCCCTTATCACCTGCGCCAGCGCATATACCGGGGGTAGATAGGTGGGGTGTACCAGCGTTAGCAAGAGTGCTTTTTTCTGTTTCATGTCTGCCGTTAGTTAGCTTATTTATCTATCGTTTCATACTTCCCCACTATAGGCATACGTCTACCCACACCAAATGCTTTTGGCGACACTCTGATGATGGGGCAAAACTGATTCCGCTTATATTCATTATTGTTCACCATCCGCAGCGTCCGTCCCACTAGCGCAGCATCATGCCCCTGTGCCACTATCGCATCATGCCCCTGCCTCCGCTCTATGTATTGATACAGTATTGGGTCTAGCAGCTCATATACCGGTAGCGAATCACTATCCTTCTGTCCTGGGCGCAGCTCCGCACTCGGTGCCTTTGTTATGATGTTGGTCGGTATCGTAGGTTTATCTCGGTTTATGTAGTTGGCCAGTGCATACACCTGCACTTTATACAGGTCGCCCAGCACCGCCAGCCCTCCAGCCATATCGCCATACAGCGTCCCATAGCCAGTTGCTAGCTCACTTTTGTTAGAGGTGTTCAGCAGTATATAGCCAAACTTATTCGCCAGCGCCATCACCATCGCACCCCTAATGCGCGACTGCAGATTTTCCTCCGCCAGCCCAAACGGCGCATCCTTAAATACTGGTTGCAGCAACTGCTGATACGTGTCAAAAACCGCCGCTATCGGTATCAAGTCATATCTGTTGCCTAGATTGGTCGATAGTGCTATTGCATCCGCCACCGAGTGGTCGGTAGAGAACTGAGAGGGCAGCAACAGCGCATGCACCTTATCAGCTCCTAGCGCCTCACAGGCCAGTGCCAGTGTCACCGCACTATCTATCCCGCCCGATGATGCCACTATCGCCCGTTCAAAACCCATTTTGGCAAAATAGTCGCGTATGCCCACTAGCAATGCAAGGTGTATGTCTGCTATGTTTTGGTCAGCCACCAGCTCCTTATCTGTCACAGGCGCAGCACTAGCCACAGCCGCCATGTCAGGCGCATATAGCTGCCCATCAGCCTCCCAGCTCACCAGCTGCATAGCCTCGGCAAACTGGGGTAGGCGAGCGGCTATGCTGCCATCCGCATTCATCGCCAGGCTGCCTCCGTCAAAAACTAATTCCGTTTGTGCCCCCACCGTATTGCAGTAGATGATGGGCAGTCCATACAGCTGCGCATTTTGCGTCAGCACATCCAGCCTGCTAGCTGCCTGCAGATAGTTGAAGGGCGATGCACTTAGGTTAATGATGATATCTGGTTGCGCTTTTATCAGCTGCTCCATCGGGCTCGTCCTATACATCGGGTCATTGCCCACATTCCACAGGTCCTCGCATATCGTCACAGCTAGCTTCCGCCCCTTCAGTTGCAGCAGACCCCAGCTATAGGCAGGTTCAAAGTACCTGTATTCATCAAATATATCGTAGTTCGGTAGCAGTGTTTTGTGCGCCACACCCCTTATCGCACCATCATAGCACAGGTAGGCACTATTCATCAGGTGCTTGCCACCAGGCTCAGGGTTCACCGAGGGGCAACCCACCAGCACAGCCACATCAGTGCTTGCAGCAGCTATGCGATTCAGCGCTTCACCACATTGGGCCACAAAGTCCGGAAACTCCAAAAAATCTCTTGGCGGATACCCACATACAGCCAGTTCGGAGAAAACCACAAGGTCAGCACCCATCGCTGCTCCCTGCGCCATCGCCCTCAATATCTGTTCCGTATTCGCCTCAAAGTTCCCTATATGATAGTTCTGTTGTGCCAGCAGTATCTTCATCGCAGCCATATCTGTTGTGTACTTGTCAAAAGTACGTTTTTTACCTTCCTTGCTCAAACCACCCTTGCACCACCACCTCTTTTGCACCCTGCTCTAGCCGCGATAGGCTACCTGTCATGCTGCTATACTATTCACAAAAGTTATTACCA